>DASVEP010000126.1:0-19183 GCA_036380475.1 Candidatus Dormiibacterota bacterium
CTATGTAAGTGACACGGTTGTCAGGCCCTCAAAGTAACGCCGCGGAACCAAAACCGACGGCCACGCGTATTCACGTCGAGTGGCTACGAACGGTCAAACCTATAATCCCGGACATGGGGGCCCGCCCGGCTTGGTGACCGACGTCGTCACCCGCGTGGCCGATGCGTTTCTCGCCAACGTCGGCCGGGCGATCGTCAACAAGGAAGAAGAGGTCCGCCTGTGCCTGGTGACTTTGCTTTGCGAGGGCCACCTGCTCATCGAAGACGTCCCCGGCGTCGGCAAGACGATGCTCGCGAAATCCCTGGCGCGCTCGCTGGACTGCACGTTCCGCCGCATCCAGTTCACCCCCGACCTGCTGCCCTCCGACGTCACCGGCGTCCGTGCCTTCAACCAGAAGGAGAACGACTTCGAGTTCAGACCCGGACCGGTGTTCGCGCAGATCCTCCTCGCCGACGAGATCAACCGCGCGAGCCCCAAGACGCAGGCTGCCCTGCTCGAGGCGATGGAAGAGCGACAGGTAACCATCGACGGTGAGACTCATGACCTGCCCAAGCCGTTCATGGTTATGGCGACCCAGAACCCGGTCGAATACTCCGGTACCTTCCCGCTCCCCGAAGCCCAGCTCGATCGCTTCCTCATGAAGGTCAAGCTCGGGTACCTGTCGGAGAAGGAGGAGTCGAACCTGCTCAGCCATCGCAAAGTCGAGTCGCCGATGCTGGAGCTGCAACCGGTGGTATCGCCCAACGAGCTGCACGCCGCCCAGGAAGCCGTGCGCGAGGTGTTCGTGAAGCCGGAGCTTCGCGACTACATCGCGCGCCTGGTCGGCCGAACCCGCGGCAACCCCGAGGTCGCGCTTGGCGCGAGCACCCGCGGCACTCTGAACCTCTTCCACGCCAGCCAGGCGCTCGCCGCTGTGCAGGGACGCTCGTACGTGATCCCCGACGACATCAAGACGCTGGCCGAACCGGTGCTGGCGCACAGGATCATCCTCAGGCCGAACGCCGAGATGCAGGGTCAATCGGCCGGCAAGCTGGTCGCCGGGCTGCTCGAACGGGAGCACGTTCCCCAGATGGCGTACGACGGATAAATCGCAAGTGAGGACTCCGGTCCTCCCTAAACGCCAAGCCTGGCTTTGATGAATAAGATCGCCCTCGCCGCCGCGCTAGGCCTGCTCCTCTTCTTCACGTACCTGACGGCGGTCCGCCCCGCATACGCCTTTGCGTATGCGCTGTGCCTGCTCTTCGTGGTCGCGTGGGTCTGGCCGAGGATCGCGATTCGGGGCATCAGGCTCTCCCGCAGGCTTGATCCCGGGACGCCCACGGTGGGCGAGCCGTACGAGGAAGTCATCGAGGTGCGGCGGTCGGGCTGGGTCCCAGCGCCCTGGGTGGAGATCCGCGATCTCGGCCAGATCCCCGACTACCAACCCGGCCGGGTGATCTCGGTCGGGAGCGAGCTGGTGAGCTGGAAGACTCGCGGCGTGTACCGACGCCGGGGGTGGATGTCTTTCGGCCCGACCTCGGTCAGCGTCCGGGAGCCGTTCGGCCTCTTCAACCAGACCCTGAAGATGGGCAACCGCACCACGGTGCTCGTCTATCCACGCGTGCGGCCGATCCCCGACCTCATGACGCCGAGCGCCCAGCAGGTCGGCAGCTCGCAGAGCCTGGGTGCGTGGGCCGACTATCCGCCCGAGACCGGCGGCGTCCGCGACTACACCACGGGTGACAGCTTCGGCCGCGTCCACTGGCCTCTCTCGCTGCGTCATGGGCGGTTGATGTCCAAGACGTTCGAACAGCCGCTGACGACCGACCTCTGGATCCTGCTCGACCTGGACCACAACGTCCACTACGGAGAGGGCGAGGAGTCGACCGTCGAGTATGCGGTCAGCCTCGCGGCATCCATGGCGTCGCAAGTGCATAGTCGCGGCCGCCAGGTGGGACTGATCGCCAATGACTCGAAGGGAACGATTCTCGAGCCGCACCGCGCTGTGCGCCAGGACCGGCTCATCCTCGATTACCTCGCCGTGGCAACCGCTGACGGCCGCACCTCGCTTACGAAGACGCTGGCGTGGGACCGCATCCGTCGCCTGCCGCGCCGCGCGATCGCGGTCATCACGCCGAGCGCCGACGAGGGCTGGGTCCGCTTGCTGCAGGCGGTTCGCGGCCGCCGCTCGTCGATGCTCGTCTTCTATCTCGACGTGGCCAGCTTCGGCGGTCCCGACCAGAACCCAAGCTTCGACCTCGGGCAGGACGTCGATCTCTATGTCGTACGCAAGGGTGATGACTTTGCCCGCCTGATGAGGACACGGGATGCAATCCGCATCGGCTAGCTTCCCGACGCGGTGGGTTCGCCGCACGCGCGCGGGCCTTCCCGGAGGCGTGGTGTGGACTTCGGTACTCGTCTTCTTGATCACGATCGCGGTATCGAAGTCGACAGTCACTGCTCACTGGGTCGATGGGATCGAGATCGTGCCGCTGATTGCGCTCGGAGGCGCAATCGTCCTCGGCCTGCTTGCGCTGCTGCCTGTGTCATGGGTTGTGGGGCTGGCCATCGGGATGGCGATCGGGCCGTTTGTCGCCGGCTTCGCCGCTTGGCCGGCGCTGCATGCAGCGCACCCAACAGACCCGCTCGGGCTCGGACTCCTGCACGCCTGGTGGGTACGTTTGCTCGACGGCTCGGCCATCGCAGATGGTGCGTTCGACCTGTGGCTGATCGGATGGCTGATGTGGGTGACCGGGGGCTGGCTTGCGTGGTGCGTCCTGCGCTGGAGGCAGCCGATGCTCGGCCTCATTCCCGGGGCCGCAGCGTTTTCGACGACCCTCCTCAACCTGCCCGCCAATCAGAACGGATACGTCCTCGCGGTCCTCGTGCTCACACTCGCCCTGCTGCTCTGGACCAACTACACGAACTCGATCGACAACGCCAACCGGGCGCGCGTAAAGCTCACGGGAGATGCGCGTTGGGACTTCTGGGAAAGCGGTCTTGTGGCGATGGCGGCGCTCGTCGTGCTGGCCATCATGCTGCCGCCGCTATCGACCGTCGACCGCACCACCGATATCGAATCCAACGCTTTCACCAGCTGGGCCCAGCTGCTGCAGACCCTGAGCCATCCAGGACAGATCGGGACGGCAGGAGGCACCGGAAGTGGAACCACAGGCTTCTCGCCAGACGTCTTGCTGAACAGCTCGCTCAAGCGGACTCGCGACATCGTGTTCACCTACACGGTGACCGGTGAGTTCGTCGGTCCTCACTACTTCCGCGGAGTCAACGACACCCTTCTTGCCAACGGCGCCTGGCGATACTCGGATAACCCGCAGTTCAGAGAATCGCTCGCGAGGGAGGCGATCCCTGCGTTCGGGGAGGATTACGCAAAGCTGGGCATCGCCGGCTTCAACGTGAAAATGCTCTCGCCGCCGACCGGCAACGCAGACATCCTCTTCACTCCCGGCCGGCTCTATAAGGTCAACCGCGATTCGACGGTGATCGAGGCACTCGTGCCGTCGCCAATCAACAATCCGGGGCCGTTGATGAATGTCGACCGCCTGTCGACGGCATCACCACGGACCTCTCGAGGCGGCTATGACGTCTCGGTCGAATTTTCTCTGGCCACCGACGTTAACTTGCAGCAGGCGGGAACCTCGTATCCGGACTGGGTGTCCGCATATATGGGCATTCCCAACGGCTATCGCCCCGCTCCCGTTCTCGACAGGATCCACGCCCTCGCTGTGTCGGTCGTCCAACAGGCCGGAGCGCAAACCCCATACGACATGGCCGCGGCCATCGAGGCGTACCTGCGCGGCCCGGTCTTCAACTACACGCTCGACCCACAGCGAGCGCCCGCCGGCGCGGATCCGATCGACTGGTTCCTGTTCCACTCGCACGAGGGCTATTGCGAGTTCTTCGCCACGGCGATGGGCGACATGCTTCGCTCGCTCGGGATTCCGGTTCGCCTTGCCAGTGGCTACGGTCCCGGCACTTACGACACGACCGTCAACAGCTTCGTGGTCCGGAGCGACGACGCGCACACATGGGTCGAGGTCTACTTTCCGACGTACGGCTGGATCGAGTTCGAGCCGACGCACGACAACGTCTATTTCTCGATTCCGCGCGGTGCCAGTGGTTCGAGCAACATCTGCCAGCGCGACCTGCTCTGCAACGACCCGAATGGCGCGGGCACGGGGGGTGGCGTGGTGGCCCCGCCGACAGGCCGCCTGGGTGGAAACGCGGCAGGACCGACAGGCAACGTCCCCGGAGGCGGGTTCTCGCTCCGGATTCCAGACACGAACACGCTGACCAAGATCGTCGGCATCGTGCTCGGCCTTCTGCTCCTGCTGCTTGCGGCCGCTGCGCGATACCTGCGTCCTCGCACGGTGACAGGAGTCTGGCGGCGCACCCTTGTGCTCGCCCGGCTCGCGGGCGCTGATCAGCGCTCGGGGGAGACGCCGTACGAGCTCGGCCGGCGCCTCGCCGGAAGCTTCCCGGAGGCCTCCGAGCCGATGCGCTCGCTTGCGAACGGATTCGTGATCGCCGCCTATGCGCCGCCCGACGTGGCTCGCTCGGCGCGCGCCTCGGTCCTGGAGGCCTGGTCGGCGCTGCGCCCGCTGCTCCTGCGCCGAGTCTTCTCTCGCTTCCGCCCAGCCCGAGTCTGAGGGCGGACCAGAGTCAGTGGGGGTCGAGGGCAAGACCTACCCGTCCGTGACCTCGGTGATCGAGCCCGATCGGGTCGCGGCCTTTGCTCGCGCGATTGGCGCCGATCCGGCTGAGGGCGTGCCGCCGACCTTCGCGGCCGTTTACTCGCTTGGCGTCACCGCACCGCAGCTGTTCGGCGATCCGGAGGCGGCGGTGGATTTCGCGAAGCTGCTGCACGCGGACCAGGAGTTCGAATGGGAGCGCCATCCGGAGGTGGGCGAAACCGTCACGTCGGCGGCCCATGTCTTGTCCGATATCAGTCGCCGGGGCATGCGCTTCATCACTTTCGAGACCCACACCACCGACGCCGGCGGCGCGGGCGTATGCCGGTCTCGCGCGCTCTTCGTGATCCGGTCGTGACGCGGGCGCAGCGCTCAGCCACCTTCACCACCGACCAGATCGCTGCGTACGCGGAGGCGTCCGGCGACCACAACCCGATTCACGCCGACGGCGACTTTGCACGTTCCGTCGGCCTGCCCGGAGTCATCGCGCACGGAATGCTGCAGATGGGGATCCTGGCCTGTGTCGCATCGGAGGCCGCGGGGGGCGCGAAGCGCCTGCGCCGGCTGTACTGCCGCTTTGCGGGCATGGTCGAACCCGGCGACACGGTTACTTTCGCGGCCGATGATGCCGGCCCGGGCAAGCTCACACTCACCGCCGTCAACCAGCGTGGAGAGCCGGTCCTGACCAAAGCCTCAGCCGAGTACCTTTAGTCGCGCATTGCCCCTCGATTTCTCGCTCACGGCCGAACAGGAGGCCATCCGCGACCTCGCGCACGAATTCGCCGTCAATGAGATCCGGCCGGTGGCCGCGCATCACGACGAGACGGAAGAATTTCCATACGAGGTCGTCAAGAAGGCCCATCGGCTGGGCCTCACGCCCGCGGCTTTTCTGCCCGAGGAATACGGCGGCCAGGGCCTTGACTTCCTCACCGAGCTGCTGCTCAACGAAGAGCTGCATTGGGGATGCGCCGGCATCGCCGTCTGCATCCAGTCTATGGCGCTGGCAATCGCAGGCATTCGCGCGAGCGGAACCGCTGAGCAGAAGAAGCAGTGGCTGCCGGAGTTCACAGATCCGGACCGGCTCGTCCTCGGCGGACTCGGCCTGACCGAACCCGACTCGGGATCGGACGCGCTCTCGATGAAGACGCGCGCAACCCGGGTCAGCGACGGTTACGTGCTCAACGGCACCAAGCAGTTCTGCACCAACGGCGGCATCGCCGACTACCACGTGATCTACGCCAACACCGACCCCTCGAAAGGCCCGGCGGGCATCGCATCCTTCCTCGTGCCCAAAGGGACACCGGGCTTGAAGATGGGCCGAAAAGAGCAGAAGCTCGGCGTCCGCGCGAGCCATACCGCCCAGGTCATCCTCGATGACTGCCATGTGCCTCTTGATCACCGCCTGGGTGGCGAGCCTGATGCGGAGAACGCGGGTCCGGGTGCGCTCGGCGCGCTCATGACCCTCGAGGCGACCCGCCCTGGGGTGGCGGCCGGCGCCCTCGGCATCGCGCGTGCCGCTTTCGAGTTCGCGCTCGATTACGCGCAGGAGCGAAAGCAGTTCGGCAAGCCGATCTGGCAGCACGAGGCGATCGGATTCAAGCTCGCGGACATGGCCATGAAGATCGATGCCGCCCGACTGCTGATCTGGCGCGCGGGTTGGATGGCGACCCAGGGTCGCGCTTTCGAACGTGCGGAGGGGTCGATGGCGAAGTGTTTCGCGGGCGACGTCGCGATGGAGGTCACGACCGACGCGATTCAGGTGCTGGGCGGCTACGGCTATATCAAGGAATACCCGGTGGAGAAATGGTTTCGCGACGCGAAGATCTATCAGATCTGGGAAGGGACCGCGGAAATCCAGAGACTTGTCATATCGCGCGCGCTGGCCGGCCAGCGCGCCACCATCAACATCAGGGGGTAGGAGATGTTCGATCTCTCAGGCAGGGTCGCAGTCGTCACCGGGGCTTCGCGCGGCCTGGGCCGGCAGGACGCGCTCACGCTCGCGCGTCAGGGCGCCGATGTGGTCATCACCGACGTGCTGGTCGAAGACGATCCCGAGCTGCAGAAGACCGCAGACGCGCAGGGCAGCATGCTGGCGCAGGTGGCGGTGTCGCAGGGCTGGGTGCACTCGAACTCGACCGCGGAGGAGATCCGGAAGATGGGTCGCAGGTCACTCGCGATAAAGATGGATGTGACCAACCGCGAGCAGATCCGTGAAGTATTCAAGAAGGTGAGGGAGGAGTTCGGCAAGATCGACATCCTGATCAACAACGCGGCGACACTCGACCACGCGGCGCAGATCCCGAACCAGTCGTACGAGCTTTGGGATCGTGACGTTCGGGTCAACCTGACCGGCGCATTCAACTGCACCAGGGAGGCCTGGCCGTACCTCGTCGAGAACAAATGGGGCCGCATCATCTTCATGTCCTCGGTTGCCGGCACGCTTGGTGGCTTCGGCCAGGCGAGCTACTCAGCGACCAAGGCAGGCTTGATCGGCCTTGCGAGGACGGCGGCTCTCGAAGGCGGGCGCCACAACATCACAGCAAATGCGATCGCGCCGGGCATCATCGAATCCGAGGCCGGCAAGGCCGCGGCCGACACCAACCCGATGTACGAGCGCTTTAAGGCTCGCACCGTCTTCAAGCGATTCGGGCAGCCGGAGGACATTGCGAACACGATCGCGTTCCTCTGTTCGAACGAGGCGGGCTACATCACCGGCGCGGTGATCGAGGTGGCCGGCGGCATCCCTCTCTTCACGGCCTGATGTCTGAGCTGGTCCATGTGATTCGGGATGGCGCGGTCGCGCGCGTCGTCATGCATCGCAAAGGCAACAACTCGATCGCGGAGGACCTCATGTCAGAGCTAGCAGCCGCGTTCGAGGAGCTCGGCCACGACCCTTCGGTTCGAGTGGTCGTGCTCGCCTCCGAATACGAAAAGTACTTCAGCGTCGGCGCCGACCTGACTTCGTTGGCGGGCATCGACCGCAATGCATCCGACGCCGCCGACCAGATCGGCGCGTTCATGAAGCGGATGAACGGCCACTTCGCTGCGATCGAGCGATGCCCCAAGCCGGTGATCGCAGCCATCAACGGCCATGCCCTGGGAGGCGGAAGCGAGCTCACGCTGTGCTGCGACTTCAGGATCATGGTCGAGGACGGACGCTCGAAGATCGGCCAGACCGAGTCGGCGCTGGGGATCATCCCGGGCGCTGGCGGGACGCAGCGGCTGCCGCGGCTGATCGGCAAGGCGCGCGCGCTCCGGTACATGATCGAGTCGACGCGGCTGTCCGCGAAGGAAGCCGAGTCCGTGGGCTGGGTCGACGAGGCGGTCGCTCCCGAGGAATTCGCCGCTGCCGTCTCTGAGAGGGCGGCCAGGCTTGCCCGGTCGGCCACCTTGGCCATCGCGATGATCAAAGATGCTGTTCGCCGGGGCTATGACCTGCCTGTGGACCAGGCGTTGGAGATCGAGGCGGCCAACTTCGCGCGCGCGGCGCTAAGCGACGACGCCGCGATCGGGATCTTGAGCTTCCTGTCGAAGCAGGAGCCGGAGTTCACCGGCGGCTAGTTTGTCGATTGCGCCGCGTCCCGTTCGTCGTATGAATGAGGCGGCGCCATGGACCGCTCTGAATGGAGATAGGGAATGAAGTACGTCCTCATGTTCGCCGGTAGCGTCGAGGCCCAGGAAGATTGGGAAAAGATGCCGAAAGAGCAGCTTGCGGCCGCTTACGAGCGCGTGAACCAGTGGTTCGAGGAGCACAGCAAGGCGGGGCGTATCACAGGCGGCGCTGAGCTGCAGGGTCCATCCAGCTCGACGACGGTTCGGATCAACAACGGCAAGGCAGTCGTGACAGACGGCCCCTTCATCGAGGCCAAGGAGGTCATCGGCGGCTTTGCGATCGTCGAGGTCAAGGATCTCGACGAAGCACTCGGGATGGCGAAGACATGGCCCGGTGGAGGCATCGTCGAGGTGCGCCCGGTGGTCGACCACTCGCACGACTGACGAAAACGCCAACCGCCGCCGACGCTGCTGTCGTCGCTGTCTTTCGGGAAGAAGCCGGTCGTCTGACGGCGGCGTTGGTGCGCGCCCTGGGCGACTTCGACCTTGCCGAGGAAGTCGTCCAGGACAGCCTGGTGGCGGCGCTCGAGAAATGGCCGGAGCAGGGCATCCCCGCCAAACCTGGCGCGTGGTTGATGACAACCGCGCGCCGGCGCGCCATCGACATCCTGCGTCGGGACAAGAGGTATCGCGAGAAGCTCGAATTGCTGGAGCGCTCTCCTTTGGTACCTGAGCCGGGCGAGGCCGATGACCGTTTGCGCCTGATCTTCACCTGCTGCCACCCCGCGCTGTCGCAAGAGGCGCAGGTGGCCTTGACGCTGCGTGCGGTCGTCGGCTTCACCACCGCCGAGATCGCGAGCGCGTTCCTCGTCGCCGAGGCAACGGTCGCGCAGCGAATCGTCCGTGCCAAGAAAAAGATCGTCGGCGCCAACATCCCCTATCGCGTGCCAGAAGGCAGCGAGCTCGCGGATCGTCTAGACGGAGTGCTCTCGGTCCTGTACCTCATGTTCAACGAGGGCTACCTGAGTCGTGGTGGGCAGGTGGCGATGCGCCGCGACCTCGCCGACGATGCCCTCTGGCTCGCCGGCCTGGTGGCCGCTCTGATGCCCGATGAGCCGGAGGTGCTGGGGCTCCTCGTGCTCATGAGGCTCAATCTCGCTCGTTCCGCGGCGCGGTTTGACGAGGCGGGGGAGATCGTGCTGCTGCCGGATCAGGACCGCAGCCTATGGGATCGGTCGTCGATCGCCGAAGGGATCGCGGAGCTCGATCGGGCGGGCGCGATGAAAAAGACTGGCCCTTACCAGATCCAGGCGGCGATCGCAGCGCTGCATTCGGAGGCCGAGTCCTGGGAGGAGACGGATTGGCGGCAGATCGTCGTCCTGTACGACGCGCTGCTGCGGATGGCGGACAGCCCGGTGGTCCGGCTTAACCGGGCCGTCGCTCTGAGCCAGATTGCCGGCCCGGAAATGGCGCTGGGTGAGGTCAACGACCTGGCCATCGTGTTGAGCGGCTACCACCTGTTCCACTCCACACGGGCGGAACTTCTCGAGCAGCTCGGTGAGCGGGTGCTGGCGCGCGAGGCGCGCCGCCGCGCGCTGGACCTCTGTCAGAACCCGGCCGAGCGCTCGCTGCTTGAACGCAAACTGCGGACCTAAGACGGGGACATCGATTCTGCACGCGACCACAGCGATTGCAAAGCAGCTGCGACGCGTGCGGGCTCAGCGATGTGCGACGTGTGCAGGTGGTGGAGCCCGGCGTAAATTTCGCTGGTGACGTCTGGAAACAACCGCTCCAGGCGACGAGCGGACCGTTCCCAGTAGGGGTCGCTGAGGGTTCCGCGCGAGTAATAGACGGGGCGGTCGAATTCCCGAAGACGCTGCTCCGGTATCACGTGCTGCTTGCCCGCTTCCAGGAAAGCGACTATTCCAGCGGGACGCTTGGCCATCCACTCGGGCGGGGGACCCGGTGGCGGCGGTGGCGGCTCAATACCGGGCGACAACTGATGGCGTTGAAAAGCCGCCATGCGTCCCGGCGCCGGCAATTCAGCGATCCGATCCAGCTCTGTCCATAGTGGGTCCGCATGGTCTTCGGGCGTGAAGTCCATCGCAGGCTCGTCGATGGCGAGGCTGAGCACCCGGTCAGGATTTGCCACTGCAAACGCGATGGCGATGGCGCCCCCTGCGGAATGTCCATACAGGTGGAACCGGTCGAGGCGCCGGACGTCCGCGGTCGATGAGATTCCGGCGATCTCGGTCTCGATCGAATACCCGGCCGGCGGCCTTGAGAGCCGGTAGACCTCGAGATCTTTGGTGATCGTCTTGAGGTGGCCGCCGAGCTCGTCGATGAGGGCCGCGTAGCGGTCGGCGGCGGGCATGATGATCCCGGGCAGGAAGATGACCGGGCTGCCCAACCTAACCGACCTCGGCGTTCATTCCCATCTCTGCGGTGCGGCGGCGGATGATCTCGATCACCTCATCGACGCGTTTGGGGTCGGCGCCCAGGCATCGCATCACCAGCTCCTTCGTTTCGAAGTTGGGATATGAGCCGACCGAGACCTCTGGAAATTTTTCTTCGAGCTCTCTCATCAGTGGATACAGGCGGGCCTCCACCGCAAACATGAAATGCAGCTCGCGGACTATGGCAGCTGAGCCCTCGGATAGGAACTGCGGTTCGAGCTCTTCGGTGAAAATGCCCTTCAGCTCGAGCGGCACTCCGGGCAGGACGAAGATGCGCTTGCCGTCGGCATCGTAGACCACGCCGGGCGCCATACCTCTTTTGTTTCGGAACACATGCAGTGGGTTCGCGGGGATGCGCGCCATGCGCAGGTTGCCTTCGGTGAGGTCGGGAGAGTCGAGCAGCCCTGCCTCGTGCATTCGCTGGACTCGGCGTTCGATTCGGGCGCGTGTCTCCTCCCACACGACGAGCTCGCGGCCGAGCGCCTCGGCCACCGACGCGAACGTGCGGTCGTCTGGGGTTGGTCCCAGGCCGCCGCTGACGAATATGTGCGTGACCTCTGGGTCCGCGATCTCGCGCCTGAGCTGATCGACGATCTCGTGAGGGCGGTCGCGGACCGCGGTCATTCGCTTGACCGGGTAACCAAGGAGTCGCAGCCGCCCGGCCAGCCAGTGCGAGTTGGAATCAAGCGTGAAGCCGCCGACCAGCTCGTCTCCGATCGCACTAATCGTCGATATGGGCATTCGAGGGACGATATACCAGTCGTGGATTCAGAGCGTCTCCATGCTGTCGTCCGCGGCGATGTTCAGGGCGTCGGTTTTCGATACTTCCTGATGCGCGAGGCGCACTCGCTTGGGCTACGAGGCTGGGTCCGCAACAGCGATGACGGCTCGGTCGAGCTCGTGGCCGAAGGCCCGCGCCCGGACCTCGATCGATTGTTGGAGGCGGCTCGGCGCGGACCAAGCCATGCACGGGTCTCCGACGTGCGAGTCGACTGGTCGGCCGCCGGCGGGGGCCTCCAAACATTCGATTTGAAGTACTGACGGGCGAAACCGACCCCGCAACTGCGTCTGTAACACTTCTCAGGCTTTGAGCAAGTCTTCGCGGCGGCGCGCGCGCGCAAAAGTCCGCAAGCGTATCGCGCAGCCCCAGAGCGTCAGGGTGGCGACAGCGAAACTGCCTGTACCTCGCCCCACCCGCCCGCCGGCGACAGCCGCAGTCGTGCAAGCGCCACCGGCGCGCGAGCCGACGTCCGTGGCGGGGATCGCCCGCGGGGAGATGTCGGCGCTTTTCGTGTCGCCCATCGGCTGGGTCGTCGCCGGTCTGTTCGTTTTCCTGGTGTCGGGCTTCGGCTTCATCGGAACCGTCCTCGCGGGCCAGCAGGCGACGATGGTGGGTGCCTTCGACGTCATCACCGGCTTCCTCGTTGTGCTCCTCATCCCGGTGCTGACGATGCGACCGATCGCCGCGGAGCGAAGCCGCGCCCGCGACTGGGAGCTCGTGGTGGGGAAGTGGCTCGGCGTGTTCGCAGTCTACGTTCTGCTCGTCGCGGCAACCTCCGTCTACGTCGTGCTGTTCGCCATCTACGTACCCGACCGCGGCGCTCTCGATCTGGGGCTCCTTGCGTCGACGTACATCGGTCTTCTACTCGTCGGTGCGACCGCCATTGCGATCGGAGTCCTGGCGTCGACCGTGACCGCGAGTCGGGTCGTGGCGTATTTGGTGTCGGTTCTCGGGCTGGTCGTGATCTGGTATGCGACGTTCGGGGTTGGTCTCGTGGCAGCGCCTTCGCTGCTGCCGTTCTTTGACTACATCGCCGCATACAACCGCTACCAGTCGTTCAGCCTCGGCCTGCTGTCGCTCCGGGACGCGGTGTACTTCGCGAGCATCGCCGTCGCGTCGCTTTTCATAACCACGCGGGTGCTCGGCGCCAGGCGATGGCGATGACCCGGTGGCCGCGGGCTGCTTGGTTGAGCCTGGCTCTGACAGGTGTCGTGCTTGCGCTTTTGGTCGGCGCGAACGTGTGGGCTTCGAATTCCACGGTTTCGGTTGACCTCACGCGGGCAGGGTTGAACACGCTGTCGCCGGAGTCCGTTCAAGCGGCCAAGAAACTGACATCCGACCTTCAGGTGATCGGCCTGTTCCGCACCGGGGCCGGCAACGGCGCGACCGATGCCGCGGCGCTCGTCAGCTTGTATGCGGCCCAGAGCTCCCGCGTGAAATACCGCCGCGAGAACGTCGATGCCGACAGCGCCGACGTCAAGCGCTATGCGATCAAGGAACCGAACATCTTGGTCCTCGACTACAAGGGCCACAGCGAGCTGCTTGCGCAGGGTGCGCAAGGCGAGGCCGATTTCACAGCGGCGGTGCTGAAGCTGGAATCAGGTCGGGTTCCACTGGTGTGCTGGGGTGTTGGCGATGGCGAACGCGGCCTCAAGGACAGCAATCAGAGCACGGGCTACTCGAGCGTCGGTGACATCCTCGCCAGGAACACGTTTGCGACGCGCGACATGATCCTCTCGCAGGTGACCTCGATCCCCGCCGATTGTGACGAGCTCGCCATCGTCGATCCGACCTCGGCGCTGCCCGCGCCAAGCGTCAAGGCAGTGACTGATTACCTGGCGGCCGGCGGCAAGCTTCTCATTGCGGCCGAGCCCTGGGCAAAGAACGCAGACAGCACCGGCTCGCTGAACGCGATCCTCAAGCCCTACGGATTGGGCTTCTCAGGGGCGCTCGTTATCGAGACCGACCCTTCAAGGCGGTCAAGCTCCGACCCGACGATCCTCGCCGTGAGCGGATATGGGAGGTCGCCGGCGACAACCGACATCCAGAATCGGGTGTCGTTCTTCCCGCTCGCCACGGCGATCACGGGCACGGCCGCGCCCGGAACCACCGCGACGGCCCTCGCCACCACCACCGGCTCCTCTTACGCCATCGCCCAGCCGCGGTCGGTCCAGGACCTCGGCCGAAAGGCGGGCGACGCCGCGGGTCCTTTCAACGTCATGGCGACGCTCGAGAGCCCGGCGGGCGACAAGCGGACCCGGATCGTCGTCGTCGGCACCGCGGGGTTCGCCGAGAACCGGACCCTGCCGCCAGTGAACAGTGACGCCAACATCGAGCTCGCCCTGGCCGCGTTCCAGTGGCTGGCCGAGCAGGACTCGCTGACGTCGATACCCCCCAAAGGTGCCCGGGCGCTTCCGCTCTCGCTTTCGCAGCAGGACCAGAGCACAGTCATTTTCGTCACCGGCGTCGTGATGCCAGGGCTGATCGTGTTCGGCGGGGTGTTGGTTTGGTGGCGCCGCCGCGTGTTCAGTTGATGGTTCGTATACCCTTTCGCTCCGCGCTGTCTATGTAGTCGAAGGGTTTGTGGACGGGTTCTGGAGGGATGGTGGATCCAAACTTAGTGCTGTTCGGGGTGGCCGGCGGCTTGGCTGCAGTCGCCTTTGCCGTGGTCCTGATCCTGGTCGTCCTTCGAGCGCCAGCCGGCAACGCGCGCATGCAGGAGATCGCCGCCGCCATCCAGGAAGGCGCGTCCGCCTACCTGAACCGCCAGTACACGGTGATCGCGGTCATCGGCGTGATCATCGCGATCGTCATCGGCCTGGCGATCAACTGGACGACCGCCGCCCTTTATGTGGTCGGCGCAGTGCTGTCGGCTTCGGCGGGATATGTCGGCATGAACATCGCCGTGCGCGCAAACGTGCGCACAGCCGAGGCTGCGCGCGGGGGTCTGAACAAGGCGCTTCAGGTGGCTTTCCGCGGTGGCGCTGTGACCGGCTTCATGGTGGTGGGCCTTGGTTTGCTTGGCGTCTCCGCCGCCTACTACGTGTTCAAGAACCCTGACGCCCTGGTCGGACTTGCATTCGGCGCGAGCCTCGTGTCGGTGTTCGCGAGGCTTGGCGGTGGCATCTACACAAAAGCGGCCGATGTGGGAGCCGACCTGGTCGGCAAGGTGGAGGCCGGGATACCCGAGGACGATCCGCGCAACCCGGCGGTGATCGCCGACAACGTCGGTGACAACGTCGGCGACTGCGCCGGAATGGCCGCCGACCTTTTCGAGACTTACGCGGTGACGATGATCGCCGCGATGCTGCTGGGCTCGCTGCTCTTCAAGAACCAGATCGCGTGGGTCATCTACCCGCTGCTGCTGGGAGCGGTGAGCGTTGTGGGCTCGATCGTGGGCACCTTCTTCGTTCGCGTCTTCAATCCGCGCTGGATCATGGGCGCCCTTTACGCGGGGCTGTTGGTGGCGGTAGTGGTCGCGGTCATCGGCTTCTGGTTCATCACCCAGTACATGACCGGCAACGGGTACCTGAAGGCGGGCGGGGGAGTCAACAACCCGAGCAACCTGTTCTACGCGGGCCTGGTCGGCGTAGTGATCACAGTTCTCATCGTCGCCATCACGGAGTTCTTCACCGAAACCGCCTACTGGCCCGTGCACCTGATCGCGAAGGCATCCGTCACCGGGCACGCGACCAACATCATCGCCGGGCAGGCGATCGGGATGATGGCGACCGCGCTGCCCGTGACCGTGATCGGAATCGGCATCCTGATCAGCTACAGCCTCGGCGGCCTCTATGGAATCGCCATAGCAGCGACGGCGATGCTGTCGATGACCGGGATCATCGTCGCCATCGACTCATACGGGCCGATCACCGACAACGCCGGCGGCATCGCCGAGATGGCGCACCTGCCGGACGAGGTCAGAGGTGTGACGGACCCGCTGGACGCGGTGGGCAACACCACCAAAGCCGTCACCAAGGGCTACGCCATCGGATCAGCCGGCCTCGCGGCCCTGGTTCTTTTCTCCTCGTACACGCAGGAGCTGGCGCGAGCTGGTCACTCGACCACGTTCGAGCTTTCGGACCCGCTCGTCATCGTCGGCCTTTTCCTGGGCGGCATCCTCCCGTTCCTGTTCGGCTCGCTGGCGATGCTGGCCGTCGGAAGAGCAGGCGGCCTGGTGGTGGAGGAGGTCCGGCGCCAGTTCCGCGAGATCCCGGGGATCATGGAGGGCACGGCCAAGCCCGACTACGGAACCGCGGTGCGAATCGTCACCGCTGCCGCCCAGCGCGAGATGGTGCTGCCGGGGATCATCCCCGTGGTCGCGCCGCTGGCGATCGGCTTCATCCTCGGCCCGAAGGCCCTCGGCGGCATGCTCCTCGGGGCGATAGTCACGGGCTTGTTCCTGGCCATCCAGATGACGAGCGGCGGAGCGGCGTGGGACAACGCGAAGAAGTACATCGAAGAGGGCCACCTCGGCGGGAAAGGCTCAGAGGCACACAAGGCCGCGGTCACCGGCGACACGGTCGGCGACCCCAACAAGGACACCGCCGGCCCGGCCATCAACCCGATGATCAAGGTCGTCAACATCATTGCAATCCTGATCGCGGCGGCGGTTGCTGGGAACTACCTGATCCACTAGCACTCGGCGCCGCACTAGACTGGTCAGGGGGGTCGTGACGTGAACGACTATCAGAAGGAGATCGCGGACCTCGAGGCCCAGATCGACAGCCTGGTCGAAGCGGAAGGCGACCCGAAGACGATCGCCGAGCTCTCGATGCAGGCCGAGATCCTGAAGGCGATCTACGCCCGTGCGGCCGACCTGCTCGAACGAGGCAAGAAGGACCAGGCGCTCCGGTTCGGACTTCGGATCCAGGGTTACGGCGACTGGACGCTCGACAATGTCTATGCCTTCGTGTACGAGCGTGCAGTCGAGCTCGAGCCGCAGGCCCACCGTGCCTTCGTGGGCGGCATCAGAGAGACGGATTTCGCGCTGATGCTGAACTCATAATTCGCTAGGTCCATGGAAACCCCGCTCACGCCCCTGGAGTTTGCGCGCCGGGCGAGAAAGCTCTACGGCGATCGCGAAGGGGTTGTTGATGGCGATCTTCGGCTGACGTACGAGCAGTTCTTCGACCGGTGCGACCGCTGGTCGTCGGCGCTGCAGGGATTGGGTGTGAAAAAGGGCGACCGGGTCGCGTACATCTCGCCCAACACGCACGAGCAGCTGGAGTCCTTCTATGCGGTGCCGCAGATAGGCGCGGTGCTCGTGCCGATCAACTACCGGCTGACGCCGGACGATTTCGTCTACATAACCGCGCACTCCGGGGCCAAGGTGCTCTGCGTCCACCCGGACCACATGGAGGCGGTGGACAGCATTCGGGGCAAGCTCGAAGGAGTCGAGCACTTCGTTGCGCTCGGAAGCGCGGGCGGCCGGAAGGGATGGATCGAGTACGAAGCGGCGATCGCCACGGGCAGCCCCAAGTTCAAGCGCCCTGCGATCCCGGAGAGCGACCTTCTTTCGTTGAACTACACGAGTGGCACCACGGCGAAGCCGAAGGGCGTGATGATCACGCATCGCAACGCCTGGGCGAATGTTGTTGGCACGCTCGTCCATCTGCATCTGGGCGTGGACGATCGGTACCTGTGGACGCTTCCGATGTTCCACGCCAACGGGTGGACTTTCGTGTGGGTCGTCACGGCCGTGGGCGGGACGCATGTGTGCTTGCCGAAGGTCGAGCCGGCGCGGGTGTTCGAGCTGATACGCAAAGAGAACGTGCGCTGGTTGTGCGCGGCGCCAACCGTGCTGATCGCTCTCGCGAATGCGCCGGTGGCGGTTCGTGGCGATGTTCCGCGCGGGGTCAACGTCGTGACCGCCGGCGCCCCGCCGGCGGCTGCGACCATAGAACGCATGGAGGGCGAGTTCGGCTGGGAGGTGACGCAGGTCTATGGCCTGACTGAGACGTCGCCATTTATCACTATCTGCGAGCCGCGCCCGGAGCATCGACGCCTCGCGCCTGTCGACCGAGCTGTGATCAAGGCACGGACCGGTGTGGAGCTGATCACATCGGGTGAGCTACGGGTCGTCGACAGCAAGGGCAAAGATGTGGCCATGAACGGGCAGGACCTCGGCGAGATCGTGGTTCGCGGCAACGTGGTGATGCAGGGGTACTACAACGATCCCGAAGCGACCAAGAAGGTGATGGGCGATGGTTGGTTCCATACCGGGGATGCCGCCGTCATGCACCCCGATGCGTATGTGGAGATCCGCGACCGGATCAAGGACGTGATCATCAGCGGCGGCGAAAACATCTCATCGGTGGAGGTGGAGGGAGTGCTGCTCCGCCACCCGTCGGTCCAGGAGGCGGCGATCGTCGGCATGCCGCACGAGAAGTGGGGGGAGGCGCCGCATGCGTACGTGGTGCTGAAGGCAGGCGCGACGGCGACTGAAGAAGAGTTGATCCAGCTTTGCCGGGAGCGCCTCGCACATTTCAAGGCGCCGCACAGTGTGACGTTTGTCCAGGAGCTGCCGAAGACCGCGACCGGCAAGATCCAGAAGTACGTCCTGAGGAAGGGCGCGGCCGCTATCGTCAGGCAGTAGGCACCGACGACATGTCGGCCGTCATGGTGGCCGTCTCGTGTTGCCTGCTCGCGGCTTACGTGGCCGCGGGTGCGTACGCAGCAATGAGTTCTTGGGGTGGAGTGGCTCTCTAAGAAGAACTACGCGCGAGTGATTAATCCGGCCCGCGCGGCCGCCACCCGAAGTTCGTCGGCGGAATAGTCAGAATCTCACCCTCGTCGCTGCGGATGACCTGCCATTCGCCCTCATGCGCCATCCAGTGGTGGCGGTAACAAAGCAGGACGAGGTTGGGAAGGTCGGTCGGTCCGTTGTGAATCCAGTGGACGAGGTGGTGGCCCGAGGTCCAGGTCGCCGGCCGGTCGCAACCAGGCCAGACGCAGCCGCGATCGCGAACCGCGAGCGCCTTGCGCTGCGGACCCGAGATGGCCCGCTTGGCGCGGCCGACGTCGATGACCATGGAGTCGGCGTCGAGCAGGATGCGGGTGACGCTGCAGTCGCAGGCCAGCCTCTCAACCGCCCTGGCCGAGATCGGCAGCGAGAACTCCATCTCCGCCGCCGGTGCGCCTGAGAGTCCGAGCAGGGTTTCGAGTGAGGTCGTGACCTGCATGTGCGTGCGCTGGCTCGGCAAGCCGTTGTCGAGCGCGTGCATGGCCAGGTCGACCAGCGCATCGGCGAGCCGGCGATCGCGAAGCCGGTCGTCGCCCTTGCCCGCGCGCCTGGCCAGCGGCTCCAGCGCCGTCTGAACGGCGGCGCCGCCGACCTTGTCGAGGATGCAGTTGATGAGGACGACACCGTCGTCGGCGGTGGACACGGTCAGGCTTCTCGCCTCGACGCCCTCCTTCTCTTCACTGACGACGCCATCGGGGTCGGCAGCATGGCGAGCGTGCGTGCAGGCATTGCGGAAGCGTTTGACGCTGAGCTCTCTCGCCTTCTTCAGCAGCCTTTGCTCATTCAGGCGCTCGCCGACTGCAGCTGACGTCCTCGCTATGAGCGCGAGGTGGGCGAAGCCAATCTCGCCTATGCCTACAGCCACCTGACTGTGGCCCAGGCGCTCGAGTTGCTCACCGACACAGACCCGATCGCCGGCGGCGCCACCGCCCATGTGGCAGTTGGCCTTGATCCAGGAGAT
>DASVEP010000127.1:0-2105 GCA_036380475.1 Candidatus Dormiibacterota bacterium
CAGGACGTAGTAGGTGGCGTCCACCTCGACGACCGGAAACTGGTCGGCGTAGAAGCGAAGGCGCTCTTCGGCCGTGTTCGCCCCTTTCGGGTAGAAGACGCCGGGAGCCGTCATCGTGGGATCGGTCCAGCTGGCGATGCCGGATCGAACGAGTCCATCCCCGATGCGAAACGGCCGTCGCGCCGCTTCGCCGGCTTCTTCGGCCCTTTGCCGCGCGGCCTCCACCCCTGGATCGTGCGTATCCCTGGTGGTCGGGCTCATGTTTGGGTGACGGCAGGCGCAATTGGGTCGAGGAGCGCGCCATCGCGGGCCAGGCCCTCACGCAGGATGCCCGCGTCTATGGCCCGCGGTGTCGTTCCCGACGCAACCGCCAGCGCCGCAGCGGTGCCGGCTGCCTGGCCCATGGCCATGCAGGTCGCCATCGACCGGGCCGATGCGTGCGCCTCGTGGGTGGCGGAGAAGCAGCGCCCGGCCACGAGCATCGCCTCGATTCCAACCGGCAGCAGGCACCGATAGGGGATGCCGTACACGCCGCTTTGCGGCACGTACGTCCATCGCGTGTCCGTACCAGGCACGTGGTCTTCGATCGGGGCTCCACACAACGCTATCTCGTCGGCGAAGCGATGAGCACCCAGAACATCGTCACGGGTGAGGCGGTAGTCGCCCATGACCCGGCGGCTCTCTCGCACGCCGATCGCGGAGCTGGTGGCGACGAGAACCGAATGCTCGAACCCCGGCACCAGGTTGCGAAGAAACCGGTGGTACTCCTGGACCTGGCGGCGGCCTTCCAGCTCAGCGCGCGTCAATTGGTGGGGGTCGGTCGCATCGACATTCGGGATTCGTGTCATGTGCACCGTCACGACCCCGGCATAAGGGGTCCGATGCCACGATCCCTCGAGCCTTGGGAGTAGATAGCCGCCGCCCTCGGCGGCTTTGGTCATCAGCGCCCATAGCTCTGTCTTCGGCAGGCTTGCAGCCCGATCGACGTCGACGTTGGCGACTCGAAAGATCGTCGACATCGACTGGAGGTTGGGCGTGGAGCGGGCATCGTCGTAAGGCACGCCGGCCATCGCGCACAGGTCTGCATCACCGGATGCGTCGACCACGACGCCGGCTTCCACGACCGACTCGCCGCCCTTGTTCCAGAGCCGCACCGCCTCGATGCGGCCGTCGCGGACCTTGACGTCGGTGGCCCAGGTGTGGAGGAGAATCTCGACTCCTGCTTCCTCGGCCAGCCGTTCCCAGACCACCTTCAGCGCTTCGGGGTCGTACGTGACGCCGGTGCCCGCGCCGTACGTGTTCGGGCGTTCGAATGCGAGGCCGACGGACTTCAGCGCCTCGACGACCTCCCAACCGATCCCGCCGACTACACGAGTGGCCGTTTCGCCCGGCGTGTAGAACGCATAGAAGGTGTCGAGAACCGCAGTCGACGTGCCGCCAAGGAATGCCAGGCGATCCACCAGCAGCGTGCGCGCGCCTCGGCGGGCCGCGCTGATGGCCGCGGAGCTGCCGGCCGAGCCGGCGCCCACGACTACGACGTCAAACCGCCCAGTCATCACGAAGATCCACTCGCGCGCACGAATGCGAATGCCCGCGCTGGGTTGGCGACCAGGATCGCGTCGACACCGGCCGCCCCGATCCGCTTGCGCAGGCGAGGCACGAACACATCCATCAGGTAGCCGAGTCCAGGACCTCCGCCATAAGCACGGAAGTAATCGCGCATACCGAGATCGAGGCCCAGCAACAGATGATCGATCTGACCCGCGCTTGCCATCGCTTCTATGAGGTCGATGAGCTCGCTGTCGGGCCTGTACTTGATCCTTCCCGGCGTGTCGTACTCCAGCATGACTCCGCGCGCGGCGACCTCTGAGTGAAGCTCGAAGTCCGGGTTTCGGTCGAGGTGGGCCAGGATGATGCTCTCCGGTTTCACTCCCTCGTGCGTCAGCAGGTCGATGATCGCGTGGGCGCATGTGCCTATCTCCGTGTGCACGAGGATGGGGGCTCCGGTTTGACGATGGCCGACCGCCGCCGCGACCAACCGGCGTTCCTCGAGGCGGCTGATGTGCTGGTACGAGGCTCCGGCTTTGATCACTCCTGCCCGAGCT
>DASVEP010000128.1:0-14046 GCA_036380475.1 Candidatus Dormiibacterota bacterium
GGAGAGGGCTGGGGCACGCTGAGCGAGATAGCGATCGCGCGACGTCTCGGCCGGCGCGTGGTGGCGCTCGACAGCTGGTCGGTTGAAGGTCTCGAGTCGGTGGACAGCGCGGCGGATGCGGTGAGGCGCGCGCTTGAGTAGCAATGCTGCGGTCCGGCCCAGGAAGGTTGGGGCTCCCCATCCCTTGCCTTCCTCGCGGGCGGGGAAGGCGAACAGGGCGACATCCTCATCACCGCCTCGATTGCTCAAGCGAACTGTGCCCAAGGCCGATGGCCGCTACCTCATCTACTACGAAAAGATTTGAGCGAGCTGCGCTGGCATCCGCTGCTGGAAGAATGGGTCACGGTCGCTCCGTGGCGTCAGGACCGGACGTACCACCCGACGGCCGATCACTGTCCGCTCTGTCCCACCAGGCCGGGCCACCCCGAAACCGAGATCCCCGAGCCCGACTACTACATCGCCGTCTTCGAGAACCGGTTTCCTTCGTTCACCGGCGAGCAGGGACGGTGTGAGGTGGTCTGCTACACCCCCGATCACGACTCATCGCTTGGCGAGCAGAGCGTCGATCACATTCGCGACCTCATCGAGGTCTGGCGCGATCGCACGCGCGAGCTGCGGAGTATCCGCAACGTTCGCTACGTCTACATCTTCGAGAACCGCGGTGAGGAGATCGGGGTGACCCTGAGCCACCCCCATGGCCAGATCTATGCCTACCCTTTCGTGCCGCCGGTCGTACAGCGGGAGCTCCGCGCCGAGGCACGGCACATGCGCGCGACGGGCAGGTGTCTCTATTGCGACGTCCTGCAAGGCGAGCTCCCGGGCGAGCGAACGGTACTGCGCGACGAAAACTGGATTGCATTCGTGCCGGCGTTCGCACGCTGGCCTTATGAGGTTCATCTGGCGCCCCTTCGTCATCGCTCGGGGTTGCTCGACCTCGACGGCGACGACGACGAATCGTTCGCTCGAATTCTCAAAGGCGTCCTTCAGAAGTACGACCGCCTGTTCAAGCGTCCGCTCCCATATGTGATGGCCATGCACCAGGCGCCCACCGGTCGCGCTCGAAGCGACCACCACTTCCACGTGGAGTTCTATCCGCCGAACCGCACGCGCGACAAGCTCAAGTATCTGGCCGGCTCCGAGCTCGGCGCCGGCGCCTTCATCGTCGACGCGCGGGCCGAGGACAAAGCCGCGGAGCTGCGTGGAGCCTAGGCGCATCCATCCTCGGGCGTGGCACGGCCGCGCACCCGGACGCGTGAACCTCATCGGGGAGCACGTGGACTATCTGGGCGGCGTTGTGCTGCCGGCCGCTGTCGACCGTCACACGCGGGTCAGCGGACACGAAAGCAGCGATTGGTCGGTCGAAAGCGATGTGCACGGCGGGCTCGAGTATTTGCGTGCGATCGGTGCCGAGCTGGGCGTCTCACCCCAGGCTGTGACCGTCGAGTCCGACGTGCCACCAGGATCCGGACTCAGCTCTTCGGCCGCGCTGCTCGTCGCGATTGCGGTCGGGCTGCGACCGGAGCTCGACGGCGCCGAAGCGGCGCTTGCGTGCCAGCGTGCAGAGCAGAGGGCGACAGGTGTTCAGGTGGGGGTGATGGATCAGTTCGCATCGGCACTAGGCAGGCGCGGGCATGCCTTGCTACTGGACTGCTCGACGCTTGAATATCAAACAGTGCCCTTCCCTGACGAGCTGGTGATCGCAGTCATCGACTCTGGCGAGCATCGCTCGCTCGCTGACACGCCTTACAACGAACGCCGTCGCGAAGCGGAGGCGGGCCATCCGAAACGGCGGCGCCATGTCGATTCCGAGATCGCTCGTGTCCACGCGTTCGTCGATGCACTACGAGAGCGGCGTTTCGAACGCCTCGGCGTTCTTCTCAAGGAGTCGCATCAGAGCCTTCGTGACGATTTCGAAGTTTCGACGCCAAACGTCGACGCGCTGGTCGAGAGGGCGTGGGGGACCCCAGGCTGCCTGGGTGCGCGAATCATGGGCGCGGGTTTCGGCGGCAGCATCGTCGCCCTCGTTGAGCGTGGCCGCGAAACGGGATTCGCCGAGGCGATGAAGCGCGAGGTCATCTTCTGCGCCACAGCCGACGGCGCATTCGTCCACAACCACCTCAAGCCGAGCCCGGGGTCGACCGTTCATTGAGCGATTGCCTTTTCCTCCCACTCCCGCAACGACCGGGAGCCATACGGGAGCTGGGTGGCTGGGAAGCAGTGTGGATGCCGCTGGGAGAAGGCGAGGCAGAGCGCCTCACCGTCGGCCGGGGTGATGGCTGGAAGCCGATCGAGGTGCCGCGCCAGCTCGCCGCGCACGAGGGCAACCAGGCGGTTTGGTACCGCACGGAGTTCCCGCGTCCCGACCATTCGGGACGCGTCCTGCTCCGCATCGGCGGGGCTTTTCTCGCCACGCATGCGTGGCTGAACGGCAAGCTGCTTGGGTCGCACTACGGTTATTTCGCACCTTTCGGATTCGACCTGACTCCCTACCTCAAGGGCGAAAACCTTCTTGTCATCTGCTGCGAATCGCCGGTCGAGGCGCAGCCCGAGAAGAAGCGGCACATCATGGGCACCTTCAACGACGGCGAGCTGAAACCGTATCCCGCCTCCGCCTACTCGAGCCTTCCCGATCCCTATCGCTGGGAGGTTCCGGTCGGATTGTGGCGCCCGGTCGGGCTCGAGTACGTGGGTCCCATCGCCATCGATTGGCTGCGGATGAACCCGCATTTCGAAGCGGGCGACGGCCGCCTTGACGTCGAGGCGCGGCTGCGCAATCTCGACGGCCGCCAGATGGACGGCCAGATCGAGCTGACGATTTCTTCAGCCGGGGCTGATCGGGCGGTCGCCCCGCTGCGACTTCACCGCGATGTGCACCTCAGCGGCGGGGGAGAGCAGACCGTTTCCATGAAGCTCGCGCTTCCCGGCGCCAGGCGATGGGAGCCCTGGCGCTTCGGCGAGCAGCCCATGTACCGCGCCGAGATGGTCGCGCGTGTGAACGAAGGTGCGGAGTCGACCCGCGTCGAAGACTCATTCGCGTTCAGGGAACTGAAGTCAGACATCGGGCCACGCCACTGGAGCTTCTCCGTCAACGGCCGGCCGATGTTTTTGCGAGGCGCCTGCTACGCGCCTTCATATCGGTTTGACGAGCTGACGGCCGAGAGATTCGACGAAGACATCCGCATCGCGAAGGAAACCAACCTGGATGCCTTTCGCATCATTGCCAATGTCCTGCCCGTCGAGTTCTATGCGCGTGCGGATGCGGCGGGCATGCTTTTGCTGCAGGAACTTCCCCTGCTGGGCGCCTATGCGTATCACGCGCGCGGCGATGACGGCCGCTTTTTCGACGTCGCGGCGCGCGAGCAGCAAGCGGAGATGGTCGAGCTCTTGCGTAACCGACCTTCGGTGGCGATCTGGGTTGCGCACGATGATCCGCCCTGGCTGGCGAGCAACTCCGACCTCGGCGACGTCAACGCCGTGCGCCAGAACCACTCCATCGACCACGAGCTCAAGATGGAGTTCGAGCGTCTCGACAGGACGCGCCCGGCGCTCACAGCGTCTGGCGATGTCGACCAGCACGTGCTGCTTGGCTGGGAGTCCGGGTCGTGGCGCAGCATCACGGAGGCAGACCCTGTGATGGTCACAGCCTTCGGCGCGCAAGCGCTTCCCTCGATGGACTCGCCGGTTTGGGACAGCATCGACGGCCGCGAAGCGCGTCGCGTCCGCTGGCCGGTGGCGGACGATGACGCTGCCTGGCGGTATGCGGGCTTTCAACCTGTCAACTGGGCCGAGCGCGGAGTCGGCCTGCCTTCGGCCCACTCGAGCCTGGAGTCTTACGTCGAGTCTTCGCAAGAGTTCCAGGCATTCGTGGTGCGAGTAGGAGCAGAGCATTTACGCACGCGAAAATTCGAGCCTTGCTGGGGCGCCTTCGCGTATCACCTCGTCGATCCGTTTCCCGGGATCGGTTTCGGCCTCATGGACAGTTCGCGCCGGCCAAGGCTTGCGCTGGACGCGCTTGCGCGAGCATTCAGGCCGACACGGTTGATCATCGAACCTCTGGACTTCGACCCGAACCGACCCTTCGGCATCATCCAACGTCCCGAGGTTCCGTTCAGTGCACGTCTTGTCGTGGTCAACGACGATCTCGATGTCTTCGGGGCGGGGGTCGTGCGGTGGACGCTCCTGCGCGAGCGTCGCGCCGGTCGGCGCGGCGTCGGGCGGATCGTGGACGCGATGCAGCGAAAGTTTTCGGGCGCGACCAATGTCGAGGTGCCGACCGCGACTGAGCCCGCCGTCAACGCGACCACTCTGAGCGTTCCCCTCGAGGTCGAAGGCGACTACCGGCTCGATGCGTCGCTTACGATCGCGGGGCGCGTGGTCGACGAGACGGAGCTGCGGTTCACTGTCACGTCAACGCTGCCCTCGCCCCGGCCACGACCCGAGCTCCCGCGCTACCTTGCGGAACGGCTTGCCGACCTCCAAAGCCTGCGCGCGGAGAAGGATGGCTTCAGCTTCGTCATGGAAAACCGGACGCGGCCGGCAGTGCTGGCCCGCGTCAGCGGTCTGCGCCTCGACGGCATACAGCTGTCCCGCCACGACATACAGGTGGAGACGCACGCCGGTCGCGCGCCGTTTCCGCGCCACCTGGACCTGCCCGTTGGCCGGCGCCAGCGGATCCACGTCGTCACCGGTGAGCCATTGGGTGCGGGGCGCCACACGCTCGACGCCGACTTCACCGTGCCCGGCGTCGCGTCGGGTCGCGCGGTCATAAATGGCCTGGTGTAGGTGCGACTTACGAGTACGAATGGCATACTTCGCAGAGCGCGGGTCCGCAGGCTTATGTTTTCGCAAATGATCTCTAGACGGACTCGAGACAAGGGAGGCCTTCCACCGGATGCCAGTTGAAACCGTCTACGCGGATCTCGTCCTCGCGGTGGCGGCCCTGATCGCGGGTGCTCTGTATCTCCGGACGCGACGCCGCCGTGGCAAGAAAAAGAAGGCCGGCCCTCCGGTTCGTCCGGCCACGCCGACTCCGGCTGCGGCTGGTCCATCCGCCCCAGGTGTGACGACCTGGGCCCCGCCGCCGGCCGCAACTCCGGCCGCGCCGGTCGCCCCGACCATAGTGGCGCCCCCGCCCCAGTCGCCGAGCTGGGACCGCCCCGGAGGAAACGCTCCTGCGCCGGCATGGTCCGGCGGGGCGCAGGCGCCGGCGCCCGCGTGGAGCGGATCGGGGAACCCAGGCGCACCGGCGGCGCCGCCTCCGGCTCCGCCGGCTGCTGCTGCTCCCCCTCCGCCGGCGCCGACATGGGGCGCCACTCCCGCATCGCCGACGTCGCCCACTGCTCCGTCCGCCCCTACCTGGGGCGCAGCGCCGCCGCCGGCTCCGCCCGCGGCAGTACCGGCGCCATCGTGGGGCGCGCCGGCAACGTCAGGTCCGCCCGCCCCTACCTGGGGCTCGCCCGCGCCGGCGCCTTCGCAGTCAGCGCCGCCTCCGCCTCCCTCATGGGACGCGCCCAAGCCCGCGTCGCCGGCACCGCCGCCGCCGGCGCCATCCTGGAGCGTGGGCCCTGAGGGGGCCGCACCCGCGGTCGCACCGTCGTGGGATTCGGCCGGGACCGCGTCTGCCGGGCCGCCGCCCGCGTCGTGGGACGTTCCGGGGTCATCGGCTCCGAGTGCGGCGCCGAGTGCCGCGCCCTCGTGGGGAGAGCCTGCTGCGCCGTCCTGGGAGGCGCCCAAATCCGCCGAGCCGGCAGCGCCGCCGGCGCCTGCATGGTCGGCGCCCGCCTCGATACCGGAGCCGCCTGCTCCTCCCGCTCCGGCGCCATCGCCGGCCGTCCCCGCCTGGTCGCCGCCCGCCGCGGCTGCTCCGCCTGCAGCTCCTTCGTGGTCGCCTCCCGCCGAGTCACCGCAGCTGCCGAAGTTTCCTGAGCCGCCGGTGGTGGCGCCGGTCATCGAGACGGTTGTGGCTCCGCCTCCGGCCGACGCGCCTCCGCCCCCACCGCCATTCGAGCCACCGCCACCTGCGCCGGCTCCTCCGGTTCCCGATGTCGCCGAGACCATGGTCGCCGGCCACGACGCCACCGCACTGATGCCCGCGTGGCAGCCCCCCGCAGCGGCTCCTCCCGCTCCGGCAGATACGGCCGTGATTGGTGGTCCGACGCAGCCGCAGCGGGCCGCCGGCGCTGCCGGCCCGCAGGCCGAGCTCACCATCGAGTCAGGACCGGACGCCGGTCACACGCACCGCGCCAACGAAACTGCGCTCCGTCTTGGGCGCTCGCCCGACAACGACCTCATCCTTCGTGATCCCGCCACGAGCGGCCACCACGCTCGCGTCGAGCGTCGCGGTACGCAGTTCTGGATCGTCGACCTCGGGAGCACCAACGGCACGCTCGTCAACGGCGAGCCGATCCAGGAGAAGGAGCTAAACCACGGCGACCGGATCACCATCGGACAGAACGCGGTTCACTTCTCCGTCCTCGGCGGCTAACCTCGTCCGCGATGCGTCTTAAGGTCGGCGCGGCGACCGACCCCGGCCTCGAACGCGAGGAGAACGAGGATTCGGTAATCGTGTGGCGCAACAAGGCCGGTCTCGACACGCTCCTTGTCGTCTGCGATGGGATGGGCGGTCACGCGGCCGGGCAGATGGCCAGCAGCATCGCGCTGACCACGCTCACGAGCGTGCTCGCAGAGGACGGCAACGACGGGCCGGACCTGGACCGCCTCACGCGGGCATGCAAGCAAGCCAACACAGCCGTCTTCGAAGCCGCCCGCGACAACCCGGAGTGGGCGGGGATGGGCAGCACGATGGTCGTGGCCGCGATCAGCGGCGGCGAGCTTGGCTTGCTCAACGTAGGCGACAGTCCCGCATATCTCTTCCGCAACGGCGATGCGAGGCTCATCTCCCAGGACCACTCGTGGCCGGCCGAACAGGTTCGCCTTGGAGTCATAAAGCCAGAAGAGGCCGCCACGCATCCGCTCAAGCACCGGCTCACCCGCGCGATCGGCGTGTGGGAGACGATCCAGTCCTTCACCGACAAGATGAAGCTCGAGGAGGGCGACGCCGTCGTTCTCTGCAGCGATGGTGTGGAGACCGCCGGCGTCAGCGTCGAGGAGATGGGCAAGCTCCTTCTCAAAGACGGTGACCTCGATCGCGGCGCCAAGCGCGTCATCGAACGGTGCCGCGAGCTCGGTGCGCCGGACAACGTCACGATCGCTGTGGCGCGCGTGGACGTCGACGTGACGGCGACACAGGCTTTGCCGCGGATGAAGAAGATCGGGCTAATGCAGAAAGGCGCGGGCCACTAGCTCGGCGACGTGCTCGACGCGCATCGTCGAGCCTCGCGACCTGAGCCCTGACTCCAGCTGCATCTGACAGCCGGGATTGGCGGTCACGATCAAATCCGCGTTCGTGGTCGCGACATCGTCCAGCTTCTCGTTGAGGATCCGTGACGACATCTCCGGCTCGAGGGTGCTGTACAGGCCGGCCGCACCGCAGCAGATGTCGGGGTGTCTCATCTCGACCAGCTCGATGCCCGGCAACGATTTGATGAGGTCTCGCGGCTGCTTGCGGATGCGCTGAGCGTGTGCGAGGTGGCAGGCATCCTGGTACGTGACGCGCATGTTGATCTCGCGTTGGGGCTCGGGCAGCCCCACCTCGACAAGCCACTCGGTCAGGTCCTTCACGCGACCCTTCAGCTCTGGATAGAAGTCTTTGAGGTGGGCGCCGCAACCGGCCGAGTCGACGATGAGGGCGTCGAAGTTCGAGTCGCGATACACGAGCATGTTCGCATCGCGCAGCTTCTCGGCGCCTTCCAGGTCGCCGTTGTGCGCCAGCAGCGCGCCGCAGCATTTTTCCGCCCGCGGGAACCACACCTCACAACCGGCGAGCTGCAGCAGCTTGACCGCAGCGTCGTGCGATTGCGGATAAAGAATGGGCATCACGCACCCGACGAGAAATGCCACGCGATGCTTCCTGGGTCCGATCGGTGGAGCGATGCCGCCTTTGGGTGGTAGGAACCGCGGTCGCAATTTAGGCAGCTGCCGGCCGGAACGCACCACCGACGTGAGTCCGATGGATTGCGCTGCTTTCGTGAGCGCGCCGAAGGTCCGCACGCGGCGCGGCTTGGCCACGATCTGGCGCAGAGCCGTGCGCGCGAGCCAGCGCTTGGGTGCGGGCCGTCGGATGTCTTCTACGTCTGATCGTCCGGCCTCGATGATCCGACCGTAAGGCACGCCCGACGGACACACCGCCTCGCAGGTCCGGCAGCCGAGGCACAGGTCGATGTGTCGTGCCTGGGCCTCGGTAAAGGGAAGGCCGCCGCGCTTCCATTGGGTCATGAGGTAGATGCGGCCCCGCGGCGACTCGGTCTCCAGGCCGGTCTGCCTGAAAGTCGGGCACGCATCCAGGCAGAGTCCGCAGTGCACACAAGTCGCGAGGTCGTCGTCGCTGAGGCGGGCGAAAGGCACCCTCTCCCCTGCGGGGAGAGGGCTGGGGAGTGGGTGAGTCAAACCACGAACCGTCCCGGGTTGATCACCTGGTTCGGATCGAACGCCGTGCGGAGGCGCCGCATCATGTGAAGGGTCGCAGGCGGTGTGCCCCACGCGCCGGCTTGGTGGCGAAACTCGCTGGGTCCGGCCAGGATCACGACCGACCCTCCAACCGCATTGGCCGCGGCGCGCACGGTGCGGATATCGTCCGCGCCACCGGCGACTGTCCAGTTTGCGATCCCCGTCCCCGGCGACGCCCACCACTGCGCATCCGGCCCAAGCCTGTCGAGGATGGAGCGGAGCTGATGGCGCGGCGTGGCGATCCGGGCCCAGCTGAGGGGCGCGGATTTCGCGTGCTCTTCCCACGCCGATCCGTCCACCTCCGTCCATCCGAGGTCCGCGACCATGCGCTTGGTAGCGTCGGGGCTACCCAGAAATCGCGCGAGAACGCGGCCGCTAGAGAACAGCTCAACGGCGGCAGGCGGCATCGCCGTGCTGAGGGCTTGCTCGGCCGCCTTCCAGGCCTCGTCCATCGAGTCGGGCCTCGACTCGATCGTGACGTCGTGGAGGGGTCGGGGGAAAACCTTGAAGGATGCCGCGACGATCACGCCTAGCGTTCCGAGCGCCCCGTAGTGCAGTTTCATCAGGTCGTAGCCGCTCACGTTCTTGACGACTCGCCCGCCGGCGCTCGCGAGGCGGCCGTCGGGGAGCGCGACTCGGATGCCGATCAGGAAGTCGCGTGCCGAGCCATAACGAAGGCGCAGGGGGCCGCTCCATCCCGTCGCGAGCAGGCCGCCGACGGTGTGTCCTGGCGAGTTGAACGGGTCCAGCGGGAGGAACTGGCCGCTCTTACCAAGCTGCAACTGCAGCGCCTCGAGCATGATCCCCGCCTCGACGCTGACGACCATGTCGGCTTGCGAATGCTCGAGCACCCGGTCGAGCGCGGATGTGCGCAGCTCGATGCCCTCGCGGGCCGGCGGGTCGCCCATCTCCATGGCTCTGCCGCCTCCCATTGGGAAAACCGCAAGGCCGGCTTCGGCCGCGTCGTGGAGGCGTCGCGCCAGCTCTTCCGCTGTTTTCGGTTTCTCGGCAGTAGTCCTGCTCACCACCATTTGGCCTCGATCGCGAGGCCGGTCCGACCGGCGAGGTGCGGGCGCTTCCGCTCCGGGTCGGGAAAGATCTTGCCCGGGTTCATGATCCCGTGCGCATCAAGCGCGTCTTTCACGCGCCTCATGGCGTCGAGGTCGTCGGGGCTGAAGACCCAGGGCATGAATGCGCTTTTCTCCAGGCCGATCCCATGCTCGCCGGAGAGAGCGCCGCCAAGCTCGACCACAGCGCGCAGCATCTCCTCGCCGGCGCTTTCGACCTGGGGCAGGACATCAGCGTCGCGAAGGTCGAACAGGATGTTCGGATGAAGGTTGCCATCGCCCGCGTGGAAGACGTTCGCGACCGGAAGCTTGTAGTGCACACCGATCTCGCCGACCGCCGACAGGATCTGGGGCAGCCGCGTGCGCGGCACCACGCCGTCGTGCAGGTAATAGTTGGGCTTGATGCGGCCGAGGGCGCCGATCGCGCCTTTGCGGCCGGCCCACAGTAGGTCGCGCTCGGCTGGGGTCTGCGCTTCGCGCATCGCGTAGCCGTGGTTGTCGCCCAGCACCTTGCGTATCGCTGCCATCAGCTCGCGCGTCGATTCGGGAATGCCGTCGACCTCGACGAGAAGCACCGCACCCGCATCGGTTGGATAGCCTGCTTGATAGTGGGCCTCGACCGCGCCGACGGTGACCCGATCCATCATCTCCATCGCTGCGGGGACGATGCCGCCCGCGATGACCGCCGACACCGCCTGGCTGGCAGCCTCGATGGTTGGAAATGCCGCGAGCAGCGTCGCGACGCTCGGCGGCGTGCGCAGCAGCCGCACCTTTATCTTCGTGATCGCGCACAACGTTCCTTCCGAGCCGACCAGCACACCGCACAGGTCGAGCCCGACTCGGTCCGGCGCATCACCGCTGACCCACTGGACGCTTCCATCCGCGAGCACGACCTCCATGCCAAGCACATGGTTCGTGGTGACGCCGTAGTAGAGGCAGTGAGGACCACCTGAGTTCTCGGCCGCGTTTCCGCCGATCGTGCACGCCTTCTGGCTTGACGGATCAGGCGCGTAGAACAGTCGCAGCGACGCGGCGGCCAACGAGAGTTCCTGGTTGACGACGCCGGGCTCGACGAGCGCGGTGTGCGCGATGGGGTCGATCTCGAGGATCTTTCTCATCCGCGTCATCTGGAGCGCGATGCCGCCGCGGATGGTGACCGCGCCGCCGGAAAGCCCGGTGCCCGCGCCACGTGGCACCACCGGGATTCGGTGCTTGGCCGCGACCTTGACGATGGCGGACACCTCCGCTGTCGTCGCAGGAAGGACGACGGCGTCGGGCACGGCGCCCTCGATAGACGCGTCGCGCTCGAAGATGCGCAGGTCGTTGCTGGAGTCGATCACATACTCGCGGCCGACCGCTCGGCGGAGCTCTTCGACCACCGCTCGCTCCATTGCCATCAGGCCAGCGGGGCCTCGTGCTCAGGGCTGTGCTCGAAGGCTTCGAAGCGGCGGGTCGAAGACCCAGGTAGTCCGGGAGCTTCGATTGCGTCTGCGCCGACGATCAGGAGTTGAAGCCAGCGCTGGACTTCTTTGTCGGAGGGCATGCGGTCGGCGCGCTCGAAGATCGCCTCCTGGATCCGGCTGTGTGGTGAGACCTGGATCGTGTACCAGATCGAAAGCCCGTCCGCCGTTACGACGTGATGGTTCTCGTCGATGCGCCGGTTGACAGGCAGCTTCATCGGCCGCGCTTCGGCCGCAGCGCGCAGCTGCGCCGCTAATTCCTCAATGGCCTCCATATAGAGGTCCAGCTTAAACTCGAAGCGATGGACGGCCGGAAGAGGGTGGAGGCGGCGATCGCGCTCGGGGTGGCCGATCGGCCGCCGTTCGGAGCGTGGGGCCACACATATCGCGAGGAATGGTCCCCGTCGGACCTCGCCGCCATCACGGTCGAACGAGCAAAGCAATTTGGTTGGGACTTCGTCAAATTCCAGCCGCGAGCCTCTTCATTCGCAGAGGCGTTCGGCTCTGTGTACCGGCCGGCCGGGCATCGCCTCCAAGGGCCAGTCCTGGAGAGCGAGGCGGTCGCGGACCTCGATGCGTGGAGCACGGTCGCGCTCGTCAATCGCAAGGCGCTCGACGACCAGGTCGACTCGATCCACATGGTCGCCAAGCAGCTCGGATTCGGCGTCCCGGTGATCCAGACCGTCTTCAGCCCACTCACCGTGGCCGGTTACCTCGTCGGCAAGAACTCATCGAGGGTTGTGCGTGAGCTGCGCAAGCATCCGGACCTGGTCTTGCCCGCGATGGAGCGGATCTCCGAGGCGCTCATCGATTTCAGCAAGAGATCGGTTGGCGCGGGCGCGGCAGGGATCTTTTACGCGATCTCCGGTTACGCGAGCCGGGAAGCCATGCCCGAGGACGTGTATCGCGAGCTTGTGCTGCCCAGCGACCAGGCGGTCCTTGCCGGCCTGCCGCACGAGGCCTGGTTCAACGTCATCCATCTCTGCGGGTCGAAGCTCCATTTCAACCTGGTCAATGACCTACCGTCGCAGGTCGTGAGCTGGTCGATACACAACCTGGGCACCCCGACACTTTCGCAGGGCCGCAACTTGAGCGAGCGTGCGGTCATGGGTGGCCTGGGACAACGGAAGAGCCTCCTGTACGGGCCTCCCTCAGAGGTGCATGCCGAGGCCAAGCGCGCGATTGCGGACACGGGCGGGCGCGGACTGCTGCTCGCGCCCGGATGCTCGGTGCCGCCGCGTGTGCGTGACATCAACCTCGTCGCGATCGGTGAAGCGGTGGCTGCTTGACCCGAGCCGTCGCGGGGCTGGCGGAGATCGTGCTCTGGGTCGGCGACATGGATAAGGCGCTGCATTTCTATCGAGACCTCTTCGGCCTCGAGGTCATCTCCCCGCCTGGATTGCCGAACAAGTTCCTGCGCGCCGGGGATGCGGATGGCCCGGTTCCGGAGATGATCGTCCTCGTGCCTCACCCCGATGCGCAGTTCCCGCGCGAGAAGGCAAAGCGCGTGCTGCACCACCTTGCGTTTAGGGTCGAGGCGTCGGCCTACGACGATCTCATGGAGCGGTTCAGAAACGAGAGAATCGAGGTCCGCTCTGGAATCCATCCCGTGTTGAAGGGCGTGCGCACGTTCTACGTTGACGACCCGGAGGGGAACGAGGTCGAAGTCATCGGGCCCGAGTGAGATTGGCGGGCGTCTTCATTGCGGTTGCGCTGTTGGTCGTCGCCTGCGGATCGGGTTCTGGTGTCGCAACTCCTCCAAAACCAGCCAGTGCTCTGGTCGTTTTCACGACGTGGGTCACCGACGCCAGGGTGACGAATGGCCCGGAACCCGGCTACAAGCCTGGGTTCACGGGCTTGACAGGCCACGACATTCAGAGCGCATCGCCAATCATCGACTCGACCGGAACGGTGTGGTTCGTCAACGTGTCGTTCACACAACGCGGCTCGAATCTGTTCGCGAAGCTCACTCGCGGCAGCGTAGCGGCTTGTTTGAGTGATTGCGCGCAGCGGCATTTGGCGATCTGGCTTGACCTGACGCAGGCAGACATCGACAACTGGGGCGATCCGACCTATGTCGCCAAGGTTTCGCATCCTTATGACTTGCCCTGCCTTCTGCGCGCGTCACCGAAGATCGTGTGCGCAAAGTTCCTGTCGGATCCAATCACGCTCCAGGAAATCACCGGTGGCAGCGTGCCCATCGGCTGCGCCTGCACGCAGCAGGCTGCGAAGGAGCTCGCCAACGCCATCAACTCGGAAGGCGCCTAATCGCCCCGGCCCACTCCGTCAGGTCGTTTGGGGCTTCGCCTCGGCAGCCGGTTGAGGGCTGCGACTCAGCAGCGTCGCCGACACTCCAAGGATGAGCGCGATCGTGGCGGCGACCACTGTCGCCGGCTGGGGCAAATGGATCCTCAGGGCTTCGTCCAATGAGTAGGCTCCCGGTCCGGTCAGCACCAGCGCCGCAACCGCACCAAGGATCGACAGGTTGAACTCGTAGCCGCCCTTGGTCACCCAAAAGCCCTTGCTCAGGTGGACGGTCGCTACTGCGACGAGCATCGACCCGGCGATGGCGAGGCAGCCAAGCGGAGTCAGGAAACCGGATGCGACCAGAAGTCCGCCACCGAACTCGGAGAGCGCCGCGACCCACGCCCAAGGCTTGGCCGGGCGGATGCGGAGCCTGGTCACGGCCTGCGTCCAGTTGGTCATCCCGGGGCCACCCCACCAGCCAAAGAGCTTCTGGGCGCCGTGGGCCGCGAGAGTCAGGCCGACGACGAGTCGAAGAATGAGAAGTCCTAGCGCGAGCATTTTCCTATCACCCCACGATTAGTTGTGTACGCACATACCCAAGCAGGAACGCAATCAAAACGCCCCGCGTCCCCGGAATAGACTCTTGAATCCGAACGGGGGCCCGTAGCTCAGCTGGTTAGAGCGGCCGACTCATAATCGGCTGGTCG
>DASVEP010000129.1:0-33755 GCA_036380475.1 Candidatus Dormiibacterota bacterium
CGCGTCGACCGGCTCGTCGTTCCTGCGCGAGCTGGCCGAGGTTGTCGTGCTCGCGATCATCCTGTACTTCGGCATCAGCTTCGCGGTGCAGACGGTGCATGTCGAAGGCCTGTCGATGTTCGCCACCCTCGACGACAACGACTATCTGATCGCCGACAAGATCGACTACCGACTCCACGCCCCACAGCGTGGGGACATCATCATCCTGCGGCCGCCGACAGATAACTCAAAAGACTTCATCAAGCGGGTGATTGGACTTCCTGGCGAACGCCTTCTGATCAAAGACGGCGTCGTCTACATCAATGGCCACCGCCTCGTCGAGCCTTACCTGCCCGAGGCCTGGACGGTCCAGAACACGTGGCTTGGGCCGGAAGGAAACCCTGACGGCTATGTACTCCCTCCCGATCAATATTTCGTGATGGGCGACAACCGCAACAAATCCCAGGACTCGCGCACGTTCGGCCCAATCGGAAGGGATCGGATCGATGGACGCGCCTGGTTCCGCATCTGGCCGCTCAATAATTTCGGCAACATCTACAGCAAGCTGCCCATTCTCGAAAGCGGCACCGTAACAGTAGGCTGACCGCGCCGCCGGCGATTCAGGCGCCGATCGTAGCCCTGAACGCGGCGTCCTTTGCGAACGGTCCTATCACCGCCATCTGAATGGGCTGGTGCAGCACATCGTTGGCGACGCGCCTGACATCTTCAGCCGTGACCGCGTCGACCAGCGCCACCTCCTCCTCGATCGTCTTGATGGAACCGATCAGCAGCTGCTGGTACGCGAGCCAGAACGAGACACCGTTGGTGCCCTCGAGCTCCAGCCGCAGCCGTCCTTTGGTGAATTCCTTGGCTCGGTTGAACTCCTCCGCACCAATCTCGGTTTCGCATAGGTTTTCCATCTCGCCGACCACGGCGCCGACCGCACGGGCCGCGTTCTTCGGATCGACGCCCAGGTACACACCAAGCAATCCGGTGTCGCGATGCTTTTGCGTGAAGCTATGCACGTCATACGCGAGACCAAGTCGCTCGCGGATGTTCAGAAACAGCCGTGAGCTCATGCCTTCGCCGAGCACCGTGTTGAGCAGGTCGAGCGCAAACCGATCCGGGTGCAAATAGCTCAGAGCGCGCACGCCGAGGCAGATATGCGCCTGCTCTGTCCGGCGGTGTCGCATCGAGACGCGAGGGCCGGGCAGCGGTTCGGGCGCACGATGAGCGAGCAGGCTGTCAGGCTCCGTCGGAAGCCTCAAGAACATGCGCACCGACTCCAGCAGCTCGGCCTCATCAAACGCACCCGCGATCCCCATGACGAGATTCGGCAAGCGGTAGTGCGCGCTCGAGTATTCGAGAATTTCGTCACGGGTCAGCCTCGACACCGACTGTTGTGTGCCCGCGATGTCGCGTCCGAGCGGATGGTCCGGCCACATGATCTCCTCGAAAAGGTTCTGCACGAAATCCTGGGGCTGGTCCTGATAACCACGAAGCTCTTCGAGGATCACCATCCGTTCGCGTTCGACGTCGGCGGGCGCCAGCTTCGAGTTAGAAACGATGTCGATCAGGACGTCGAGGCCGAGTTGAATGTGCTCAGCGGGAACGCGCGCCCAGTAGGCCGTCAGCTCCTTGTCGGTCGACGCGTTGATGAAACCGCCAACACCTTCGATGGCGTCGGCGATCTCTTTCGAGGTCGGCCTCTTCTGGGTGCCTTTGAAGAAGAGGTGCTCGATGAAGTGCGATACGCCGGCGTGCCGATCGTCTTCAAGCCTCGAGCCGCCGCCAAACATGAATACAAGGCTCGCCGAAAGACGTTCGGGCATTGCTGCGGTGACCAGCCTCGCCCCGCCCGCCAGCTCATGAACTCGGTGGAGCGTCAAAGGACGGCCAGTATAGGACGCGTTTTCCTCCTGACCCTGTATGCGGCCGCTAGTCCCGGGGATGGCTCTCCCCGAGTGCTCCGAGCGCCGCATAAAGCGTCATCGCCACAAAGTCGGCGGGCATCCCGTCCGATGTTGCGTCGAGCGCCTCGCCGAGGTATTTCCTGACGTTCGACCCCTGCTCGATCTCCCTGAGCTCGAGGCAATCGCGAATCGCCTCGGCGATCTCGGTCGGCGTGAGCTCTTCGTCGCCGGCGCCGTCGGCGACTGCGTTGACCAGCGCGATCGCCTTCCGGATCCGCTCCCCCGCGGCCCGGCCAGGCATGTGATCAGCTGCTCGCGGGCTTGCGGGGACCGACCACGACGCGGCGATCGGGTTCCTCGCCGATGCTCGAGCTGCCGACATCGGGATCGTCTTGGAGGGCGAGATGGATGGCTCTACGCTCGAACGGCTGCATGGCGTCGAGCGTGATTGCGTCGCCTGTCATCTTCACCTGTCGCGCGGCTCGCAAAGCGATCTCGCGTACGGTGTGCTCGCGGCGCTGGCGGTACCGCTCGACGTCGACGATGATCCGCTCGCCTTCGGCGAGATGCTTGCCGACCATCACGTTCGTCACCGACTGAAGAGCGCGCAGCGTCTCGCCGCGCCAACCGATGAGCGAGCCCAGGTCGCGGCCGCTGATATCGAGGGTGATCGGTTCGGTGCCCGTGCGGACCGTGACCTGGGCGCGCACGCCCATGTGCTTGAGCAGTCCTTCGACCAGCGAGCGTGCCGCTTCCGCTTTGCCGTTGGGCGGCCCGGCGGCGCCTTCAGATTCCGACGCATGATCGATGACGGTGACCTCGACCACGGTCTCCTCGGATCCCTCGCTGATGACGCGCACGTCCACGTTGCGCCGGCTTTCGCCGAGCTCGATCAGTGCCGCGTCGACGGCTTCGTCGAGGGTACGTCCGCGGCCCTCTGCTGACTTCATCGCGCTGACCTCATGACATCGCTCACTTTTTCGGCCTCCTGGGCCTCGATCCGTTCTGGGGTACAGGTTTCAGGGTTGGCCTCGGACCATCCTTGGGACCCGGCCCGCCTTTGGCCACAGCCTGCGCCGGGCCGCCCTTGTCCTGCCCTCCCTTGAATCGCGCGGGCAAGACGTTCCCCCACCCGACGACGAAACTCTGCTGAATGATACTGACCAGGTTTCCTACAAACCAGTAGAGGCCCAGCCCCGCCGGGACCTGCAGCGCGAAGTACCCGATCATCAGCGGCGAGAGGTAGACCATCGTCCTCTGCATCTGCTGGGTCTGCTGCTCCTGCTCGGTCGGGTTCAGGGTCGGCGGCTGCTGCAGCATCTTCGACTGCACGAACGTGGTTAGCGCGGCCAGGAGCGGAAAGACCAGGTACGCGAGCAATGGGATCGGGATGCCGTGGAACAGCAAGTGCTGCATGGGGATGTCGTTCAGGTTGGGGATGAATCCGAGAAAAGGCTGCGGCGGATGGCCGGCTTTGGCAAACCCCTGAAACACGTAGTAGAGCGCGGTGAGGATCGGGATCTGGACGATTAGCGGGAGGCATCCGATCAGGCCGCCTAGCGGGTTGACCCCGTGCTCCTGGTACAGCTTCATCATCTCGGCGTTGAGCTTCTGGGGGTCCTTCTTGAGCTTCTTGCGAAGCTCGGCGACCTGAGGAGCCAGCTTGCGCTGCTCGACCATCGTCTTCCGCTGGGTGATGAGCTGGAACTGCTGCAGCGGCGCCAGGATCAGCCGGATGATGATCGTGAGGATGATGATCGCGACGCCGTAGGCGCCGATCGAATCGATAATCGGGACACCCTGAAGGTGCGTGAACAGGTAATTGAGGAAAGCCGAAAGCGGCTGCTCGATCAGCGTGATCCAGAGGTGATTGATCGGCAGGAACACGTCGAAGAAGTGGTTCATGCGGGGGTCAGCTTCTCCAGGTAAGGGGCGTCAGGGAACAGGATCGTAGCCGCCCTTGGCGAATGGATGGCAGCGCGCGATTCGCACCGCTCCCATCCAGCCGCCCCTGAGCCAGCCGTACCTCTCCACCGCCTCGTATGTGTATTGCGAGCAGGACGGGTAGTAGCGACACGAAGGGGGCAGAATCTTCGAGAACGACTTCTGGTAACCGCGGATCAGGCCGAGCAGGATCGTTGTCATTGCTTCAGTTGGGAGAGCCTGAGAGCCGCTTGTCGAGTCTCGTTGCCGAGCTCGGCGAACGGCACGACGAGTGCCGCGGGGCGGGCGATCAGGACCACGTCATATCGTATTCCCACTCCACGAAGCGGCGAATCAGATCCAAGGAGCTGAGTTCGGGCAACCTCGCGGAGCCGGCGTCGCGCGCGGTTACGGGCGACCGAGCCTTTGACGGTCCGGCTCACTGTTACGCCGACCCGGCTCTCCTCGCTCTCCCGTGGCACTGCAAAAGCGACCAGTGCCCGGCCCGCGTACACACGAGTGCCGCTGATGGCTGCCTGGAAATCAGAGCGTCGACGGACGCGAAAACGCTGCTTCACCGGCGCCGATCCGCTACGGCGTCAGGCGCTGGCGCCCTTTGCGACGGCGGTTTTGCACCACTCTGGCTCCGCCCCGCGAGGCCATGCGGCGAAGAAAGCCGTGCACTCGGCGGCGGTAGCGCTTCTTGGGTTGATAGGTTCGCTTGATGGAGGGATCCCCTTTTTCCCGGAGCCTGACGGAACCGCGGTAGTGTAGCCGACCACGGCTCCCCAAGCGGTGATAGCGCTTGTATCACCTCATCTCTTGGTTGTCGTGCCTTGCGATGTCCACAGGCCCTTGTTACAATCCCGGCCCGGAAGCAGTCGAGGTCCGAGCCACCGGCCCAACTCAGTACCAGTCACGCACATCGGACTCCATTCATCGAGTCCGGTTGAAGCCATCTAAGGTCACAGCATCGCTTCCATGTTTCGGAATAGACCGGATGGTAGATTTCGACTAGGTCGGCACCGCCAACCTGTGGAAATCTGGTCCGCTCTTTTCCACAGGCCCCCGACGAGGTGGAGCTCATAAGAATGAGAGCTTCGATGAACTTGTGCTCGCCGGCGCGGAATTCAAAGATTGCCTCGCGAGCGAGGGATCAGGAGGAGATGAGCGGTGACTTTGATCCCAGGTTGTCCACAGCATTTGCAGAAGCATGCGGTCCTTTGCCCCCAGCCGGCCGGAGGCCGGCAAGCCGGTCATGAGACTGGCACGGCGGCGCAAGGGAACGCGTGAGATGAACCAGGACCAGATCTGGTCTCAGGTCCAGGAGGAGCTTCGCTTCCAGCTCGCCAAACGGACATACGACATGTGGTTGAAGAACACGTCCGTTGTGTCGGCGGACGGCAACACATTCCGGATCGGCGTACCCAGCAAGCTCGCCAAGGACTGGCTGGAAGACCGCTTCTCGGGGCTGATCCAGGAAACGCTCCAGGCGGTCACGGGTTCCGAGGTCGACATCGATTTCGTGATCTCTCCTACCGGCCACCGGCCGCCCGTGGTCGCTGACGACCGTGACTTCGCTTCCAATGGCGACAACGGCCATGACAACGGGCACGAAAACGGAGTCGAGCTGCAACCGGACGCTCCCGTCATCCCACCATCCGAGCTAAACGCACGCTTCAAGTTCTCCTCTTTCGTCGTCGGTCACAACTCGCAGTTTGCTCACGCCGCAGCGAAGGCCGTTGCCGAGGCGCCGGGCGACAGCTACAACCCGCTCTTCCTGTACGGCGGCGTGGGTCTCGGCAAAACGCACCTCATGCACGCGATCGGCCACGAGGTCCACGACCGGTTCCCGCGAAAGCGCGTCGTCTACCTCACGTCGGAGCAATTCACCAATGAGGTGATCAGCTCGATCGCGACGGCGCGTATGGGCGAGTTCCGTCACAAGTACCGCACCGTCGACGTCCTGCTCATCGACGATGTGCAGTTTCTTGCCGGCAAGGACCGCACCAAAGAAGAGTTCTTCCACACGTTCAATGCGCTGCACGAGATCAACAAGCAGATCGTCATCTCCTCGGACCGGCCTCCGAAAGAGATCCCCACGCTCGAGGACAGGCTGAGGTCGCGATTCGAATGGGGCCTCATCGCCGACATCCAGTCGCCGGACTTCGAGACCCGGCTCGCGATCCTCCATTCCAAGCTCGGCAGCAACCAGAACCTCGTACCGGAGGATGTGCTGAGCTTCATCGCGCACAAGGTGCAGAGAAACATTCGCGAGCTGGAGGGCGCGCTTACGCGCGTGCAGGCATTCGCGGCGGTCCACCAGCGCCCGGTTGACGCGGAGGACGCGGCGCGATTGCTCGCCGACATCATCCCCGCCGGCACGCGCAAGCCAATCAACGTGGAACGCATACAGGCGCTCGTCGCGGACTACTACAACGTCACGCTCGATGACATGAAGGGCAAGCGACGCGACAAGCACATCGTTTTTCCGCGCCAGGTGGCGATGTTCCTGGTCCGCGAAGAGACGCCGTCATCGCTGCCCGCCATCGGCAAGGCGTTCGGCGGCCGCGACCACACGACCGCACTTCATTCGATAGAGAAGATCGCCAACGAGCTCAAGGAAGACGAGCGGTTGCGCTACGAGGTGCAGGCCATCAAAGAGCGCCTGTACGCCCAACAATGAGGAGCGAGATGCGACTTTCCACAACTTGTGCCGGGCGCCGCGGGAGAGGGCGGGGACTGTCGAGGCCAGGACGATTCATCCCCAGCCTGACCACAGCCGACGGCCGGTCGGCACGTGTTTGTCCTGAGCTTATCCCCCACTCGTTTCGATCTGTAAAGACTCTCGACATCCACACTCTGCACAGCGCTTACTGTTATGGACTACGGCTGATTTCAATTAAGAGAAACAACTCAAACGGGGGACAAGTGTCTTGAAAGCCAAAGCCATCGAAGCCCAGATGAAAGTGACGTGCAGGCCGGCGGTTCTTGGTCAGGCGCTGCAGGTGGTATCACGCGCAATCTCCAGCCGCACGACGCTCCCCATCCTCAACAACATCCTGGTCGAGACGACCTCCGAGGGCCTCGCGCTGACCGCGACGAACCTGGAGATCGGCATCCGCAAGCTGGTGCCGGCAGAGGTTGCGATGGAGGGCAGCACGACCGCGCCGGCGCGATTGCTCACCGACTTCGTCAGCACGCTGCCTGACCAGGACCTCGAGATGACTCTTGACGGGGCAACCCAGTCGCTGAATCTCCGGTGCGCTCGGTTCGACACGCACATCAAGTGCATCGAGGCCGAGGAGTTTCCGCCCGGACCACGCCCTGACGAAGGCGACCGGATCGAGGTTGCGCTCGACGACCTGGTGAGCGCGGTCGAGCAGACGCAGATGGCGGCCTCCACCGATGAAGCGCGCCCAGTCTTGACCGGCGTTCTCGTGCAGGTGCAGGGTGGCGGCCTCACGCTTGCGGCCACCGACGGTCACCGCTTGGCGGTCAGCAAGCTGGTCGTCGCTGGGGCAGGCGACCTGGAGGCCAGCCTGATCGTGCCCGCCCGCGCGCTGGCCGAGCTTTCGCGGGTGTTGAAGGGAGAGCCTGGAAGGGTCGAGGTGATCATCTCGAAGGCCCGCAACCAGATCTTCTTCAGGGCCGGGAGCTCTGAGCTGACCTCCCGTCTGATCGACGGAAAGTATCCCAACTACGCACAAGTTATCCCCAGCAAGAGCTCGACCAAGGTCAAGGTCTCCAGGGCGGAGCTCACGCAAACGGTGCGCGCCGTCTCGCTCTTCGCCCGCGACAGCGCCAACGTCATACGCGTCAAAGCACAGGCCGGCTCGCTCGTCCTGACTGCGACCACGAACGAGGTCGGTGACAGCCGCGCGGAGATGGCGGCCGACGTCGACGGTTCCGACATCCAGATTGCATTCAATGCCCGCTACGTGTTGGACGCCCTGGGCGTGATTGGCGAAGATGAGGTCGAGCTCCTCTTCGACGGACCGCTCAGCCCAGGCTTGCTGCGACCGCCGGGCAAGGAGCACTACCTCTACGTGATCATGCCCGTGCGGGTGGCGATGTCCTAGCGTCGGAATCCGGGTTTGCTCCTAAGGCGTCTGGTCCTTCGCAACCATCGCAACTACGCCCACCTCGACATCTCGATGGAGCCAGGGGTCAACGTCTTCGTGGGTGCCAACGGCCAGGGCAAGACCAACCTGCTCGAGGCCGTGGCGATGCTGGCGCTGTCGGCCTCCCCGAGAGCGCGTCGCGAAATCGAGCTTATCGGCCCCGTCGCCCGCGCGTCCCGCATCGAGGCCGAAGTCGAGAGCTCCGGCAAGCGCATGGAGCTGAACATCTCTCTCGAATCAGATGGCGACAGGGCGCGTCGCACCATCGAAGTCGACGGCGCCAGGCGCCGGGCATTCGACCTTCCCGGCCATTTCCGGGTCACCCTTTTCTGGCCGGACGACCTCGGCCTGATCAAAGCCGGGCCGGAGCAGCGCCGGCGCTTTCTCAACCAGCTCCTGGTTCAGGTCGAGCCCGGCTATGCGCGGGCCCTGTCGGGCCTTCGCCGCATCCTCGAGCAGCGGAACAGCCTGCTGAAAAAGATCGCTGCGGGCGATGAGGCGACGGGAGTGCTCGAGGTGTGGAACGCGGAATTGGTACGGATCGGGTCGGAGGTCGCATCCGCCCGGGCGAAGGCGGTGCGCGAGCTCGCCCCGGAAGCCGCCCGCAACCACTCGGAGATCGGCGGCGGAGAGCGACTGGAGATCGCCTATCTCGGTCCTCCCGACGATCTGGCGACGGCTGTGGATAACTCTTTGCCAGAGGATCTCCGTCGCGGCTCCACCAGCATCGGTCCACATCGCGATGACGTGCGTGTGACGCTTGATGGGCACGACGCCCGGGGCTACGCCTCGCAAGGCCAGCAGCGAACCGCGGTCGTGAGCCTGAAGCTCGCTGAGGCCGAGCTCGTCGCCCGAAGGACGGGCGAGCGTCCCGTGCTCCTATTGGACGACGTGCTGTCGGAGCTCGATCTCGAGCGTAGAGCGGCTCTGCTCCGTCACGTGGCTACAGGTGGACAGGTGGTGATCACATCGGTCGACGTTGGCCCTTTTCCACCCGCTTTGATCGCGGGCGCAAGCGTGTGGAGCGTCGAATCCGGACAGGTGACGCCCTGTGGATAAGCTGGGCAATATCCTGCCGCGGGTGCTTCGCAAGCAGCCCGGTGGAAGCCGCCTGATGGGAACCCAGGTTTCCGCTGCTTTCAGGACCATCATCGGCACAGAGCCGGCGCGGCTTTGCGACGGCGTGGAGCTCCGTTCTGGGACGCTCCTGGTCACCACTTCGAGTCCCGCGCTGGCGCACCAGCTGCGGCTCGATGCCGAGACGATAATCGAGCGCCTCAACGCTTTGGAGCTCGGCCGGCGCGTGCGACTGTTGAGGGTCCGGATCGGTCGCTCGACGGCGATGGAATGATCCGCCTCGACCCCGAGCAGCGCGCCGCGGCGGACATCGGCCGTGGGCCGGTGCGGGTGGTGGCCGGTGCGGGCACGGGCAAGACCGCCGTCATATCTGAACGCTTCCGCCGGCTGGTGAAGGGGGGCGCCTCTCCCGAATCGATTCTGGTCATGACGTTCACCGATCGGGCCGCGGCCGAGATGCGCGAACGCATCGAGGAGCTTATCGGCGCGCCGGCTACGTCGGTCGGGACCTTTCACGCCATCGCGCTCTCCTGGCTGCGAGCGGACGGACGCTCGATCGGCGTGCCAGCCAGTTTTCGGATCATCACCGGCGCCGATCGCTGGATCCTCGCGCGCGAGCTGATGTGGCAGCTGGGCGACCTTGCCCTGACCGGCGACGAAAGGCCCGACGACCTCGTCGCGCCCGCATTGAGCATGCTCGAGCGTCTCAAACAGGAGCTTGTACCGCTGGAGCGGCTGTCGACCTGGGCCGAGTCGGCCGAGGATCGCGAGAGGGCGGAGCTGATGCAGGCGTGCGTCCGTCTCTTTCGTGCTTACGAGCGCGCCTGCCACCGCCAGCACATGCTCGACTTCGAGGACCTGCTGACGCTGACCGTCAGGATGCTGCAACAGCGCCCCGGGCTACTCGAGGTCTATCGCGCGCGCTATCCGCACGTCCTCGTCGACGAGTACCAGGACATGAACCTCGCGCAGGAACGGCTGGTCGAGCTCGTCGCCGGTGGTGGCGAGCCCTTCGTCGTCGGCGATGACGACCAGAGCATCTATCGCTTTAGAGGCGCCTCGCGTGCCAGCCTCGAGCGATTCCTGCACGCGTTCCCCGCGGCACAGACGGTCACGCTGGGTCGTAACCACCGCAGCTCGCGCCGGATCGTTGCGGCGGCGTCTGTCCTCGTGGGCAACAATCCCGACCGCCTCTCGAAAGAGCTTCGGTCCAGCCATGCCGGAGGAAAGGTTGAGATCTGGGCGTGCCCGGACGGCGAGGCCGAGGCGACCGCGATCGCCACCGAGGCTCAACGCTTGATTGCAGCGGGGCAAGCGCCATCTGCGATCGCTGTGCTGTGCAGGACCAATGCCATCGCAAGGCCGATCGCTGGAGCTCTCGCCGCGCGAGGGATTCCACACGTGGTCATCGGCGGCCACGGTTTCTACGACCGCCCGGAGATCAAGGACATGATCGCGCTCCTGCGCGTGCTGCGCGACCAGAACGACGTGGTGGCGTTGGCCCGCGCCGTCACGCGCCCACCCAGTTCGCTGGAGCAGGAGGCTGCGCTTGCGGTTCTTCGCGATCGCAAGGATTCGACCCCAATCGATGCGCTGAAGAATTGGGCGCCGGCGGCATCGTTCGCTCACCTCTTGCAAATGCTCGCGGCCCAGGCGACGGTCCTCGACGTTCGCGACCTGTTTTTCGAGCTCATGGAGAAGACGCGCTATTTCGATTCGCTGTCATCAACACTCGAGGCGAGCGACGCTGCGCGAGCGGTGGCCAACGTGAGCCGTTTCGCGGAGCTGATCGCGGAGTTCTGCGAAGGCTCGACCGATCGTTCGCTAGAGGCTTACATGCGCCGGCTCGAGCTGGTCCTCCTCTCTCAGGAAGACGAGCGTCCTGCCGAGGTCGAAGGAATCCCCGACGCCATCCAGGTCATGACGATTCATCAAGCGAAAGGCCTCGAGTTCGAGGCGGTCTTCGTGCCGGGGCTTGTCGAGGGAAGGCTGCCCCAGTCGGGGCGATCGCCGAGGTTCGAGCTGCCGCCTGCCGTGCTCGAGCCGCTCGTCCGAGGCCGTGAGGACGTGATCGCCGAAGAGCGCCGCCTGCTGTACGTCGCGATGACGCGGGCCAAGCGGCATCTCTATCTCACACGTGCATCGCATTACGAGGGTGGGCGGCGCTGGAGAGATTCGCGATTTCTTGATGAGGTGCGAGCGGCCGGTGGACGCACCGTGACGCTCCGGGACATCGTCTGCGACCGGATCGCCTCACCCCCCGCCCTCCCCGCGAGCAGTAATGGCGAACCCGCCGTTGTTCTCTCCTACTCTTCCATTTCTACCTATCGCGAATGCCCGCGACAGTACTGGTACCGCCATGTCCAGCGCCTGCCCGCGGTCCAGAGCGCGGAGGCGGTTCAGGGCGTGATCATGCACGAGACGCTTCGTCGCGCGGCCGAGGCAAAACGGCGCGGCGAGGACGTCACCTCAGCGATCCTGCGATCCCTGCACCGCGAAGTCTGGGCCGAGATCCCGTTCCCAGACTCTCGGCGAGCGGCAACGTTCGAACGCAACGGCGCCGCCCAGCTCGAAGCGTTTCGAGAGAAGGGCGGCCTCGACGCCACACCGGAATTCCTGGAGCAGCCCTTCAGCGTCGCCGTCGACGGGTGGACGCTCAATGGCGTCATCGACCGGATCGATCGCGCCGACGGCGGCTGGCGCATCACCGACTACAAGTCGGGGCGGCCGCTGGGCCGCGGGAAGCGCGACCTGCAGGTGGCTCTTTATGCGTTGGGTGCCGAGTCGGCTTTGAAGCTTGAGCCTCTCGAGCTCGAAATCGTCTACCTCGCGTCTGGCGAATCGGTGCGTGTCGAGCACTCGACGTCTTTGCGCGCGGAAGCGACGCGTCAGGGGTCCGAGGTGACCGACGGCGTGAGGGCGGGGCGCTTCGATGCGCGGCCGGACCGCCGGCGCTGCCGGCTGTGCCCCTATCGCTTGGTCTGCGCCAGCGCCCTGTAGCGGGCGGCCAGCAGCAGGCATTCGCGCGCGATGTCAGATGACGCATACGGATGCGCCAGCTCTGCGGCCTTGCGAGACATCTCCTGCCAGGTCGGCCCGCCCTCGGCCAGTACGCGGACCTCGTCGAGCAGCTCGTCCTCCTTTGGCGTGAAGGCGCCGAAGCCGGCCTCGACCACGAAGTCGACGTTGGGCGATTCCTGGCCGGGCAAGAATCCGGTGACCAGCACGGGCACGCTCGTCGCTAGCGCTTCCGCGATCGCTCCGGGCCCGGCCTTGGTCACGACGACGTCGCATGCGCGCATCAGCTCGGGCATGTAATCGACGAAGCCGAGCACAAGCGTCGGCGTCGAGAAGCGGACGCGGGCCAGGCGCCGGCGCAGCTGCTCGTTGCGCCCGCACACCGCCACGACCTGCCACGGGTGTTGCTCCCACGCGAGCGCCCGTACCTGCTTGAGCAGATTGCCGACTCCGGCGGCGCCGCCCATGACCAGGACTGTGAACCTGGTCTCGTCGAGGCCGTACCGCCGTCGAAGCGCGTGCTTCTCCCCCGGGGCGGGCGGGCGGAATCGCAGGTCGACCGGGAGGCCCAACAGCTTGACGCGATCGGGAGGCACGCGGCGGCGCAGCGCAACCTTTCGCGCCAGCTCAGTCGGGGCGACGACAAGATCGGCTCTGCTGAAAGTCCAACCGCGATGGAAATCCACGAGGTCTGTGATGACGGTCATGAGCGCGCGCGGGCGTCCCGATTTCTGGATGGCCTGGTATGCGATGTGGTTGAGCAGGGGATGCACAGAGAGGATCACGTCTGGGTCGTTCTTCGCCACCAGCTCGACGATCGAATTGCGCACGCCGCGGCCGAACACGGCTCGGATCGCCGCGAAAGTCGCCTTCGTGTTGCTCGAGTGATAAACAGCGCCCCACGCCGCTCGGGATCGCTGGATCATCGGCGAGTACAGGGAGGCGAGCCTGCGCACGACAGCGGGTCCCTGAGAGATGAGCGGATCCGCAACCGTCACCTCGCAGGTCGGATCGAGCAGCTTCAACGCATCGGTGAGGGCTCGCGCCGCCGCCCGATGGCCGCCACCGGTGTCGCTGAAGAGGATAAGGACCCTTGGCGAACCGCCCTTCGGCGTCGGGATTGGCGCCGGCGCGGCTAAAGGAACGGCGTCCGCGCGATGCCTACTTGCGGCGGGTCCGTGCCCGGTACGCGATCCACCGCATGTTGTATTGGGCCAGGAGGAATGTGATGAAGACCATGCCGACGATCCCGATGGTGACCCACAGGATCGTGCGCTTGGCAAGCTCGCCCGGCGCGAGCGGGGCGCTGCCGGCCCCGAGCTGGTTCTGCTGAATGATGTAGGCGGCCAGGTCCTTGATGTCCTGGTCGGCCAGGTTGTTGTTGCCGCCTTTTGCCGGCATGGCGATTGACTTCGGGTCGCCAGGCTGGGGTTGCCGGCCGTTGGTGATGACGCTGATGAGGAAAGTGGGGTCGAGGGTGTTCGGTACGCCTGGCAGCTTGTCGATCGGGTTGAGCACCGCGCCGATGCCGCCCTCGAGGTTGACCCCATGGCAGGTCGCGCAGTTCTGACCGTAGAGCTGGCTGCCTTTGGTCGGGTCTCCGGGCAGCGCCGTGGGCGACGGGGAGGCGTCGGCCAGGGTGGTGATCGCGGTCAGCGCCAGCACGGCCGGCACCGCGATCGCGACCAGGGCGGAGACTTTGAACCCCTTGACCAGCCGCATCGCTGAAAATCATAACCCCCACGGCTTTCGACCCCCTTCAGCGGGAATAGCAGGGAAGCGCGTACGTTTTTAGATAGCGTGGGTTCGTGTTCGCCGGTCTCTCGATCAGGGTTTTGCTGCGTCTCGAGGCGCTGGCTCGACGCGAGATCGGCATATCGTGGCTGAACCGAGCACGTTGCTCTCGGACCGCAACGCGCAGCGGCGGATTGCGGTCATATCCATGCATACCTCGCCCACCGCTTCTTTGGGCCAGAACGCCAACGGAGGCCTCAACGTTTACGTGCGCGAGGTCTGCAGCGCCTTCAGCGACCGCGGCATAGCGACCGATGTGTTCACCCGGCAGCAGTCGCTGGATGACCCCGCAATCGAGAACCTGGCACCCCTGTCGCGGGTGATCTACCTCGCCGCCGGCAAAAGCCTGGACAAGTACTCGCTGATCAAGGAGGTGCCTGCTTTCGCCGCCCAGGTTGCCGCGTTCTCTGAGATCCAGGGGATCGACTATGACCTCCTGTTCTCGCATTACTGGCTCTCAGGTGAGGTTGCGTGCCTTCTGCGCCCGCAGCTCGCGGCGAGCTGGGCCCATGTCGCGCATACCCTTGGCCTGGTCAAGAACCAGCGCCTCGCCAGCGGCGCCCGTCCGGAGCCGGCCATGCGGATACAGATCGAAGGTGAGATTTCGCAGCAGGCGGACCTGCTCATCGCGTCGACCGCTGAGGAAGCCGACGAGCTGGTTCGGTCTTACGGCGCGAACCCTGACCGCGTTGCCGTGGTCCCCCCTGGCGTGGACCTCAGCACGTTCACGCCGCTGGACCGCGAGGAGGCGCGCCGGAAGATCGGCTATTCGCATGAGCCGCTCGTCCTGTTCGTCGGCCGGCTCGAAAGGCTGAAGGGAGTGGAGATCGCGATCCGCGCCATCGCTCTGTTGAAGGATCGTGCGAATCCAGATATGCGCCTTCTCGTACTTGGCGAAGACAGTCTTGATGGTGACGAGAGCGAGAAAGAGCGGCTCAAGGCGATCGCATCGGCCCTCGGCGTGCGCGATCGCGTCGACTTCCTTGGTTCTGTCGCCCACCACGAGCTTCCTTACTTCTACTCCGCCGCCGACGTCTGCGTGATGCCGTCCTACACCGAGTCGTTCGGGCTCGTCGCCCTCGAGGCCCAGGCGTGCGCATGCCCGGTCGTCGCGTCCGGCGTGCCCGGACTGCGCTCGGTAGTGCGCGACGAGGTGAGCGGTTACCTCATCGACGCCGACGACCCGTCCACATACGCGGAACGAATTGGGCGGTTGCTCGCGAATCCCGAGCTCGCGAGGCAGATGGGCCGGCGCGGCAGCCTGCTCGCTCAGCGTTTCTCGTGGGGCCGCACCGCTGACCGGCTGGAAACGCTGTTCGAGACCTATATCGACTCAGGTCAAGATCGCGTCCAGGCCGGCATCCGGCAGGAATAAGGGAAGGACGCCGCATCGAATCTCGTGAGCGCAGTCGGCCGCGTGCCGTCCGCGTTCATGATCCACACCTGGTCCTGGCTGACGAAAGCGAACTGATGGCCGTCCGGCGAAGGGACGGGGTCGGCCACCTCTAGAGGCGAGGTCGCCGGGATGGCCAGCGCCGCGGTCAGCGTAGCCGGCGGAGCAACCACGTTGACGAGGAACGCTTTGCTTGCTGCGCCGGTTGACGTTGCGATCGTTGCTGCGAAAACCACGTGGGTCGAGTCAGGCAGCCACGTCGGATGGCCAAGGTCTCCATTCGCGACCGTCGTGATCGATCCGGTGCCGGTGAGGCTGCGCACTCGCAGCGTCGTTGAGCTCGGGTCCGCGCGCAGATACGCAATGCGGTTGCCGGCGGGTGACCAGCTGAGATCGCTGACCGGTCCGGTTTCAGTCGCCAGCTCGTACTGCGACCTCAATCCGACGTCGTAGCCCCACACCGTCGAAGTCGTGCCCGTCGGTCGCACGAAAACCACGCGCATTCCGCCAGGCGCCGTCGCCGCCTGCGAGACGTTCGTGGCAATCACTTCGTCGACGCCATCGGTGGACCAGCGATGGAGAGCACCCGCAATATCGATGTACACGAAACCGAGACCGCTCCCCAGGGCGGACGCCCACCCAGCTTTGAAGGGCAGCGGGGTCGAGGCACCGGCCGGCGTGTACGTAGACCAGCTGGTGGGATCGGTCTGGACCAAGAGGCTGGAGCCCTCCGGCGACCAGCTGAATGAACGCACGAGCGGCCCGTCGAACAGACGGCGCGGAAAGCCGGACTCGTTGACGATCCACACTCCGCCCGACGAACCGTCGGCGAGGGCGGTCGCAAACGCGACCCAGTGGTGAAGCGGTCGAGCCGCGCCGGTGTTGAAAACGAAGCTTTGGTCACGGTCGAGCTGGTTGCCGTGCGCATCCAGTGCCGCGGTGCCGACTTCCACCGTGTATGTGGTGGACGGGTCCAGTAGCGAGTCCGGCGCGACCACGGCTCGCCTGGCATCGGTGGGGTCGAGCCGGACCGAGAAAGGCACAAAGGGAACGATCGTGATCGCGCTCGCAAGCGAAGCAGCGTCCATCTCGCGGCTGAAATCCATCGAAAGATATGAGGCGGGGTCGACGTCGCTCTCGTTGTTGGCCGGGCTCGAACCGGCGAGGCTTGGCGGCCTTTCGGTCGTGAACGACCAGTGGTGGCGCAGCGCGTATGCGTTGCCGGCGGTGTCGGTGTAACCGGCCTCCAGCACGACCTCGTAGATGGTGCTGGGCTGCAGCGTCGCGTGTTTGTATTCGAGGCTGCGAGGACCCAGCCACTCCACGGCTCCGTTTGTGACCGGGAGCAGTGACAGCCGGCTCTCCACCGAGCGCTTGTCCACGTCGTGGTCGAACGAGATGCGGATCGGCGCGGCCGTCGATATGTCGATCGCGCCGCGTTCGGGCGAGTAATCGACGATCTGAGGTGGGCTGCCTCCGCACGCTACGAGAGTGCTCAGCACGAGCAGCCCTGCAGCGACCGCCGCCGCTTTCACATCGTCAGACTACCGAGGTTCCCGAGATGGACCCCGGCGGCCTAGAGATGTGACTTGAGCCGGGCCCTCATCTCTTGCGCGAGCTGCTCCAGCCGCGACGAGTCGACGAAGAGGAGCGAGATCGTCGGGATCTGGTCGATCGCACCCTCGATCCCCGGCAGCGACGGATCGGCGGCGCCAAGGATGTCTTTGACCTTGCGCGCGCGGTTGCCCAGCGAGTCCTCGGCCATCGCCTGCAGCTCGGCGACGATCGATCCCCAATCCAGCTGCGCGTTGCTGGAGGAGGGCGGTGGTGTGGTCGGCGCGACCTGCGACGGCTGGGCCGGTGGCGTCGGGAACGACGGGTAGCCGCTGCCGGCCGGTTGACTTGGCGGCTGCGACTGCATCGGTGCCGCCGGCGCGATGACCGGGAACTGCTGGGTCGGCGGCGGCTGCACCGGGGCGGGAGGCGGCGGCGCGGGCGCAGGGTTCCGCGACGGCCTGGCGCCAACGACCTCATCGACGTCGAGAGGCGGGTGCTTGGTCACGTCCGCGGACTTCACCTCGATCATCGCGGCGGGGTCATCGCAAAGCGCAAGCGCGCGGTCGGGCTTGTCAGTGATGTCGCGCGACTCACTTGTGTAAGCACCCGCAAGCTCACCCTCAGAAAGAATGATCACCCCGGTGCCTGCCGCGGCGCGGATCATGACGCTGCCGCTCAGCTTGCGATCGCTCAGGAACTTCAGCAGCGCCCTCATGTCCACCCAGGCCGCATAGAGCTCGGTGTACATGGGTCTGGACACGGTGAGCTCATACAGGCCGTCGATCAGCTCCGGCGAAAGTCCAACGACATCGAGAACTCCGTGCCCGGCGGTGACGTCTTCGTTGAACTGGTGCAGCGCCTGCTTGCCGAGCACGAGACCGGCCGCGTCGCCCGCGCCGTCATACATGCACTCGAGCGCCGAGCCTTCGCGAAACAGGATGAGGCCGGCCGCGTCGTCGGTCAGCAACCGAACGTAACCCGTGTAGCCCTCTTTCTCGAGGGTTGTGATGAGGCGCGGGAAGTCGACGAACGAAGTCTTCAGCGAGTCGTAGATGACCTGGCCGGCGGGTACTGGTATCGGCTCACGCCCATGCTTGGGCTGTGGTCTGTGCTTCACGCCACGTCTCGGCTGGGGTGCATCCAACTTCTTCTCCGGTACAGGTTGCTCCGCGCGCTCTGGCTGTGCCTCGGCATTCGCGGGCGGGCTCTGCTCGGGAGCTTGCATCTGTACGGTGTCGCTGGGTGTGGTCTCGGCGGCGTGAACAAGCTCCGGGATGCCGGCCTTGACGGTTTCGTCTGCAGGCAGCTTGGCCTTGGCGTCGAACTCGAATTCGCCCTTCGTCCAGCTGAGCGCGCTGACGACGGCATCGTCGCCTGCCTTGCCGTTGCCCTCCGCATGAAACAGATGGCCGAAGAGAAAGTACAGCGCAGTCGACTCGCCGTTCCCATTTCGGAGGGTAAGGGTACCTGTCGACCTCTCGCCCTGGGCGGATTCCAGAAGCGAACGCAGGGGGATTTCGGCCAGCGTGCCGTGTGACTGCAAATGCGTCTCCCGAGATCGGTCCAGCACCGATCGATGGACTAAGAGAAGTTAGTATAGATATCAAGATCGGATTCGCGCGCCCCGAGCCTCCTGACCTCCCCGTCGCCTCCAAACCTTCGCCCACGCGATTGTTGCTGGTTCGCCATGGCCAATCGACCTGGAACCGGGACCATCGAATCCAGGGCCAGCTCGACCCTCCACTCTCGGAGGAGGGCCGCCGCCAGGCGATGCGGTTGGCGCGAAGGCTTTCCAATCGCCGCCTCGCCGGCTTCTACTCGAGCGACCTGAAGCGAGCGCTGGAGACGGCGGAGCTGATCGGCGCGGCCGCCGGGGTCGCTCCGGTTACGGCAACGGGACTCCGCGAGATCTACCTGGGCGCGTGGGAAGGGCTCAACACCGAGGAGCTGGCCGAGCTGTTTCCCGAGGCCTGGGCGCGCTGGACGGAGGAGCCGAGCTGGGACGTGGTGCCCGGTGGGGAGGGCGCCAGACCGTTCGAATCGCGGGTCGCTGCCGAGATCGATTCGATCCTCGCTCGACACGCGCATGGCGATGTGCTCGTGGTCACGCACGGAGGGGTAATCCAGGTCGCCCTTCATCGGGTTGTCGGCCGCCCGAACCACGGGCTGTTCCCGTTTCGGATCGAGAACGCTTCGCTCTCAGTGATCGAAAAGCGCAACGGCCGGTTCGTCGTCTCTGGGGTCAATGACACTGGTCACCTCGAGGGTCCCGAGTGAGCGGATCGCAGGCCGCCTGGGACCGAGAGCTGGATGAGCGCGCATCTCCTTCGCCGCTTCTGCAGACGTGGGGTTGGGGCGAAGTGCAGTCCCGCGCAGGTTGGACGGTCGAACGTGTCGACCTCGGTGGTGGCGCGATGGCGAGCGTGCAGATCCGTGGAATCGGACCTGTGCGCGAGGCGTACGTACCGCGTGGGCCCGTGCCGGCCACAGCCGAGGCGATCGGCTCGCTGATCGATTGGGCGCGAGCCGCCAAGGTCGCGCGCATGATCGTCGAACCCGAAGCGCCGGCCGACTTCGGACTCGTGATGGAAGAACGCGGCTTCAAGCCCGCGTCCCCTGTGCAGCCTCAGCACACGCGCATCCTGAAGCTCACTTCGCCGGCCGAGATGCTCGCGAGCTTCAAGCATGGCCGCCGGTACAACATTCGAGCCGGCGAGCGCCGCGGGGTCGTGGTGGACGAGGGAAAGGACGCAGAAGAGCTGGAACGGCAGTCGGCCGCGGTCGAGCGACGCGAGTCGATCCACCTTCCGCCGAGTACCTACTACCAGCTGCTGCTGGACAAGCTCCCCTGGTGCCGCACATACGTAGGCCGCGACCCGGAAACGAATGAGGCCCTGTCCGCCGTGCTGGTCGCGCGTCACAACGGCCGCGCGTACCACCTCTTCGCGGGGCGCAGCGGCGTTCATCCGGAGCTGATGGCCAACGACCTCGCATGGTGGGCCGCCATCAAGGCGGCGGCAGAGGACGGATGCAGGGACTACGACCTGTGGGGCGTCCCGCCACCCGGCGCCGGTCCCGATCATCCCTGGCACGGCCTCGGCTTCTTCAAGGCTGAGTTCGGGGGCGAACAGGTCTCGTACGCCGGTGCGTGGGAGCTGGTCCTTTCTGAAGCCGGCTCCCGGCTCATCGGCCTGGAGAAGAAAGCACGTGGCCGCATTCGGGGTTTGAAACGAAACATCTCCTAACAATCCTTCAGATCGATTAGTATCTGGGCCAGTGGCCCAACTTCCCAACGGAGCGCGAAAGGTGCTGATCGTCGACGCCGATGCGGCCACGCGGCGGGACGTGCGCGCCGCGTGCGCGCAGGACGGCTACCAGGTGATGGAGGCGGACACAGGGGCCGAAGGCCTGCGCCAGGTCGAGGCGATGAGGCCGAACCTCGTGCTGCTCGAGGTGGCGCTGCCCGACGCCTCGGGTTATGACGTATGCCGCGAGCTTCGCAAGAAAGACACCGCGGTCCCCGTGATCATGATGAGCACTCGACCTGACGAGATCGATGCCGTGGTCGCGTTGGAGATCGGCGCGGACGACTATGTGGTGAAACCGCTCCGCCTTCGAGAGCTGGCAGCTCGCATCGCGGCTCACCTGCGTCGGTCGCGCCTGGAGTCGGCGGACGCAACCCGCAATCGCCTGGAGTTCCGCGATCTGCTCATCGACGTGAACGAGCGCCGCATCTACAAAGCTGGTGAAGAGGTCGAGCTGACGCACACCGAGTTCGACCTGCTCACGTTCCTCGCCAGCAACGCAGGAAAGGTGCTCAGCCGCGAGAAGATACTGAACTCGATCTGGGGTTACGAGTATCCGATTGAAACGCGCGTCATCGACGTCCATATCCGCAACCTGCGACGCAAGATCGAGAGCCAGCCCTCGCGGCCTTACTACATCCTTGCCGTCCCTGGCATCGGTTATCGGTTCACGAATGCCCGCCCCACTTAAGGCTTAGCCAGGACTTAGCCCCGCCTTAGCCTTTCCTGGTTTATCCTCGGTATCGGTTCCGGCTCCGTTCTACTAGAGGGGGAAGAGGCAGCTGATGAATCGATCCTTACGCCGACTGATGGCGTTTGCAGTCGGGTCGATCGTGGTCATGGTCGCAGGCCCGGTCCTCACCGCGACTGCAGCCAGCGACCAGCGAGGAGAGGGTGACGGCAACGCCGGCTCGCTCGCGGGGATCAACCACCTGGTGGTGATCTATGACGAGAACCACAGCTTCGACAACCTGTACGGATTTTTCCCGGGGGCCAACGGCATCAGCCGCGCCAGCCAGACGTCGAAGACCCAGGTGACGCTGGCGGGGGTGCCGTACACCACGCTTCCGCAGACCGACCCCCACATTCCGGCGAACCTGCCGAACGAGCCATTTGACATCACGAAGTACGTTCCTGCCGACCAGAAGACTCGGGACCTGGTGCACCGCTACTACCAGGAACAAGTGCAGATCGACGGCGGCAAGATGGACAAATTCGTCGCCGTGAGCGACGCGAAGGGACTGACGGTCGGCTACTACCCGACGGCACAGCTCCCGGTCGCCGCGGAGGCAGCCAATTACGTGCTCGACGACAACTTCTTCCACGCCGCGTTCGGCGGTTCGTTCCTCAACCACCAGTGGCTTGTGTGCTCGTGCACTCCCGTTTACAAGGACGCGGTCAAGGATGGCAGCTCAAAGGATCTGCACACCATCCTCGGTGACAACGGCCTCCCAACCAAAGACGGCCAGCTCACCACCGTCGCGACAGGCGACTACGCCATCAACACAATCTTTCCGGCCAGCTCGCCGACGATCGCCGGCGCGCCGCAGCTTCCGCTGCTGACGAACGCGACGATTGGTGACCGGCTCACCGCCGGCGGCGTCAGCTGGGCCTGGTACTCAGGCGGCTGGAACGACGCCGTTGCGGGTCACGCAGACCCGCTGTTCCAGTACCACCACCAGGCCTTCAACTACTACGCGAACTACGCGCCGGGCACAGAGGGGCGCGCTCACCTTCAGGACGAGATGAACTTCATCGCCGCAGCGAAGGCCGGGACGCTCCCGGCGGTCTCGTTCGTCAAGCCTCTAGGACCAGACAACGAGCACCCGGGCTATACGGACGTGCTCAAGGGCGAGAAGCACTTGCTTGACCTCATCAACGACGTGCGCAACGGTCCGAACTGGAAGGACACCGCGATCGTCATCACCTATGACGAGCACGGCGGATTCTGGGACCACGTGGCGCCGCCAACCAGCAAGAAGCACTCCGATATCTGGGGGCCTGGGGCGCGCGTGCCAACGATCATCATCTCGCCGCTCGCCAAGCGTCACTTCGTCGACCACACGCTCTACGACACGACCTCGATCCTCAGCACGATCGAGCACCGATGGCACCTCGAGCCGTTGGGTACTCGCGACGCCAACGCGAATGACCTTCGCCGGTCGTTCGCCGTCCGCAGGGAAACCAACGACTGATTGACATCTAAGGGCCGGGGGCGATCGCGTCCCCGGCTCCAAGCTCGCTCAAGCCGGCCAGCACGAAGGGCCGCTCGGCGATCCGCGGGTGTGGGATCTGCAAATCGGTTTCTTGTACTTTCTGGCGGCCGAACAGAAGGATGTCGACGTCGATGACCCGCGGACCCCACCTTCGCGTTGGCCGGCGCCCACCTTCGCGCTCGACGGCCTTGGCCGCTTTGAGCAATTCGCGCGGCGTGCCCCCCCACTCGACCTCCAGGACCTGGTTCAGGAAGCGCGGCTGATCGGCGACGCCCCAGGGCTCGGTCTCTATGACGCGACTTTGACGCAGCACGCGTGCTCCCTTTTGACGCAGCCTTCGGCGCGCGGCCGAAAGGTTGCGCCGGCGTGTTCCCAGGTTGGAACCGAGCCCTAGGAAAGCAATCGTCACCGCATTCGGTCGGCGACCCGGACCACGCGCATCATCTCGCGCACGTCGTGGACGCGCACCACGTCCGCTCCGCGGAGGATCGACGCGGTCACCGTCGCCGCGGTTCCCGCAATCCGATCGGTGACCGGGAGGTCGAGGAGCTTGCCTATAAACGACTTGCGCGAGGTCCCGACCAATACCGGTTGACCGAGCTCGCGCAGCTCCTCGAGCCGGCGCATGACCTCCCAGTTCTGGTCCGCGGTCTTTCCGAAGCCGATCCCCGGATCGACGAGGATCCGCTCCCGAGTGACGCCTGCAGCCATCGCCGCGTCGACCGAATGACGCAGGAATCGTTTGATCTCCGCCATGAGGTCGCCCGCGTAGTTCGTGCCGTCCTGGTTGTGCATCAGGACCATCGCGCATCCATGGCGGGCCGCGAGCTCGGCGAGCCCCGGGGCGCGCTCCAGTCCCCAGATGTCGTTGAGGATCGTCGCTCCCGCCGCCACCGCGGCCTCGGCAACCTCGAGCTTGTACGTGTCGATGGAAACCGGAACGCCGGATTCCTTCGCAAGGCGGCGCACGACTTCCTCCGTGCGCCTGATCTCGTCCGTGGCCGTGATGGGCACGTGCCCGGGCCGGGTCGATTCCCCGCCGACATCGAGCATGTCGGCACGGTCCGCGACCATCTGCAAACCCTGGGCGACCGCCGCATCGCGGTCGTTTCCGAGGCCGTCCCCGCTGAACGAGTCAGGCGTGACGTTGACGATTCCCATCAGGTGCGTGCGGCTGCCCCACTCAAATCGGTGGCCGCCAATTTCCGCAATCACGTGCCGATTATGCTGCGCGGAGATGAGACTCGAAGACCTCGCTCGCGGCGTGCCTGGCGTCGTGATGGAAGGCCGCGGCGACGCCGAGGTGAGCGGCATCGCGTACGACTCGCGACGCGTCAATCCGGGTGACCTGTTTGTGGCCGTGCCCGGGATTCGCTCGGATGGCCACGCGTACGCCGCCGACGCCGTTGCGGCGGGTGCTGTCGCCGTTGCGGTCGACCGGGCGGTCGAGGTACCGCCGGGCACGCCGATCCTGAGGCTCCCTTCGACCCGGACAGGGCTTGCCGAGCTCGCCGCGGAGTTCTTCGGCCGTCCCTCGCGTCATCTCTATGTGGCCGGGATCACTGGCACCGATGGCAAGACCACCGTCACCCACATGTCCGAGCACGTGCTGATGGCAAGCGGGATCGTGGCCGGCGCGATGAGTACGGTGGCGTTCTCGGTGCGTGGAACCGAGACGGACAACCTCAGCGGGCAGACGACCGTCGAGGCGCCGCAGATCCAGGACTGGCTGCGGCGCATGGTCGACGCCGGCGTCAGATGCGCCGTCATCGAGACCACCTCGCACGCGCTGGTGCAGGAGCGCGTTCGCGCATGCGACTTCGACGTGGCTGCGTTCACGAACGTCGGTCACGACCACATGGACTACCACGCGACGTGGGAGGACTACCTCGAGGCGAAGGCACGCCTGATCGATCTCGCCGCGGCAGGCGCTGACAAGGGCATCGAGAAGACAGCGGTTCTCAACCGCGACGACCCCAGTTACGAAAAGCTGTCTCGGCGTACGATCTCGAGGCGCTGGTCTTATGGGCTCACGACCGCAGCGGACATCCACCCACTCGATCTGTCGATGACCGCAACCGGCTCGCGCTTCCGGCTGGCGACGCCGGCCGGCGAGACCGAGGTATCGCTCGCCGTGCCCGCGCGGTTCAACGTCTACAACGCTTTGTGCGCGGCGGGCGTCTGCCTCGCGGTAGGCGTGCCGGTCGAGGAGATCGGCCCGGGGCTCGGCGGATTCGATGGCGTGCGTGGCCGGCTCGAGCGGGTCGACCTCGGGCAGGACTTCAGCGTGTTCATCGACTTCGCACATTCGGCGGGAGCGCTCGCAAGTGCGCTGGCGGAACTGCGTCCATACACGCGCGGTCGTCTCATCGTGGTTTTTGGCTCGACTGCGCGCTCCGACCACGATCGGCCTGGGATGGGCAAGGCGGCCTCCGACCTCTCCGACTTTTTCATCATCACGACCGACGATCCGCTGCGCGAGGACCCCGTTGACATAGCCCGAGAGGTGCAGTCGGGCGTGACCGGAAAGGCGCCAGGACGCGACTTCGAAGTCGTGATTGATCGGCGGGCGGCCATTCAGCGTGCGATCGATGTCGCGCGTTCGGGCGACACTGTGCTTCTGGCGGGGAAGGGTCACGAGCGAACGATGCAGATGGCCGAGGGCGCCGAGCCATGGGACGAGCGCGCGGAGGTGGAGGCCGCGATCAAGCAGAAGGCGGGATAGCTCTCAGCGTCCGCCGCCGACCATGCGAACGATCTCGACCGCGTCACCGTCTTCGAGCGTCACCCCGTCGTAGGCCGAGCGCTCGATGATCACGCCGTTGTGTTCGACGGCCACCGATCGCGGGCTCACCCCCAGCTTCTCGAGGTAAGCAGGAAGCTTCATCGGCCCGTCGAGAACAACGTTCTTGCCGTTTATCTGCAGCGTGATCACGCGAACATTCCGATAGCGGCGTAACCGGCCGCACCCGCTGCGTGACATTCGGCGATGCGCTCTGGCGTCACCCCGCCGATCGCCAGCACAGGTATATGAAGGGCGTGAGCAACGCCGGACAGCGCACTGACACCGGCGGGCTCCGAACCAGGATGGCTCGCGCTCGCCCAGACCGGACCGAAGACAACGTAATCGGCGCCCTCGCGCTCGGCACGGAGAGCGCTCTCCAGCGAATGGACCGAGCGTCCAACGATTCGTTCACCCATCAGGGTGCGGGCCACGGCCACCGGAATGTCGTTTTCCGGCAGATGCACGCCGGCCGCACCGGCGGCGATCGCAATGTCGCATCTCGAGCTGATGACGACCGGGACTGGTGAGGTGGCCACCAATGAGGAGGCCTCCTCGGAGACGAAGCGTGCCGTTGCCTGCGGAGCGCGCAGCTGCAGGATCGTGGCGCGCGGCGCGGCGCGGCGGCCGGCCCCAGCGCTCGTGACGATCGCCATCGCGACTGGAACGACTAAACGGCTGGGCGCGAGATGCCCTCGATCGGGGAGCTCGGGCTTGCGTGCTCGCGCTTGGGAATGATCCCCGCGTTGTAAGCCTTGCGCCCTGCCTCGACCCCGCCGGCGATCGCTTCGGCCATCAGCTGCGGGTCCTGAGCCAGCGCGATCGCGGAGTTCACCAACACCGCGTCCGCCCCGATCTCCATGGCGAGCGCCGCGTCCGACGGAGAACCGATCCCTGCGTCGACGACGACCGGGACCTTTGCCTGCTCGATGATGATGCGGATCTGCTCCAGGGTCTGCAGCCCGTTCGCGGATCCGATCGGCGAGCCCAGCGGCATGACGGTGACAGTGCCGATCTCCTCGAGCTTCTTCGCGAGCACGGGATCGGCGTTGATGTACGGCAGGACCTTGAAGCCTTCCATCACGAGCGACCGCGCCGCCTTCAACGTCTCCTCGGGGTCGGGAAAGAGATACCGAGGGTCCGGGATCACCTCGAGCTTCACCCATTCCGAAAGCCCCATCGAACGCGCCAGTCGGGCGATTCGGATCGCTTCGTCTGCGGTCCGGCAGCCCGCCGTGTTGGGAAGGATGCGGTACTTCTTCCAGTCGACGACATCGAGAATCGTCTTCTTCTTGGGGTCGTCGAGGTCTAGTCGGCGAAGGGCGACCGTCACCAGCTCACAGCCGGACGCCTCGAGCGCGGCCAGCATGGTCTCGTCATCGGCGTACTTGCCCGTGCCCACGAACAGGCGGGACCTGAGCTCGATGCCCGCGATGACGAGGCGATCTGTGGAGATGGTCCGCACGAATCCAGCTTAGCGACTGGGAAGCTTGGATCTCCCCACCGGCGCTACGCGCCACCTCCCGCGTGGCGGGGAGGTGAATGGAAGTTAAGGCAGGTCTTGCTGCTCCATCAACTTCTTGTCGCGGGGATACGTGAGCCGCTTGATCGCGGCAGTCGCCGTCAGCCAGGTCAGCTTGTCGACTTCCACCCCCGGCTTGAACCGCCCGCCCTTGGCCTCCATGAGCCAGTAGCACGCGACCTTGTCTCGTCCGCGCCTATCCACATACGCGGTGCAGCCGAGGGGTCGCTCGATCTCGCAGCGGAGCCCAGTCTCCTCACGAACCTCGCGAAGGGCACAGTCCTCGGGTGACTCGTCGGGCTCGACCTTGCCTTTGGGCAGAGTCCAATCGTCGTAAGCAGGGCGATGGATGATGGCGAATTCCGTCTCGCCTGATGCAGGGGTGCGGTAGACGACACCGCCCGCCGCCCTGATCACGCTCACATCGGTCAACTCGAGGATTTTCGTAGCCACCATTGCTCCTTCGTCTGCTTGATCGGCGGGCTATGACGTATTTCGAAATTTTTCCGACCGATGAGAACCAAGTGCTGCAACAAGTCTACCTGCGAGACCCACCCCACCGATACCCCTTTTACCAAAAGGCACCAGCTGGCTACAACTGTTGCGCGAGGCGGATCTGCCGTCGCAGCACCCAGCGACTGCCGAGGTTGATGACGAGCACCATCACGACGAGCAGCAGCGCTGCGCCCCAAGCTTCTTGTTGGAGATCTTTGTACGGGGTGAGCGCGTCGCGGAAGACGACGAGCGGCAGCGTCGACATGGCGCGCGTCGGGTCATAGACAAGCAGCTGGTTGCCCAGCGCTGTGAACAGCACCGGCGCCGTCTCGCCGGCGGCACGCGCGATCGCAAGCAGCGCACCCGTGATAACCCCAGGCGCGGCCGCAGGCAGGATGAGCTGCAATGAGACCCGCCATCGCGGCAAACCGAGCGCAAGCCCTGATTCGCGCAATCCATTCGGGATCAACCCGACCGCGCCTTCAGTGGTGCGAATGACTACCGGCAGCATCAGCACCGAGAGCGCAACCGATGCCGCAATTCCAGAATAGTGGTGCTGCGGGACGACGACCAACGCAAAGGCGAACAATCCGAGCGCGATCGACGGAGCTCCAACGAGCACGTCACTTGCGAGCCTCACCCAGCTGGCCCAGCGACCTGCGCCGTATTCGGCGAGGTAGATGCCGCTGAGCACGCCGATGGGGATCGCCGCCAGCGAAGCGAGGCTCACGACAATCGCGGTACCGACGATCGCGTTTGCGACGCCGCCTCCAGGAATTCCGCTTGGTCGCTGCGCGTTGATGAAAAACTCGGCGTGCGTGACGGAAGGCAAGCCCTTGGCGGCCGTGAACCAGAGCACGAGGCCGAGCGGCACGAGCGCAAGCAGCGTGAGGGCGTACATGCTCCCCTTCGCGAAGTTGCTGCTGAACCGACGCCACAGGTTGCGGTTGATGCTCATACGAGCGCCCTCGCCTTGGCCGAGTGCACGAGGAGGAGGGCCAGGACGTTCACGGTCAGCGTCACCAAGATGAGGACCAGACCCAGCTCAACCAGCGCGCCCTGGTAGAGGTCGCCCGTCGCTTCCGCGAATTCGTTCGCGATGACCGCGGCCAGCGTGTAGCCCGGCGAAAAAATCGAGTGAGGTATCTCGGGCCGGTTGCCGATCACCATGGCCACGGCCACCGTCTCGGCGAGGGCGCGCCCGAGCGCCAGCACCGTGGCGCCGAAGATGCCGGGGCGCGCCGCGGGCAGGACCACGCGCCATGTCGTCTCCCACCAGGTGGCGCCGACAGCGAAGCTCGACTCGCGAAGTCCGCGAGGGACGGCTCGGATCACATCTCGCGAAACCGCCGACAGCGTCGGCAAGATCATCACTGCCAGCACGAGCGAGGCCGTGAACAGGCTTGTCTGCCTGGGAATCCCGCCAAGAAACGGAATAAAAGCCAGGTGATCGGTGATCGGAGTCTCGATGTGCAGGAGCGCCCATGGCGCCAGCACGTAGAGGGCCCAGATGCCGTAGACAACGCTCGGGATCGCCGCCAGCAGCTCGATGCCGGTTCCGAGCGCACCGCGCAGGCCTTGCGCGCCGGGCTCTGCCAGAAGAGCTGCGACCGCGATGCCGACCGGCAAAGCGATGACCAGGGCGATCGCGCTCGTGACCACCGTCCCGAAGATGAAAGGCAGCGCCCCGAAGACATTGGTCACCTGGTTCCATTCGGAGCCGATGAAGAAGCCGAGCCCGTACCTGGTCACCGAAGGCCATGCCTGCTGGAACAGGACGGCCACGATCAGGATCAGCGAACCAGGCGCCGCCCAGCTGACGACCGCGATGACAGTGCGATACCGGTCCGGCGGCCGCGGAACAGAGGCCGGAGGAATGACCGCGCTATCGACTGCGGCCGCCAACGTTTCCCTCCCTGCTCCCAGGTGGTGCCGGCTCGGGTGCCCCGATGATCAGCTCGACGGGAGTCGGCTGGCGGTCGAGGCGGTAGCCGATGCCGCGGACCGTAACGATCTCGAAGGGCGCGCGTTTGGCGAACTTTTCGCGCAGCCACCGGATGTGCACATCCACTGTCTTGCGGTCGCCCGTGAATTCGCGGCCCCAAACGTTCTCGAGCAAAGAGTCGCGGGTGTGCACGCGGCCAGGGAATGCGAGCAGATACGACAGGAGGTCGAACTCGCGCGCAGTCAGCTTGATGTCGGCGCCGTCCAGGATGACCCGCCGCGCGGCGCGGTTGATGCTGAATGCACCGATCGCGTCCTGTTCAGGGATTGCCTTGGGCTCGTTGGCCTCGGGCTGAGCTCTACGGAGGACTGCGTGGACACGGGCCAGGACTTCGCGAATCGAGAAAGGCTTGGTGATGTAGTCGTCGGCGCCGAGCTCGAGCCCGACGATCTTGTCGACCTCCGAGTCCTTCGCGGTGATGATGATGATCGGCACGCGGCTGCTCCGGCGCAGCGCTCGACAGAAGTCGAAACCGCTCATCCCCGGCAGCATCAGGTCAAGCAGGACGAGGTCTGGTCGCGCTGTGCGCGCTGTGCGCAGGCCCGAGGCGCCGTCGCTGGCCTCTTGCACCGAGAACCCCGCGGCGGTGAGGTTGTACTTCAACATGTCGCGGATGCCCTCGTCGTCTTCGACGACGAGCACGCGGCCGGAGTTGCCGGCGGCCGCGGACCGGCTCATCCGAGCTCGACCACCTGGCCGGTCTCGAGGAAGACGATGTCTTCGGCGACGTTGGTCACACGATCGGCGATGCGCTCGAGGTTGTGAGCGACCAGCAGCAGTGTCACGGCGCGGAGAGCGCCATCGGGATCGGCTTTCTGGGTGCCCATCTCCGAGATCAGCTCGTCGAAAACGCGATGGTAGAGACGGTCGATTTCGTTGTCGCGACCCGCGACCTCGCGCGCATGCGCTTCGTTCTCGTCGATCAGGGCTTCGAGGATGTCGTGGACCTGGCCGATCGCGAGGTCGCCCATGAGGCCGAACTCCGCTCGCAGCGGCCGGTCCGGAAGACCGACGAGCGTTTTGGTCATTCGCGCGATGCGCACCGCGTAGTCGCCCATGCGCTCGAGCTCGGTCGCGATGTACTGGATACCCATCAGGCGGCGAAGGTCGCGTGCAACCGGCTGTTGGGTGGCGATGACCATGAAGATCTGCTCGCGGATGGTCTTGAAGAGCTCGTTCAGATACTGATCCGACGAGCGCACCTTCTCGGCGGCCGGGCCGTCACGCCTGCGCAGCGCGTCCAGCGACGCTTCGATCTGCGACTCCACGAGCGTGCCCATGCGTACCACGTTTTCGCGGAGGCTCGAAAGCTCTTTTTCGAATGTCAGGCGCGGCATGACACCAATTAGCCGAAGCGCCCTGTGATGTAAGCCTCTGTCCTCGGGTCGCGAGGTGCGTTGAACAGGTCAGCCGTCGGAGCGAACTCGATGAGCTCGCCGTGCCGGCCCTCCGGGTTCATGAGCATGAACGCGGTGAAGTCCGACACCCGCGCCGCCTGCTGCATGTTGTGCGTGACGATCACGATCGTGTAGTCGCGCGCGAGCTGGACCATGAGGTCCTCGATCTTCAGCGTGGCCACAGGGTCGAGCGCCGAGCAGGGCTCGTCCATGAGGATCACTTCCGGGCTCACCGCGAGGCAGCGCGCGATGACGAGCCGTTGCTGCTGGCCACCCGAAAGCGACGTCCCCGGTGCATCCAACCGATCCGAAACCTCATCCCACAGGGCGGCCGCCTCCAGGCTGCGCCGGACGACGTCGTTGATGCGCGTCTTGCTCCAGCCCAAGAGCTTCGGTCCGAAGGCGACGTTGTCGCGAATCGACATCGGAAACGGGCTCGGGCGCTGGAAGACCATGCCCACCTTCTGGCGCAGGTCGAGGAGCTTTGTCGTCGTGACGATGTCGCTCCCGTCGAGCATCACCGAACCCTGAGCACGGGCGCCAGGAACGAGGTCGTACATCCGGTTGAAGACCCGGAGCAGGGTCGTCTTGCCGCAGCCTGACGGACCGATGATGGCCGTGATCCGCCGATCGGGGATGTCGAACGTGACGTCCTTCAGCGCGCGGGTCTTGCCATAGAAGAAGGACAGGGAGTCGACCTTGAGCTTCGTCCCAGCGGATCCCGGCATCGCGCGAAGCTCTGGCCTCCCCACCTGCGCCAGCGACTGAATGATCGGTCTAGCGTCCGCCACCCGATGCTCAGGATAAGCCGTACTTGGTTAAGGCCCGTTTATGGCCCGGTTAAGACTTCCTCGGGCAGGGCGATCGTGAAGACCTGGCCGCCGTCCCGGGCCGTTTCGGTCCAGATCCGACCCCCCAGGATCTGCACAAGGTGCTTGGTGATCGCCAGGCCCAGGCCGAAGCCGCCTGCCTCGCGCGGGCGCGCGCGGTCCACCTTGTAAAAGCGCTCGAAGACCCGGCTCCAGTGCTCGGGGGAGATCCCTGGGCCGCGATCGCGGACGCTCAGCCGGACCTCGTCGCCGGCCACCTCGGCGGTGATGTCGATGGCCGAGCCCGGGGGCGAGAACTTGGCCGCGTTGTCGAGGAGATTGTCGAGGGCCTGTACCAGCTTTGGTCGGTCGCTGGTGACGGTCAGAGAGTCGGGTATTTCGGTGTTGACCGGTCGGTCGAGGCCCAGCCTGGTCACGCTCTCGTGCACCAGCTCACCGAGATCGAACTCCGACGTGTCGATGGCCATGGTTCGCGCCTCGATCTCACCCAGCTGGCGAAGGTTGTCGATGATCTTGCTCAGGAGATCCGCCTCCTTGACCAGGCGGTCCGCGAAGCGGTGCCTGTCCTTCGTGGTCGGGTCGCCGAGCAGGCTCTCGGCCGTAAGGCGCAGCGAAGTGATCGGGGTCTTCAGCTCATGCACGAGGTTGGCGACGAATTCCTGGCGCACGGTGCCCAGGCGCCGCAGCTCCGTGATGTCGGACATGAACATCAGCACCTCTCCTGTGCGCATTCCGGGCTCGAGCCGCACCTCGACCGTCCTGCGGTGGTGCACGAGGTGCGCCTCGGCCTCGGCAACGGTGCCGTCAAGGATGTCGACCAGGCTCGATTCCAATGTCACCTCCACGAGGCTGGCCGGCAGGCGGTCGAGCTCGATCTCGAAGAACTCGCGGGCGAGACGGTTGGCCAGGACCACCCGTCCCTCAACGTCGAGGACCATTGCCATCACGGGCGCGTTCTCGAGCAGCGCGCCGAACGGATCGCGTGGGATGTTCCGTTGCTCCGGCTGCTCGGCGTTACGTCCGCGATCCCAGATCACGGCCGGAGTATATGAGCGGTTTGATCGCGCCGGCACTTAAGCGCGCGTTAACCCCTGCTTAAACGGTCCTGGGTAGCGTGGACTCATCAATATCGCGTTTCAAGGGTTGAGGAGGGTTTCGATGTTTGGAGGCAGATCGATTGGGCGCGCGCTGCTTGTAGGTGCAGCGGCCGCCATGTTCGCCGCCGCATGCGGCGGCACCGGTACTGGCTCGGCGTCGCCGACGCCAGTCGACGTTGGGACCGGAGCGCTCACTGGCTCGGGCGCAACTTTCCCCGCGCCGTTCTACACGAAAGCATTCTTCGACTACTCGGCGAAGTATCCGCAGGTGACGGTCAACTACCAGGCGATCGGATCAGGCGGAGGCATATCTGCCTTCCAGAAAGGCACGGTCGACTTCGGCGCAAGTGATGTGCCGATGGGTTCCGCGGACATCGCCAAGGTACCCGGTGGCGCCACGGCACTGGTGCAGGTGCCGACCACTCTGGGCGTCATCTCAGTCGCGTACAACCTCTCGGGTGTCAGCAAGCTTCAGCTCGATGGCCCGACGCTGGCCAACATTTATCTGGGTCACATCACGAAGTGGAATGACCCCGCCATCACAGCGCTCAACTCCGGAGTGAGCCTTCCGAGCAGCGCCATCCAGGTCGTGCACCGCGCGGACAGCAGCGGCACGAGCTACCACTTCACCGACTACCTCGCCAAGGTTTCCGATGAGTGGAAGAGCAAAGTCGGAGTCGCCAAGGCGGTCTCGTGGCCTGCCGGCATCGGCGCAGCGCAAAACGCGGGTGTCGCGCAGGCGGTGTCCTCGACGGCCGGAGCGATCGGTTACGTCGAGCTCGCGTACGTCGTGCAGACTGGCATGAGCCAGGCATATCTGAAGAACGCGAACGGCAAGTTCGTACAGGCGAGCGTTGCCGGAGCAACGGCAGCCGCGGCACAGAGCAGCAGCGTCAGCCCGACGAATTTTTCAATCACCAACGAACCGGGCGACACCTCGTATCCGATCACCGCATTCAGCTGGGTCATTCTTCCGACCTCGATCAGCGATGCGGGCAAGGGCAAAGCCCTTGTGTACCTCTTCAAGTGGCTCGTCACGGACGGCCAGTCGGACGGCACGTCCCTGCAATACGCGGCGCTCCCGACGCCGGTCCAGAACCTGGCGATCACCAACCTCAAGACCATCCAGGCGGGTGGCAAGGCCGTACTGACCTAAGACAGCAACACGCAATCACAGCCGCGGCGCGGGTCTTCGGGTGACCCGCGCCGCTTCTTTTTCAGAGCGGCTTGCGAGTCGGGACTCCGGGGCGGCGGGGAAACTGAGCGGGAGTTGGCCGCACCTTGTCGATCACGACGATCGTCCCGGCGCTCCGCGATGCCGACGGGGC
>DASVEP010000130.1:0-8567 GCA_036380475.1 Candidatus Dormiibacterota bacterium
CACGGACTGCTGCTTTTGCCAAGGCCAGATGAGTTACGCCGTCGCTACAGCTGGGTGTCGGAGGACGAGGCTCGAGTGGTCAATTCCAAGAACCGTGCAGCGCCTGCGGGATGACCGGCCTAACCCAACCTTGATCGTCGACACGCTTATCCAATGCGACCGCTCCGGTATTCCATCAACGTCACGTTGGACGCGTGCTGCGATCATCGTGAAATGATCGCGGACGAAGACTTACATCGTCACCACACAGAGAACCTCCAACAGGCCGATGCTCTCCTCTTTGGCCGGGTGGGCTACGAAATGATGGAGGCGGCGTGGCAGCCGCCGGCACAGCCAGCGGTAGAACCTAGAACATGAGAGGAGCGCTATGACGCCTCGGCGGTCGTCCATACAGACCTACGCGAGGGTCGGGGGAGTCCTGTTCCTTGTATCCATCGTCGCAGGTGGGTTCGGCGAAGGCTTGGCGCCATCACAGCTCATTGCGCCCGGCGACGCCGCAGCTACGGCCCGACACATCCTTTCTTCCGACGCTCTGTTTCGGGCTGGCTTTGCCAGCTATCTGGTCGAAGGGTTATGCGACGCCGCGCTGACAGCAGTCTTTTTCGTGTTGCTGAGAAAAGTCGATCTGGTGCTGACAGTAGGTGTCGTCGTGTTTCGGGTCATGGCCACCGCGACGTTCGCGTTTGCGGAGCTGTTCTATTTCGCTCCATCTCTGCTCCTTACGAACGAGTCCTATCTGAAGACTTTCTCCTCGGATCAGCTGAATACACTGGCGCTCCTGTCATTGAATCTGTATGGACTCGGCGGATCGATGTCACTCGCGTTCTACGGAGTTGCTTCCATCGGCATCGGGTACCTCATTTTTCGGTCGCAGTACTTGCCTCGGTGGCTCGGCATCGCGTGGATCATCGGCGGTGCCTGTTTCGTCCTTAGAACCTTCACCTCCGTGCTGTTCCCAGCATTCCCGGGCGGGATACTCCAGGCGCCGATGATCCTCGCCATCCTCTTGCTCGCCATCTGGTTTCTTGCCAAGGGCATCGATGTCGCGAAGTGGGAGGCCCAGTCCTAGGGCCTATGGATCCGCAACCAGTCTCGAGGACCCCTCGCCAGACCACGAGCTGGCGCTGGCCCCTGATCGGCACGATAATCGCGATCGCGGTCAGCGCGTTCATGGACCTGATCGGCATATCCAACTTCAATGTGCTCCCGCTGATCCCACTGTTTTTCGTCCTCTGGTATCTGCAGCACCTGTCACGGGTCGAGATCGGTCTGACTTGGGGCCAATTGCGGGACTACGCGCTCGCGGTGCTCTACCCGCTCCTGGCCCTCGCACTCATCGGCCTGATCGCCTGGCTGAGCGGCGCCGCCACATTCGGCCGCATCAACTGGGCGAGCACCGTGGGCAACCTCGTGCTGCAGCTCGTGCTCACGATCGCCTTTGCGATCGTCACAGAAGAGGGCATCTTTCGGGGTTGGCTCTGGGCCTCGCTTCAACGAGCCGGCGTCAGCGAAGTCCGAGTCATCGCGTTGACTGCCGTCGCCTTCGCTGCGTGGCACCTACCGGATGTGCTGCTGCCGACCGATTTCCGTCCTCCTGCCGCCCAGGCGCCCGTCTACATCTTGAATGTCGTGGCCATCGGCATCATCTGGGGGCTGATGCGGAAATGGTCCGGCTCGATCGTTGTGACGTCCGTCAGCCACGGCGTCTGGAACGCATTCACCTACGTGTTGTTCGGAGTCGGCGCCACAACTGGAGCGCTGGGAATCCACAACACGGCGTTGTTTGGACCAGAGGTTGGACTTGTCGGACTCGGAGTCAACGTTGCGCTTGCTGCGGTCTTGTGGTTGGGGTCCAACCGCGGTCGGGCCGTCCAGGCGATGGGAATGACGGGGCCATAAACGACCATTCGGCCGCGTGACGCCGAATATCGAAGGTCTACCTGAGATTCGGCACGTGCAAAGTCGTGCAAGCGGTTGGGAAGGAGGCTCGACACGGTGACAGCCAGCGCCCGTTCCAGGGAGCGCCATTCAACCCGTGCACGATCGGCAACATCAAGGGCGGTCGCGTGGTCAAGGTCAGCCTGGCGGAGGGAGACGATTAGGCAAGTCGAGCGGGTCTGTGGCGCGAGGCCTGGAACCTCGAGCCACAGACCAACCAATTGACTGAATCCGCCGCCGACGTTACGGGGAGTTGAGGATGCGCGTGAGGTTGTCGACCACCGAGCTGGCCTTGCGCAGCTCCCCTTCGCCGATCTGACTGCCGATTCGGTCCGCCCAGACGCGTTGGGCACGTTGAATGGAAGACAGGGTCCTCCGACCAAACGGAGTGATTTGCACCAGCTGTGACCTCTGGTGCGCGGGGTTGATGGCGTACTGACTCAACCCGTCCTGCGCCAGCAAATCAGCCACGCGCTGCACGCTCTGGCGCGTGTAACCCAGCCCACGCGCGATCTGCGCGACGGTTCGTGGTGCCTCTCCCACGGTCTCGAGCACCAGCCAACGGGCAAGCGTCTGGCCGCCGGCCGCCGCGATGCTCTCACCTGCCCGACTGAAGGAGGCTCCGAGTCGGATCACCGGCACGATTAGCGAAGTCAAATCCTCGCCAGCCTGAGAGATGTGCTGCTGGCTTTCTCGAGACTTGACAGCATGCTGTCGTTTAGCTACTCTAGCCATGACAGTATTCTGTCATATGGCCCAGAGGTTCAGGAGGCAAGAGAATTGGCTGTTTCTACCGACCGCTTGATTCGCCCGTTTCGCATCGACGTCCCACAGGCGGACCTGGATGATCTGAAGGATCGCCTTGCCGGCACCCGCTGGCCTGATGAGATACCTGGGGTGGGTTGGAGCCGGGGCGTGCCCGGTGGCTATCTGAAGGACCTGGCCGGCTATTGGCTCACCGGGTACGACTGGCGCAAGCAAGAGGCTACCCTCAACGAGCTTCCGCAGTTCACAACTGAAATCGACGGCGCGCACGTGCACTTTCTGCACGTACAGTCGCCCGAATCGGACGCGCTGCCGCTGGTTCTGACCCATGGCTGGCCTGGGTCAATCGTGGAATTCCTGAAAGTCATCGGTCCGCTGACTGATCCAGTCGCTTACGGTGGCGATCGAAGCGACGCGTTCAAGCTGGTGATCCCGTCTCTTCCCGGATTCGGCTTGTCGGGGCCGACGCATGAAGCGGGGTGGAGCTCCGATCGCACCGCCAAGGCCTGGGCCGAGTTGATGCGCCGCCTGGGTTACGAGCGCTATGGAGCTCAGGGAGGTGATCTGGGCGCGTTTGTGTCACCGGAGCTCGGGCGGATTGCACCCGACAACGTCGTCGGAGTCCACGTCAATGCCGCGACCTTTGGGTTCATCCCGTTTGGACCGGTGGATCCTGCCGATCTCGCCACGTTCACCGAAGCCGAGAAGTCGCGGCTGGAAAGGCTCAACAAGTTCATGTCCGACGGGAATGGCTACTTTCAGATCCAGGCCACGCGGCCGCAGACGGTGGGGTATGGGCTCACGGACTCGCCGGTTGGCCAGCTTGCCTGGATCGTCGAGAAATTCAAGGAATGGTCACACGCCGTTGAAACGCCAGAGGATGCAGTCGGCCGCGATCTCCTCCTGACCAACGTGATGCTCTACTGGCTGACCAATACAGCTACATCGTCGGCCCACATGTATTACGAGAATATGCACGCAAACTCATGGGGCAAACAACCAGGAAAGACACCCACGGGAGTGGCGGTGTTCGCCGAGGACGTCGCAATTCGCCGGTACGCTGAGTACGGCAACAACATCGTTCACTGGTCAGAGTTCGAAACGGGAGGACACTTCGCAGCCATCGATTCTCCGGAGCTCCTCGTCAAAGATGTCCGTACTTTCTTCCGCGGACTGCGCGCCTAAGCGATGCGGGGTGGCGGCGCAGGCACGCCGCTATATCCCGACCAGCCCCGATTCGTAGGCGGCGACGACGGCCTGAACGCGGTTGTCGACCCGAAGCTTGTCGAGGATATGCGCGACGTGGGTCTTCACCGTCGCTTCGCTCACGAAGAGTTTCTTCGCGATCTCCTGGTTGCCTAGACCGCGAGCCATCAGCCGCAGCACATCGGCTTCCCGTTCCGTGAGCGAATCGATGGATTGGCTCAACGACGCCGATCCGCGTCGCGCGGCGTATCGCTCGATCAGCCTCCGCGTGATCGACGGGGCAAGCAGCGCATCGCCCGTGCCGACGAGGCGAACCGCGGCGATCAGCTGATCCGGCCGAACGTCCTTGAGCAGAAATCCGCAAGCGCCCGCCTGCAGAGCGGAGTAGACATACTCGTCGAGGTCGAAGGTCGTGAGCATAACGATGCGGCACGCGTTCGATCCGTTCTCCATGATCCGGCGCGTTGCCTCCAACCCGTCCATTCGTGGCATCCGCACGTCCATCAGCACAACGTCCGGTCGCAGCCGGCGCATGGCGGACACTGCGTCGTCTCCGTCCGCCGCCTCGCCCACGACCTCGAAGTCCTTTTGGGATTCGAGGACGAGCCGAAAGCCCGCGCGGACTAGAGCCTGGTCGTCGACGATGAGGATGCGCGTGCTCACCCCTCTGCCGTCAGAGGGAGGCGCGCCCGGACGGCATAGCCTGGGCCGCCCCCGCGCGGCCCCGCCTCGATCGTCCCGCCGAACAGGGCAACACGTTCACGCATGCCCGTGAGGCCTCGGCCGATGCCGGCGGCGGCGGGGATCTTCCCCTCGTCGACGACCTCGACCTCGATCGCGTCCGGCGAGAACCGAAGCAGCGCATGTGTGGGTGCGCCGCCGGCGTACTTCAAAGCATTGGTCAGTGCTTCCTGGAGGATCCGATACGCGGCGACCTCGACCCCGGGCGGCAGCGGCCGCGATTCGCCGTCGATGCGCAGCTCCACCGGCAATCCCGCCTCCTTGACACGGGCCACCATCGATTCGATCTGGTCCAGGCCCGGCTCCGGCGAGAGCGGCGCCGTTTCGCCGTTCTCGACCAGCACGCCGAGCAGCCTGCGCAGCTCGGCCATCGCTTCGTGGCCGCTCGCCTCAACCGCCTCCAGAGATTCGCGGGCCGCGTCCGGTTTTTCATCGAGCACGTGGCGCGCCGCGCCGGCCTGAACGACCATCACACCGACGCTGTGCGCGATGACGTCATGCAACTCCCGCGCGAGGCGCCGGCGCTCGGCCTCGGTCGCAGCTTTGATCGAGACGTCGTGCTCCCGCTCGAGCTGGCTTGCCCGTTCGCGCGCGAGCCTGGCCTGGACCTGGCGGTCAGCGACCACCCGGCCAGCAAGGTAGGCCGCGCCGATCAGCAGGAAAGGCGCGAGGAAGGGCGAGATCGGCAGCTGAGTGTTGCTGCCTTGTCCGAACTCGAACGCGATACCGGCCGCCACCCCGAGCACCGCGAGCGTGCCCAGAACCGGATGGTCCTCGTCCAGGCCGACCGACACGGCGGCGATCAGTCCGCCGACCAGAGCCGCAAGGTTGCTCGCGTTGCCGGCGATGCTGAAGCCCACCAGGGCGATCAGCAGAACTGGGATGGGCCACCGCCGCCGTACTACGAGCGGGCCGGTGCACAGCAGAACCGCGGGTGAGAACTGCTGCGAATCGCTGCCCGAGCCCTCGATGATCGCGAGGGCGCTCAGGCCCCCCGCGATGAGGACGTCGATCCAACCAATCTCAAGCTGCAGCCCCAGGCGCCCCAACCTCGACACGCAGCGACTGTAGGACGCCGCGGGCTTGATTGCATCAGCCGAAAGGATGAGTCGAATTCACGCGGCGGTCTGACGACGCCCGGCCGCGCGGACTCCAGGCTTGAAGACATCAATCAAACGGGCCGCTGAGCCCGAAGGAGAGACGCGATGACACCCCTGGTTGAGCTGCGCGACGTGCGCAAGACGTACAACGGCAACGCACAGTCTGCGGCCCTCGACTCCATCTCGCTGACCATTCCCGAGGGCCAATCCGCGTTCGTCATGGGTCCATCGGGCAGCGGCAAGTCCACGCTGCTGAATCTCATCGGAGGCCTCGACAGGCCATCGTCGGGATCCGTAAGGGTCGACGGTCGCGACCTCGGCCGCATGGGTGAGGCTGCGCTCGCGCGCTTTCGCCGCTCGCAGGTCGGGATCGTCTTTCAGTTCTTCAACCTGCTCAACAACCTGTCCGCGCTCGAGAACGTGATGGTTCCGGCGCAGCTCGCGGGCACCAAGCGGAGCGAGGCGCGGCGCCGCGCCCTCGAGCTGTTCGAGCGCCTCGAGATCGTCGACCTCAAAGACCAGTATCCAATGCGCATGAGCGGAGGACAGCGCCAGCGCGTGGCGATCGCCCGCGCCATCGTCAACAGCCCGATTCTGCTGCTTGCCGATGAGCCGACCGGCGCGCTCGACTCGCAAAGCGGTCACCAGGTGATGGCGATTCTCGCCGAGCTGAACCGCAGCGGCCAGACCATAGTCTTCGTCACGCACGACGAGCGCCTCGCGCGCGCCAACGCGTCGCGCATCATCCAGCTGGTCGACGGCTCCGTGACGAGTGACCGCGGCGCTGCGGGGCTGGAAATGGTGAGCGTCCGATGAGCTCGGTCCTGCGCAAAACGCTAGCGGACGTCCGCCGCCGCAAGCTGCAGACGGCAATCGTCGGGGTCGTGGTGTTCCTTTCCTCTCTGACCGCCACCCTGGCGCTGACCCTGCTGGTCGAGACTGACGCGCCATTTGACCGCGCCTTCGAAGCAACGCAGGGCGCTCACCTTTATGTGACGTTCGACGCGAGCCAGGTGACCGAGGCCCAGGTCAAGTCGACAGAATCGCTGCCCGTGATCGCAGCCGCCAACGGACCGTGGCGCGTGATGCCGGCAGGAATTGTCATTGCCGGAGGCCGGGAGCGGGTGATTCCAGTTGTCGGTCGGGACCAGGCTGGTGGAGCGGTTGACCGCATATCGCTCGACTCGGGGCGCTGGGTGCAGGCCGCCGGCGAAGTCGTCATTTCGCGGCCCCTAGCGGACGAAACTGGTCTCGGGGTTGGGGACACGCTGCAGGCGGCGGGCGACTCCGCACTCCCGTCGCTGCGCATCGTCGGCATCGGCGTCGCTCTCGGCAACGACGCGGCCGCGTGGGTCGAAGCCAGCCAGTTTCCTGCTGTGCCGGCCCAGAATCAACCGCCGGTCCAGTACCTGGTTGCGTACCGTCTGCACCATGCGTCGACGGCGGGCGACATCACGGCCGCGATCGCCGCGATCACCAACAGCCTCCCCGCCACCGCGGTCATCGACAGTTCGAACTACCTCGACACCAAGCTGAACGCCGACCGCACGACCGCGGTAATGATTCCGTTTCTTCTGGCATTCAGCGCCTTCGCGCTGATTGCCTCGACGCTCATCATCGCGAACCTCGTCGGTGGGGCCGTGATCGCCGGAATCCGCGATATCGGGATCATGAAGTCGATCGGATACACGCCGGCGCAGGTCGTGTCGGTGTTCGCCGGCCAGATGTTGATCCCCGCCGGGATCGGTTGTCTTGCCGGACTGCCGGCGGGCGTTGTGCTCAGCCAGCCGTTCCTCGAAGACACGGCGCACGCATTCGGGCTCCCCCGAACCTTCGGGTTTGCTCCTGGAGTCGATGCCCTCGGCGTCGGCGCGATCCTCCTGGTCGTGGTCGGCACGACCATGCTCGCCTCGCTGCGTGCGGGTCGCCAGAGCGCGGCCCAGGCGATCGCCGCCGGCTCCGCGCCCGCCGGGCAAGGAGGTTCGCGGCAGGCACGACTGGCGGCGGACCTGCCGATGCCAAGGTCGATGACCCTTGGACTCGGCGAATCGCTGGCCAGGCCGATCCGATCATCGATGACGGTCATCGCGATCGTAATCGGTGTCGCGACGGTGACCTTCGCTGCCGGTCTCCATCTGTCACTCGGGCTCGTCGCCTCCGCGTTGACGCGCAGCCAGCAGGTGCAGGTCCAGGTCTACCGCGAATCCCCCGGCAAGTCGGACCAGGGCGGTGTGGGCGATCCCGAAGTGATGTCGCTTATCGCGAGCCAGCCCGGCACTGCGCGATTCGTGAGCGTCGGCCACGCTGACGCCACAGTGCCCGGCGCGGGCGAGTCCGTTCCTGTCACGGCCTATCGCGAAGATTCGTCGTGGCTCGGCTACGTGCTTATCAACGGGCGATGGTTCACGGCGCCTGGCGAGGCGGTGGCGCCGACGGCATTCTTCCACCGTCTCGGGCGCCACGTAGGCGACACCATTACGGCCGATTTCTACGGCACGCCGGTCCAGCTAAGGCTCGTCGGCGAGATCTTCGACCAGCAGGGCGACGACATCCTGCTGCGCACAGGCTTCGCATCGGTGCCAGGCAAACTGGTCGCCTGGAACTACGAGGTCCAGCTCCGGCCCGGAACCGATCCGGTCGCGTATGCGGCGGCCATCGAGAGAGGAGGCCCCGGCGTCAGCACCCGGTTGAACCGCGAGAACGGCGTCGACACCGCCTTCCTTCTGATCAACAGCGTGCTCGCGGGCCTCGCGTTCGTGCTCGGCCTGATCGCGATATCCGGTGTCTTCAACACGGTTGTGCTCAACACGCGTGAGA
>DASVEP010000131.1:0-2089 GCA_036380475.1 Candidatus Dormiibacterota bacterium
GCGTGCGCCGGGAGACCGGCAAGGAGTAGGTGGTGCAAGTCCACTACGATGAAGGAGTAGCGATCCACATCGGCCCCGAGCCGTGCGCGGGCGCTCGCGAGGGCGTTGGCGAAGCGTCGGTAGGGGAGTGCATAGGCCAGCCATTGAGCCGCGAAAGGGTATCCCGGGTGCCGACACGGTGCTTTACGTGGAAGGCAATACGGACGGGCACGCCATCGCAAGCGCCCGAGCGACCTGGCGTGGTCAGAGACCCTGGCATGTGCAGACGCTCCTTGCACGGGAACCGGGAGGTCTCGCGTCCGACCGCTTGGCAACAGCCGTCGGTCCGCATCGGGGAGGCGAGGAGCCGTAGCCGATGATGCACGGGCGCGAGAAGTCAGACCCCGCCATAGTAGCTGGGAAGCCGACGAACAAAGTGGCCTCGGCCACCGCGGAGCCGGCGGAGCCAAGGGCGGGGGCCGAGAGGAACGCGGGTCAGCTAAGCACGCACCGGACACAGGGACGGGAATGCGTGTCACATGCGCTGGATCGCGTACGGCAAGCCGCAAGGCAAAGGAGGAAGGAGAGGTTCACCGCGCTTCTGCACCACGTCGACGTCGATCTGCTCCGGGAATCGTTCTCTGCGCTCAAACGCAAAGCCGCCCCCGGCGTGGATGGGCTGACATGGCAGGGCTATGCAGCAGACCTTGACCGAAACCTCACTGATCTGCATGCGCGAGTCCACCGCGGAGCGTACCGGGCGCTGCCATCACGCCGGACGTACATTCCGAAGGCTGATGGGAAACAGCGCCCCTTGGCGGTGGCGGCACTCGAGGACAAGATTGTTCAGAGAGCGACCGCGACCGTGCTGAACTGCATCTACGAGGAGGAGTTCCTCGGGTTCAGCTACGGGTTCCGTCCGGAGCGAGGCCAGCACAATGCGCTGGATGCGCTGATCGTCGGAATCACCACCCAACGTGTGAACTTTATTCTCGACGCGGACGTTCGATCCTTTTTCGATGAGGTCAGCCAGAGCTGGCTGATCCGCTTTATCGAGCACAGGATCGGCGATCCACGCATCATCCGCCTGATCCAGAAGTGGTTGAAGGCGGGTGTCCTGGAGGACGGGATCGTCACGGTCAGCGAAAAGGGGACGGGGCAGGGCTCGGTGATCTCACCGTTGCTCTCCAACGTCTACCTGCATTACGTGTTCGATCTCTGGGCTGAGCGCTGGCGAAGGCGCGAGGCCACGGGTGATATGGTCCTCATGCGCTATGCCGACGACATCGTCGTCGGATTCGAGCATGAGGCCGACGCCCGGCGCTTCTGGGAACACATGCGTGCTCGGTTAGAGGAGTTCTCGCTGTCGCTCCATCCGGACAAGACTCGCCTGATCGAGTTCGGCCGCTTTGCTGCGGACCGGCGCGCTCGGCGTGGGCTTGGCAAGCCGGAAACCTTCAACTTCCTGGGCTTCACCTTCATCTGCACGCGTAACAGTCAGGGCAAGTTCTTCATCATGAGGAAAACCCGGGCCGACCGCATGCGAGCAAAGCTCAAGGCCGTCAAGGAGGAACTGCGGCGGCGAATGCACGAGCCGATCCCAAAGCAAGGGGCTTGGCTACAGCAGGTCGTCAGAGGCTTCTTCGCCTATCACGCCGTCCCGACCAACGGGGAGGCGCTGAAAGCATTCCGGCACCACATCGAGCGCCTCTGGCTGCGCACGCTGCGGCGGCGCAGTCAGAAACATCGCCTGACGTGGGACCGAATGCGGAAGCTGGCCGACCACTGGCTCCCGGCCCCGCGAATCCTTCACCCCTGGCCAGACCAGCGCTTCGCCGTCAGCAACTCAAGGTGGGAGCCGCGTGCGGGAATTCCGCTTGCGCGGATCTGAGCGGGGGGCGGTCAGCAATGACCGTCCCTACCGCGATTCTGATCGAGCAAATGTTTTCCGGTCTTGCTCCAACATCGAACATTCGGCGGCGCGGTTGCCACTTCGGGTCAGGGCCAAGAGCAGCCATTCGTTGGGCTCGCCGGTCACACGCGGCATCGGCTTTCTTCTAAGTGGATTTACAGTGAACAGAAGTCATATATCGACTAGCCATGGAAACCA
>DASVEP010000132.1:0-2820 GCA_036380475.1 Candidatus Dormiibacterota bacterium
GGCAACTGTGCATACCCCGGAAGGCATGCCGCTGCCGCCAAATACTTTAGCGGAGCTGCAGCGGGATATGGCGTGGCTGGGCTTTGTTATGAGCCAGATCAGGGAGATCGAGGTAGCTCGTCAGAAACGATTGGAGCAGCACCCTGAGACCGGGCCCCACACCATGGTTCGGCTGCTGGCCCGAATTGTCGGTGTTGGTGTCGAAACCGCTGATATGCTGGTTCATGAGGTGCTGTCACGGCCAATGCGTGACCGTCGAGCAGTAGCGCGCTACGCCGGCCTGACAGGCGCGCCGGATGAGAGCGGCGCGCAGCGGCGCGAACAAGGCCTCGCCAGAGCCGGCAACGCCCGGGTCCGCCGCGGCATGATCCAACTCGCCTGGCGCTTTCTGATGTTTCAGAAGGAGAGCGCGCTAGCAGTGTGGTATCGCGCCCGCACCGCTGATAGCCGTAGTGGCACGCGCAAGACAATGATCGTCGCACTGGCACGCAAACTGATCATTGCGCTTTGGCGGTTTGTCACCACTGGCGAGACATTGGAGGGCGTCATCCTGCGTCCGGCAGGTTGACGGCCCGGGAAGAGCATCCCCTTTTACCTGCTCGGTGCTCGCGCTGGCTTTTCGGCGGACTGCCGAATTGACGATCCGAGGTGGCGGGACCCCGTATTCGAACATGGCACTTGATGCCGACTAAGCCGAAGTTTTTGCTTCTGAGGGCATAGAAGCCAAGGTTTTCTGCGGCGTCCGCGCGGCTTTTTCGGCCTCGTTGTAGCCATGTAATTTAATATTTTTGCTTCCATTTAGTATCATAAAGCGCTAATCATAGCGCCATGTATATCGAAGCGGTGCCCAATCGCGGCTCGCCTCCCGCCATCCTGTTGCGCCAGAGTTTTCGCGAGAACGGCCGGGTCAGGAAGCGCACCTTGGCCAATCTATCGGATTGGCCCACCCCCCTGGTCGAGGGCTTTCGCACGCTGCTGAAGGGCGGTGTCGCCGTCGCCACGGAGGGGATCCGCATCCGCCGCGCGCTGCCGCACGGCCACGCCGCCGCGGTACTGGGCACGATCCGGGCGATTGGCCTCGACCGGCTGCTCGGCAAGCCGATTGACCAGCGCCTTGTGACGCTGGCGATCGCTTTGATTGCCAGCCGTCTGATCTCGCCCGCCTCCAAGCTTGCCACCGCGCGCGACCTTGCCGCCGATACCGCCGGTTCGAGCCTGGGCCGGCTGCTCGAGCTCGGCGCCGTCGAGGAGAGCGAGCTCTATCGCGCGCTCGACTGGCTCGGTGCGCGCCAGGCCGCAATCGAGACCGCGCTCGCCCGCCGCCACCTCAAGGACGGGGCGCTGGTGCTCTATGACGTCTCCTCGTCCTGGCTGGAGGGAAGGTGCTGCGAGTTGGCGCGCTTTGGCTACTCGCGAGACAGCAAAAAGGGCAAACTGCAGATCGTCTACGGCCTGTTGTGTGCGGCCGATGGCTGCCCCGTGGCGGTCGAGGTGTTCGAAGGCAACACCGCCGACCCGATGACGCTGTCGACGCAAATCGACAAGCTCAAAGAGCGCTTCGGCTTGTCGCGCGTTGTGCTGGTCGGCGACCGCGGCATGATCACCAGCGCCCGCATTCGCGACGAGCTGAAGCCCGCCGGGCTCGACTGGATCACCGCCCTCAGGGCCCCACAGATCCGCGCTCTTCTCGATACCGGTGCCTTCCAGCTTTCGCTGTTCGACGAGCGCGACTTGGCCGAGATCACCGCACCCGAATTTCCCGGCGAGCGCCTGGTCGTGTGCAAGAACCCGCTACTGGCCGAGGAGCGGGCCCGCAAGCGCGAGGATCTGCTGCAGGCCACCGAGGCGGCATTGGCCAAGCTGGCCGACCAGATCGCCCGCGGCACCGGCCCCAGGGGCACCGACAGGATCGCGCGCGCCATCGGCCGCATCGAAAACCGCTACAAACTCGCCAAGCTGTTCGACATCACTGTCGGTGAAGACGGCTTCACCTTTGCCCGCAATCCCGTCCGCGTCGCCGAGGAGGCCCGGCTCGACGGCTTTTATGTCATCCGCACCAACGTCGAGGACAAAGTCTTGGCGGCCGAGAGCGTGGTCGGCGCCTATAAGAGCCTCGCCCGTGTCGAGCGCGCCTTCCGCAGTCTCAAGACTGTCGATATGCACCTGCGACCGATCTACCATTGGCTGGCGTCGCGGGTGCGCGCCCATGTCTTCCTGTGCATGCTCGCCTGCCATGTCGAATGGCACATGCGCGAGTGCCTCAAACCCATGCTGTTCGATGACGACGATCCTGCTGCCGCCGCTCGCGAACGCGCCTCGATTGTCGCCCCCGCGCAGTCCTCGCCGGCGGCGCTGCGCAAGCGCGCCAGCAAACTCACCGCCAATGGCGGCCCGGTTCACAGCTTCCAAAGCCTGCTGCGCGATCTCGCCACCTGCACCCTCAACGCGGTGACCACCACTCTCAACCAGGCTTACAGCTTTACCCTGGTCGCTACCCCGACCCCAATCCAGGCCCAAGCCTTCACCCTGCTCGATGTTGATCCGACCAAGCTGTAGCCAGTAACACAGCACGCCAGCGAGAATTTTCTCCGTGATGTCAATGACATGCGTCCAATCCAAGTAAAAACTTCGGGCTGAAGGCGGCGCTGACGGTCGCTGTCGGCGAAGTGTGGCCGGTGCCGGTGAGATGGCGGCGTCGGGCGGAATCGGTGATGGGAGATGGCGACAGGGGTGTGATAGTCATGAACTGTCGAGCCCGATCGGTGGGATAGGCCACAGCCGCGGCGGGCAGCCGGGTTCGAAGGTCTCGATGATGATCAT
>DASVEP010000133.1:0-4762 GCA_036380475.1 Candidatus Dormiibacterota bacterium
ATCGACGTCACCGCCGCGCCCCAAAGCGAAGAGAGCAGCACGCGGCGAAGCGTGTTGCCGAGCGTCGTCCCGAAGCCGGGGTCGAGAGGCTCGATGTCGAACTTGCCGTAGTTCGCGCTCGTCTCGAGCTTGCGAACCTGCGGGGTAACAGTCATCTGCGTGTCAATTGCCAATTTGGGTCCCTACCTCCGTTCCTTTACCGTGAATAGAACTCGACGATCAGCTGCTCTTCGACGCCCGATTCCATCTCGTGGCGGTCGGGCCGTGCGAGCACCTTGGCCGTCTTGTCGTCGCCGTTGAGTGAAAGCCATGAAGGCACCGGTCGCACCCTGGATGCCTCGAGGGCCACATCGATGACCCCGTTTGCCGGCTTGACCTTGAGCTCGTCGCCCGGCTTCAGCTGGTACGACGGCACGTTGACCGTCTTCCCGTTGACCTCGAAGTGCCGGTGCGAAACAAGCTGGCGCGCCTGCTTGCGCGAGGTGCCCAGACCAAGCCTGTAAATCACGTTGTCCAGCCGCAGCTCGAGGTGGCGGAGCAGGTTGAGTCCGGTGACGCCCGGCTCGCGCTCGGCCAGCTCGAAGTAGTTGCGGAACTGCTTCTCGAGCAGCCCGTACGTACGGCGCGCCTTCTGCTTGGCGCGAAGCTGCAGGCCGTAATCGGACGTCTTGCGCTTACGCGCCTGGCCGTGCATGCCGGGCGCAAAGGCGCGGCGCTCGATGGCGCACTTGGGCGTGTAGCAGCGCTCTCCCTTGAGGTAGAGCTTGGCGCCCTCGCGGCGGCAGAAGCGGCAAACGGGTCCGCTGTAATTCGCCACTAGACGCGTCTCCTCTTGGGTGGACGGCATCCGTTGTGCGGGATCGGGGTGACGTCGGTGATCGCGCTCACCTCGAGACCCGTCGCCTGCAACGAACGGATCGCCGCCTCGCGACCTGCGCCCGGACCGCGCACGAAGACCTCGATCGACCGCATGCCGTGCTCGAGCGCCTTCTTCGCCGTCGCTTCAGCGGTCTGCTGCGCGGCGAAGGGCGTCGACTTCCGGCTGCCCTTGAAACCCTGCGCCCCGGCAGAGCCCCACGAGATGACGTTGCCGTCGATGTCGGTGATCGAGATGATCGTGTTGTTGAACGTGCTCTGGATGTGGGCCTGGCCCGCAACCACGTTCTTGCGTTCGCGGCGGCGCGTGCGTACGACCTTCTTTGCTTTGGCCATCACTTCCCGGCCTTGACCTTCTTCTTCCCTGCGACTGCACGCTTGGGACCGCGGCGGCTGCGTGCGTTCGTGCGCGTCCGCTGGCCCCGAACCGGCAGCCCGCGCCGGTGGCGCATGCCACGGTAGGTGCCGATCTCGGTCAAACGCTTGATGTTCGTCGCCACGTCGCGCCGGAGGTCACCCTCGATGAGGATCTCCTTCGACGAGCCCATGCGGTCGATGATCTGCCGGAGGCGCGTTACCTCCTCGTCGGTCAGGTCCTTGACCCGCGTGTCGGCGTTGAGGTTGGCCGCCTTCACGATCTTCTCGGCCGTGGTGCGGCCGATGCCGTGGATGTACACGAGCGCAATGACCACCCGCTTCTGCGGGGGTATGTCGACACCGGCGATTCTCGCCATTAAGCCTTTATCCCTGCCGCTGCTTGTGCTTGGGGTTCTTGGAGCAGATCACGCGCACCACTCCGGACCTCTTGATCACCTTGCAGTTCGGACACATCTTCTTGACCGACGGCCGTACCTTCATCTCCAAATCTCTCGAATGCGTCCCCGCGACCGGTCGCGGCTCGCGAGCTCGACACCAACCTTGTCACCGGCCAGAAGCCGCGTGAAGTGGGTGCCGGCACGATCGGCGACGTGAGCGAGGATCTTGGCCCCGTTCTCGAGCTCAACCCGGTAGACGCCGTTGGGAAGAGGCTCCATCACGACCCCCTTCACGAGTGGGGGACGTTGGGGCACGAAACGCGATTGTACCAAACTCCCGCCAAGTTCAAACGGACGCCCCGTTCGAGTGGCCGTTGCCGTTGGACCGCCCCACGCCAGGGGACGGGGTGCTCAGTGCTGTGAGAATCAAAGGCCCACTGTCCGTGATGGCCACCGTGTGCTCGAAATAAGCCGACAGCCCCCCGTCAACTGTGCAGATCGTCCAGCCATCCGGCTTCATGTAGACCTCGTGGGACCCGGCGTTGACCATCGGCTCGATGGCGAGGGTCATGCCGGGCTTCAGCCGGGGCGGCGTCCCTGGGGCACCGAAATTGGGCACCTGGGGGTCTTCGTGCATCTGGCGGCCGATCCCGTGGCCTACAAACTGCCGGATGACAGAGAACCCGGCCTTCTCGACATGCTTCTGGATCGCCGAGGAGATATCGCCCAGGTACCCGCCTGGCTGGGCCTTGGCGATGCCGACGTACAAGGCCTCTTCGGTGACCTTGATCAGCCGATCGGCCTCTTTGCTGATCTTGCCCACCCCTACCGTGATGCCGACATCGGCCCAGAAGCCCTCGAGCACCAGGCCGAGGTCCAGGCTGACCACGTCGCCGGCCGCCACCTTGCGGTTGCCAGGGATGCCGTGCACAGCCTCGTCGTTGATGGAGACGCAGATCGACTTCGGGAAGCCGTGGTAGCCCAGGAAACCTGGGGTGGCTCCCCCGTCCCGGATGAGCTTCTCAGCGATCTTGTCCAGGTCATTGGTGCGCACGCCCGGCTTGCAGGCGTCCTTCAAGGGAGGAAGCACCGAAGCAAGCAGCCTGCCCGCCCGGGCCATCAGTTCGATCTCGTGCGCGGTCTTCAGGTTGATCATGCGTGGAAGCGGCCATTCTCGCCGATTGCACTGAGAACGCGGCCGGTTATCTCATCGATTGTCCCCCGTCCATCGATCTCGGAAACAATGCCCCTGCCCGCATAGTGCTCGAGCACGGGAACGGTCTTTGAGAGGTAGATCTCGATCCGTGGCCTGACCGCCTCCGCTTTGTCGTCCTCTCGCTGAACGAGCTCGGTGCCGTCGGCCTCACACGCGGCCGTGCCCGGGGGGTACGTCCGCTGACAGACCGGGCATACGAGCCGGCCCGAAAGGCGCTCCAGCAGCTCGGCCACCTCGACCTTGAGGTAAAGGACACGGTCGAGGTGGCGGCCCAGGTCCTGCATCAACGCATCCAGGGCCTCCGCCTGCGGGATCGTCCGCGGGAACCCGTCGATGATGAAGCCGGCAGCGGAGTCCGGCTTGCCGAGCCGGTTGCGGATCATGCCGATCATGATGTCGTCAGGCACGTACTGGCCCACGGCCAGGATCGGCTGCGCCTGACGGCCTAGCGGCGTGCCGGCCTGGATCTCCGCGCGCAGCATGTCGCCCGTCGCGATGTGGGGTATGCCAAACCGCGAGCGCAGCATGTTCGCCTGCGTGCCCTTTCCGCTCCCTGGAGCCCCGTACAAAAGGAGATTCATCTTCGGGAGTTACCGGATAAAGCCGCGGTATTGGCGCATGACGAGCTGAGTTTGCAGCTGTTTCATGGTGTCCAGCGCAACGCCGACGACGATCAGGATGGCTGTACCGCCGAGGTACATCTGCTGATGCGGGATGCCGGAAATCTTGGCTGTTGCAATGGGCAAGATGACGGTGATGAACCCCAAGAAGCAGGCGCCCGCAAACGTCACACGGTTCATGACCGCGGCGAGATAGTCCGCGGTCGGACGTCCCGGACGGATGCCCGGTATGAAGCTGGAATACCGTTTGAGGTTGTCGGCGACGTCGTTCACCTCGAACGTGATGGCGGTGTAGAAGTAGGTGAACGCAAAGGTGAACGCGAAGTACAGGGCGTTGTACGTGATCGCCATAGGAATGTTGGCGGTGTCAGGCGTGAAGTTGCCTCGGATCCACGCGGCCGCCTTGTAGTACCACGTGTCTGGTGGCGCGCCCTGGAAGTAGTTCGAGATGATCGTCGGTAAGAACATCACCGAGATCGCGAAGATGATCGGGATCACTCCTGCGTGGTTCACGCGCAGCGGCAGGAAGCTCGCGCGGCTCTGAACTTGCTTCAGCCCGACCGTGCGCTGGGCGGATTGGATGGGAATCTTACGTACCGCCTGCTGCACCTCGATGATCACGGCTGTCATGACGAGGGCGATGATCCCGAAGATGATGAAGGGGACGTAGTCGGCAAGGCCGCCGCCGGTGCTGTGGCTGCCGAAGACCGCGGCGACGCCCTGCGGGCCGCGTCCGATGATGCCGGCGAAGATGATCAGCGAGACACCGTTGCCGATGCCGTACTCGGTGATGAGCTCACCGAACCACATCAGCATGACCGTTCCTGCCGTGAGCACCAGCACGATCTGCAGCCGCTGGAACCAGTCGAGCGGACCGAGGATGGCAGGGTTCGTGTTCTGGAACAGCACCGTGAAGCCATAGGCCTGCCCGGCGCCTAGGGCGACGGTGAGGTAGCGGCTCCATCGCTGGATCCGGCGCCGACCCGCCTCGCCTTCCTTCTGGATCTCCTTGATGCGCTCGGAGATCACCGTCATCAGCTGCATGATGATCGTGGCGTTGATGTAAGGGTTCATGCCCATCGCCACCACGCTGAAGCGCGAAAGGCCACCTCCGGAGAAGAGGTCGAGGAGGCCAAGGAGCGCCTGGTTGTTGAAAAGGATGGCAAGCGCCGACTGCGTTGCGCCTGGGATGGCCACGTTGGCGAAGAGCCGGAATACGATCAGGATGCCGCCGGTGAAGAGGAGCTTGTTGCGAAGCTCGGGCAGGCGGATGGCGTTGACCAGGGCCTCGAGCA
>DASVEP010000134.1:0-2217 GCA_036380475.1 Candidatus Dormiibacterota bacterium
CGTGATCGTCGCCACGATCCTGGTCGATCGGATCGGCACGTACGTCGTCGGATCCGCGGGTGGTGCGCACCGCAGCTCGAACCTTCTGGCGGCCCTGTTCAACGTCGTTGATCTCATCGGTAGGCTGAACCAGTCAAGCCCCGTGCGGAGCGACATCAGCGGCCACCTGGCGCTGGGCCGGGGCGTGGCAAGCTTCGAGGCGCTGCACGTCGCCAAGGGAGTGCCGGAGCACATCGCCAGCCTGCCGCTGCTGGTGCTGAACGACACGGGTGTCGTCGGCATCGCCCTCTTCGCCGGTTTTGTCGCGGCGGTCTTCGCGCGCGCGTGGTCACGGCGGCAAAACCTCATCGTCCTGGGACTCGGCCAGGTGGCCCTGGTGGTGGCCCTTACCAACATCGCCACCGAAACCACAGAGTTGATGATCGGGTGGCTGCTGATCGGGCTCCTGGTGGCGGCCTGCGACGTCTCCGGCGCGACGGCGACCGAGGGCAAAACGAACCTGTAGGCTATTGCCGATGGCTCGTCGCCATACGCAAGGAGCCATGGTTCCGGAGGAGTCAAGCGCCGGCTCAGAAGGCATCCGGAAGTCCGAGCGCCCGGCTCCCGAGCCGGCAGCGGCAGCCCTCGCTGCAGCCACGAGCCCCGCTCCGACCGGACGCTTCGTTTACCTGACCCCAGACTGGCTCCCGACCGCCCTGATGGTTGGAGACGCGCTGATCGCGGCGGCGTCGGTGCCCGCCGGCTGGTGGATCAAGTACGGGAACGCCAGCCAGGCCCTTCCGTTCGGCCCTTACCTCGCCGCGATCCCCGTCGTGATCGTGATCTATCTGTTCTCACTTGCCGTCACCGGCCAGTACCGATCCTGGCGGGGTCGTACGCTCGTCGACCAGCTGTTTGCGCTCTATAGCGGCATCGGCCTTGCGGCCGTCCTCATGTTCGCGGCGATCGAAGCGGCCAACCTCGGCCAGCGCTACTCGCGTCTCACGATCCTGCCCGCTGTGCTGATCAGCGCGGTGCTGATGACCGGCGAACGGTACCTGCTCCGGCAGTATGAAACCCGGCTGCGGCGGCAGGGAATCGGCACCGAGCGCGTGCTGATGGTCGGCACCGGCGACGGAAGCGAGATGTTGATCCGGCGCATGAACATGTTTCCGCAGTACGGCTTCCATGTCGTCGGCGTGCTGAGCGATGAGGTCATCGCCGAACAGAGCTATCTCGGGGTGCCGGTGGTCGGCCGCGTCGAGGACCTTCCGAAGGTGACGGCGCCTCTGCGGGTGGACCAGGTCTTTCTCGCGCTGCCCGCTTCGCAGCGCGATCGCCTGCTGCATCTGATCGCCCTGTGCGAGGACAGAAACCTCGAGTTCAAGATCGTGCCCGACCTGCTGGAGGTTATGAGCACGCGGGCCGCCGCCGACGCCCTCGACGGCCTCCCCCTTGTCGGGGTCCGGCGCAACCAGCTTCGCGGTGCGGCCGCGGTGGCCAAGCGGGCGATCGACATACTGGTCAGCACTCTGCTGCTGGTGTTGTTCAGCCCGGTGCTGCTCGTCGTGTCGATCTTGATCAAGCTCACGATGCCCGGGCCGATCCTGTTTCGGCAGGAGCGTATCGGGCGGCAGCGCCGGCCTTTCGTGATTTACAAATTCAGGTCGATGATCCCCGACGCCGAGGCGAAAACTGGGCCGACGGTCGCCAAACCCGGGGACTCGCGCGTGACGACGTTGGGAAAGTTCCTGCGCCGTTCGAGCCTGGACGAGCTGCCCCAGCTGTACAACGTCCTTCGCGGCGACATGAGCCTGGTCGGCCCTCGTCCACAACCGACCTTCTTTGACGAGAGGTATAGCGGCGAGGTGCCGCGCTACCTGGAGCGGCAGCAGGTTCGCCCAGGGCTAACAGGCTGGGCCGAGGTCAACGACCTTCGAGGCGCGGCGCCTATCAGCGACCGCACGATGTACGACGTGTATTACATCGAGAACTGGTCGCTGGCGCTGGACCTGAAATGCATCGTGCTGACGGGGCTGCGGATGTTCTCGCAGCGCCACGCGTACTGAACCCACCGATCTATCGGTCACCTGACATCTGAGCAAGGAGTCCGCAAATGTCCACGTTCTCGTTCGATCCCGAGGAAACGACTCATTGGGAGCAGACCCACCCTCGCACCATCGCGCCGGAGAAGTGGAAGCAGTTCGAGGGTTATGCCGCCGAGATCTTCTCAGCCTT
>DASVEP010000135.1:0-3365 GCA_036380475.1 Candidatus Dormiibacterota bacterium
ATCGCGTCTTTGACCTGGGCCTCTACCTCGGCGCGCTGGGTTTCGGAATGCATCGGACCCATCCGGCTGTCCTTGTCGAGACCGTTGCCGGGCTTCAACTTGGACGCACGCGCAACGAGCTTCTCCAGGAGCGCGTCGTAGACACCCTCCTGGACGTACAGCCGCTTTACCGCGAGACACGCTTGACCGCAATTGAAGAACCGGCCGACCGAGATGGCGCGAGCGGCCGCCTCGAGGTCGGCGTCGTCGAGGACGATGCACGGGTCGCTGCCGCCGAGCTCGAGGGTGATCTTCTTCAACCCTTCGGCTGCGCGCGCCATGACCTTCTTTCCGGTCGGGGTAGAACCGGTGAGAGCGATCTTGCGGATCAACGGGTGATCGACGATGGCCTCGCCGGTCGCGGCGCCAAGGACGACGTTGACGACTCCTTCGGGCAAGCCGCCCTCGATTAAGGCTTCGATGCACGCGAGCGTCGCCAGCGGCGTCGTGCTCGCCGGCTTGAGCACAACTGTGTTTCCGGCAGCGATGGACGGCGCGACCTTGTTGGCAGCGAGCGTGAGCGGGAAGTTCCACGGGACGATCGCGCCCGTTACTCCGATTGGCCTTCGCACCACCAACCCGTACGTGGTCGTGTCCGGAAGCGAAACGTGTTCGCCGTGAATCTTGTCGGCGAGGTCCGCGAACCACGCGATGTTTTCTCCGAACCGCTGGGCTTCGAGCCTCGACTCCAGGATGGTCTTGCCCTGCTCTTTGGTCAGGATCGGGGCGATCTCCTCGACCTTGCCGAGCATGTGCCTGGCGGCCTTGTGCAGGATCTCGGCGCGCTTGGCCGGCGCGAGCTTCGACCAGCTCTTGAATGCCTTCGCGGCCGCTTGCGCCGCCTTGTCTACGTCTGCAGTACCGCCTGCCGGCACCTCGTCGACAACCTCGCCTGTGGCCGGGTTGCGAACTTCGTACGTCTTGCCGGACGCAGCGCGCGTCCTCTCGCCTTCGATGATCATCGTTGCCATAGGGGCACCCCTCTTCGCTTGGATTGATCGTGGCCTGTTCCCGAGGTCCGCCGCATATTTCGCGGCATCGGCGGCCGGAGCCAAGGAGAGGGCGGCGCAAGGAGGAGCGCATCCGTGGATGCGTGACGACGCAGCGCCAGGCCCCTCGACGCCGGCTTCAGCGCCGAAGGCGCCCGGCCGCCTAGGACGCGAAGATGCAAGGAACTTCGGGGACAGGACACGAGTGATTCAATTATCGGGTCGTAGGCCGGACGCCGTTGGGAGGGCTTGAGATGTCGGTGAGGCTCGAGAAGGAAGGCAGCGTCGGCGTCATCGTCCTGGACCGGCCGCCTGCAAACACCTACGACTACGCGTTCTTGCGCTCCTTCGCCGGCGCGATCGACGACGCACGCATCGACCTGGGCATCAAGTCAGCGATGGTCGTCACCAGCGCCTCAGAGAAGTTCTTCTCCGCCGGCGCGGACGTGGGGGCGTTCGCCGCCGGCAGCCCGCGTTCGCGATTCATGACCGCGTTGATGGCGCACGAGGCATTCCGGAAGATGGAGAACACACCGCTCGTCTTCATCGCGGCCATCGCAGGTCACTGCCTTGGCGGCGGGTTCGAGCTCGCGCTTGCGTGCGACCTGAGATTCGCGGCCGAGGGCTCGTACCAGATCGGCTTGCCCGAGGTGAACCTCGGATTGTTTCCAGGCTCGGGCGGAACGCAGCGCCTGCCGCGCCTTGTCGGCCTTTCCAAGGGCATCGACCTGATCGCCAACGCCACGACCATGAAACCGGAAGAGGCGAAGCAACTTGGCCTTGTCGACCAGCTGTTTCCCGACGCCGCCGCGTGCCGCGCCGGCGCAATCGAGTATGCAGCCAAGCTCGCCTCGGGACCTGGAGTCGCAATCGGCCACGCCAAACTGGCGATCACTCAGGGCTACGGCGGGCCACTCGACCTCGGACTTGCGATCGAACGCGAAGCGATCGGGCGAGTATTCGTATCCGACGATGCCGAAGAAGGAATCACGGCTTTCAAGGAAAAGCGCAAGCCCGAATTCAAGAGCAGATAGCGTCACAAATTTTGTTGTTGCGAGGCGAGGGTTCTGGTGTATTCTCTGTGCCCGTATCAAAACAAGGAGGTGGCGTTCGATGGTTGTAGGCGACATGACCGTGACCCGGCCGTCGGCCGCCTCCGGAGCTAGCGTCTAACTAGTCCTCCGCGGGGCGGACCGATATCCGCCCACTCGTGTTTCTGCTTCGGAGGATTTCGAGTTGCCCTTTCAATTGGCATCCCAGCTTTCGCTGTTGGGCTGGGATGAGTGGTTCGAAGAACGTTTCGCGCTGTTCGCCCATCAGGGTTACGCGCCCGCGCGCGTGATCGCGGACTTCGGCGCGGAATACCTGCTGCACGATGGCGAGGAATCGCTTCGTGCTGCTGCCGGCCGCCACCTCATGAATGGCGGAGGCCAGCTGCCCGCGGTCGGAGACTGGGTCGCGATACGACACCGAGAGCCACTGGCGGCGATTCACGGCTGGGTCGAGCGCAAGACGGCCTTCTCGCGAAAAGTCGCGTCCACCGAGACCAAGGAGCAGGTGCTGGCCGCCAATATCGACGTTGCGTTCGTGGTCGCCTCGGCGCAGGACGTCAATGCGCGGCGAATCGAGCGCTATCTGACGATGGCATGGCAGAGCGGCGCGATGCCGGTTGTGGTGCTGACCAAGTCGGACATTGCAGCGTCGCCAGACGAACTTCGCCAGGAGCTCGAAGCCGCGGCCCTCGGCACCCCGGTGCTGATGACCAGCGCCATCACAGGCGAGGGCATCGACGAGCTCGCCGAACAGTTGCGGCCCGCGCGCACGGGTGTGCTGCTCGGACCATCGGGTGCGGGCAAGTCGACCCTCATCAATCGAATGGCGGGCGCGGACGTGATGAAAACTCGGAGCGTGCACCGCTCGGGCGAAGGCCGGCACATGACCAGTCACCGAGAGCTGATCCAGGTGCCCGAAGGCGGAATGATCATCGACACGCCTGGACTGCGCGAGGCACAGCTCTGGAAGGGCGAGGACGCGCTCGCGAACCTGTTCGATGACGTCGAGGAGATCGCGCGCCAGTGCCGGTTCAACGATTGCGAGCACAACAGCGAACCCGGTTGCGCCATCAAGGCCGCGCTGGCAGGTGGCGAGCTGTCGCCCGCGCGCCTCGAGAGCTACCGCAAGTTACAACGTGAGTTGCGCTCGGTCGCCGTGCGCAGCGACGCGCGACTGCGGTCCGAAGAACGTCGCAAGTGGAAGCAGATTTCGGTCGACAACAAGCTCCGCCAGCGCCTCATTGGACATTGAGAGAGGGCCCTCCGCCGTGGAGGACCCTCTCGG
>DASVEP010000136.1:0-4981 GCA_036380475.1 Candidatus Dormiibacterota bacterium
CGCGGCGCTTACACGCGCAACATCGAGAAGGAGATCGAGCGCAACCGTGAGCGCTATTCACTGCTGCGTTGGGCGCAGCAGGCCTTCAACAACTTCTCGCTGGTCCCGCCGGGTATGGGCATCTGCCACCAGGTGAACCTCGAGTACATCGCCAAGGTCGTCCAGGTACGTGACATCGATGGTCGCAGGGTTGCGATCCCGGACACGCTCATGGGCACCGACTCGCACACGACGATGGTCAACGGTCTCGGCGTGCTCGGATGGGGAGTCGGCGGCATCGAAGCCGAGGCGGCGATGCTCGGCCAGCCCGCCTACCTCGCCTCGCCGATCGTGGTCGGCGTTCGTTTCAGCGGAGCGCTGCCTGCCGGTTCGACCGCCACCGACCTCGTGCTGACGCTCACGGAGATGCTGCGCAAGCACGGCGTTGTCGACAAGTTCGTCGAGTTCTGCGGCGATGGACTGTCGAGCCTGTCGGTCCCGGACCGCGCCACGTTGAGCAACATGTGCCCTGAGTACGGCGCCACCTCGGCGCTGTTCCCGGTCGACGCGCAGACATTGCGTTACCTGCTGGTCACGGGCCGCAGCCGCGAGCAGATCGATCTCGTCGAGCGGTACACGAAGGAGCAGGGCTTGTTCCGCGTCGAAGGTTCGGCCACGCCGAAGTTCACCGAGCTGCTCGAGCTGGACCTCTCCAGGGTGGAGCCGAGCCTGGCCGGCCCGAAGCGCCCGCAGGACCGCGTTTCGCTGCCACATGTGTGGGAGAGCTTCACAAAAGCGTTCGGCAATGGGCCGAAGCCGGACACCGATGCGGTTTCGAGACTCTCCGACGAGGGTGGGCCGGTCAACGGCCGCTCCGTGGTCGCCGTGGAGACAAAGCCCGCCGCACGCGTGCAGGACGGCTCGGTCGTCATCGCGGCCATCACGAGCTGCACGAATACGTCCAACCCGTCGGTGATGGTCGCTGCGGGGCTGCTTGCAAAGAAGGCTGTCGAGCTTGGTCTCGAGGTCCGCCCCTACGTCAAGACCAGCCTCGCGCCCGGGTCGCGTGTGGTCACGGACTATCTGCAAACCGCGGGCCTCATGGAGCCGCTGGAGAAGCTCGGCTTCTTCCTCGTCGGGTTCGGGTGCACGACGTGCATCGGCAACTCCGGACCGCTGGCGACGCCGGAAATCGAGGCTGCTGTGGTCAAGGAAAACCTGAGCGTGGTCGCCGTCCTATCTGGGAACCGCAACTTCGAATCCCGCATCCACCCGCTCGTGAAGGCGAGCTACCTCGGCTCGCCGCCGCTGGTCGTGGCCTACGCGCTCGCGGGCACCGTGAATATCGACATGACGAAGGATCCGGTCGGCAGGACTCGAGACGGCAGGCCGGTGATGCTGTCAGAGCTCTGGCCATCGCAGGCAGAGGTCAACTCCGTGGTCCAGAAATGCGTGCAGCAGGACATGTTCAAGCGCGAGTACTCGCACATCTTCGACGGCGACGAACACTGGAAGGAGATGAGCGCCCCCACCGGGCCGATCTTCGAATGGGAGGCGCGCTCGACCTATGTCAAGGAGCCGCCGTACTTCGAAGGTTTCGCGCCGAAGCCGCAGTCTCTGTCAGACGTCAACGGCGCGCGAGTTCTCGCCCTGCTCGGCGATTCGGTGACGACCGACCACATCTCACCGGCGGGCGCGATCCCTGCGGAGAGCCCTGCGGGCAAGTACCTCATCGAGCACGGCGTGGACAAGCCGGACTTCAACAGCTATGGGTCGCGGCGCGGCAACCACGAGGTCATGGTGCGCGGGACGTTCGCGAACATCCGCTTGCGCAACAAGCTCGTCGAGCGCGAAGGGTACTGGACGCAGCACCTCCCCGACGGCGCAGAGGTCACCATTTATGACGCATCCGAGCGATATCGCGCCGAGAACGTGCCGCTGATCGTCGTCGCCGGCAAGGAGTACGGGTCAGGCTCCTCGCGCGACTGGGCCGCCAAGGGCCCCTTGCTGCTGGGAGTGCGGGCTGTCATCGCGGAGAGCTTCGAGCGCATCCATCGCTCGAACCTTGTCGGGATGGGAGTCCTGCCGCTCGAATTTGCGCACGGCGAGAACCTGCAGTCGCTCGGATTGACTGGTCGCGAGCAGTTCACCATCAAAGGCGTCGACGCGATCAGGCCGGGTCAAACCATCGAGGTCGAGGCGAAGTCCGAGGACGGATCGGGGGTGACCACGTTCAAGACGCATGCCCGCGTGGACAACGACACCGAGGTCGGGTACATGCATCACGGCGGCGTGCTGCCGCTGGTGCTGCGCGAGCTGATGGAGCGCTAGAAGCCTAGGCGGCGTTCTCGGTCTGGATCGGCACGCGGCGCTCGTGGCCGCACTCCGGACACTCGTAAAGCCCGACCACGACGTCCGGGCGCGACGAGTCCGAATGCAGCGTCCGAAGCTCCATCGGCACCGACGATTCATGGCGCTCACACGCCGGAGCGTCTTTGTGGGTCACGTTAACAAGATTACGCACTGCGTCGAAAGCGGCCTAGTGCACTCACCACAAGGGTTGTGCCAGGTTCGTTGTCGCCCGCGCACACACTTACTATGGTCGGGATGGCGACCAAGAAGAGCGCCGACGATCTCAGCGAGCCTCGTCCGACCGTGCGAGAGGCCATGCGCTTTGGCGCGTTCGCAACAGCGAAGCTCGTCGCCGGTGGCGAGGGCCTGGACCGGCCGATCGAATGGGTCCGCATGATGGAAACGCCCGAGGTTCAGCCGCGAGCCGGCGACCTGATGCTGACCACCGGATTCCCCATCAAGGACGACGAGGACGCGCAGGTGCGCCTTATCACGCGTATCGCCGACGGCGGCGGCGCCGGCCTGGTGGTGCGGCCCCACCCCTACCTCCGAAAGCTTCCGGCCGAGATGCTCGCGGAGGCCGACCGGCTGAATGTGCCGGTCTTCACCGTGGGTGCGGACGTCCAGATGATCGACCTGATGACTCCGCTTCTGGAGCGGATCATCAACGCCGAGCATTGGCGCCTGAAGCGCTCCCTCGACATCCACCGCCGCTTCACCGAGCTGGTGCTCGACGGCAAGGGCGTCAACGAGATCTGCCGCACGCTGGCCGACCTGCTCGAAAGCGCAGTTGTCATCGAGGACGCGAGCTTCCACCTCCTGGCGCACGCCGGCGGGGCGGGCGACCCGCATCGCAAGGAGACGATCCAGCGACAGGGAACGCCTCAACGCGTCCTTTTCGATCCCCAGATCCAGCGCATGCTCCGGGAGATCGAGGCGAAGCGGGGTCCGGTCAAGGTCCCGGCCTTTCCGCACGTGGGCATGTCCCGCGAGCGCCTTATCGCCCCCATCCTCGCCGCCAACCAGGTACTTGGCTACATCTCCGTGCTCGACCACCCGCCTCACCACGAGGAGCTCGCGTTCATGGCGATCGAACAGGCGGCGCTGGTCCTCGCGCTGGCGGTGGCGAAGGAACGAGAGCTGTCCGAGCTGGAGGGCCGGGTGCGAGGCGAGTTCCTGGAAGACTTGCTTCACGGGACCTACGGGGAGGACGCTGCCGCCCAGCGGCGGGCGCGCCACCTCGGCTACCCGCTGAACGGCAACCACATCGTGATGCTGGTCGACATCGATGACTTCCGCGGATTCAACCGCGCGCGCCAGGTTTCCGAGGACGCGATCCAGGCCCTCAAGCGGGAGTTCCTTCGCCGGGTGACCGGGGTCGTCCGCGCCACGTACCCGCGAGCGCTCGTGCAGGGACGCTCCGACAGCGTCGTCTCGCTTCTCCCCATCGGGACCGAACCTACAGACCACACGGCGCGCGGCCATGCCCTCGGCGTGCAGGTCCGACAGGCGATCGCGGACTGGAAGCCGGGCTTCACCGTCTCGGTTGGATTCAGCGGCCCGACCGAGGCGCCGGCGGGCGTGGCGGCCGCCCAGCGCGAGGTGGTTTCCGTGATGGATTCGCTCGCGCGCTTCAAGCGCTGGGGGCAGGTTGTGGCAGTCCCCGAGCTCGGGCTTACCGGCCTGCTTGCCGCCGTCACGGACGAGCGGCTCGTCGACTACAGCCGCCGCCACCTCGGCCCGCTCATGGAGCACGACCGCACGCGCAAGGGCAGCCTGGTCGCCACGCTGCGGGCATACCTGGAGACGGGCGAGCAGCAGCAGGCGGCGACCCGCCTCCGGGTGCACCCGAACACGCTTCGCTACCGGCTCGACCGCATCCGCGAGATCAGCAGCGTCGACCTCGAAGACCCGGAGACGCGCCTCAACCTGGCCGTGGCTCTGCGTGTGCAGGCCCTGCTGGGGATGTAAGGGCCGCATAACGAAACCGGATTTCTTTTGTACCTAGCGCACTAGGTCGAATCTTTCCGGCCCGATAAGCTCGTTGCCAGTGCCCCCCACAGTCGCTTCCACGCGCCGGGCATGGCCGGGCGAGATGCCGAGCAGCCGCGCTGCTTGCGGCATGGGCTTCGTCGCCACGCCCGAGCTCGGCCACGAGTCGGTTGCCCTCGGCGTGCAGGCGCTCGCGCGCCTGTCCCACAGAGGCGGCCTCGACGCCGATGGCAAGAGTGGCGATGGCGCCGGCCTCCTGATCCAGATACCGCACCGCCTCCTCGGCGGCGACTTCGCGGTGGCTGTCCTCTTCGAGTGGGACAAGAGGGCGCGCGCAATCGTCGCCGAATCGCTCCACAGCGTCGGATTGTCGCTTGCTCTATGGCGGGCGGTGCCGGTGAACCTGGAAAGCCTCGGCGATCGCGCCCGAGCGACCATGCCCACTGTCTGGCATGGCCTGGTCGCCAGGCCCGACCTCGACCCGAACGATTGGGAGCATCGCCTCTACCTCGCGCGTCGCCGGGCGGAGCGTCGCGCGGCGGACGAAGCCGTGCAGATGTACGTGCCGTCGTGCTCGAGCCGCACGGTTGTTTACAAGGGCTTGATGGCCGGCACCCGGCTCGCGGACTTTTATCTCGACCTGCTCGACGAGTCATGC
>DASVEP010000137.1:0-3125 GCA_036380475.1 Candidatus Dormiibacterota bacterium
CACGAACTCTGGGGCTTCGCCGTGAGTTCGCGGGGGCCCCTCAGCAAGACCGTCATCACCGCCGCGCTCACCGGCGTGCTGGCGACCCGAGAGCAATGCCCGGCCATCCCGTACACACCGAAGGAGATCGCAGCGGAGGCTCGGCGCGCGGCCGATGCAGGCGCGTCGGTCGTGCACATCCATGCGCGCACTCCCGACGGCGGCCCCGACTGGAGCGTCGAGACCTTCGCCGAAATCTTCGCTGAGGTGCGCGCACGCACCGACGTGGTGATCAACTTCTCCACCGGCGCCATCGGCATCCCGCCCGAAGATCGAATCGCCCACATCCGCGACCTCCGGCCGGAGATGGCGGCCCTGAACATGGGCTCGATGAACTACGCGATCTACTCAGAGAAGCGCAAGGTCTTCCACCACGATCACGTCTTCGCGAATCCGTTTCACGACATCCAGTTTTTCCTGGAAACGATGAACAAGGCTGGGGTGCGCGCGGAGATGGAGTGCTTCGACGCGGGCCATATCGGCAACACCCGGCCGTTCATCGACATGGGCGTGCTCAAACCGCCGATGCAGTTCAGCCTCATCATGGGGGTGCTGGGCGGCATTCCCGGCACCACGCGCCACCTCGTGGACCAGGTCGACAGCCTGCCCAATGATTCGCACTGGCAGGTGATCGGCATCAGCCTCAACCAGTGGCCGCTCGTCGCGGCGGCGATCACGATGGGCGGCAATATTCGCGTCGGACTCGAGGACAACTTCTACATCGAGGAGGGACGGATGGCCGGAAGCAACGGTGAGCTCGTCGAGAAGGCGGCTCGACTCTGCCGCGACCTGGGACATGAGGTCGCATCGATCGCCGAGGCGAGGTCACAGCTTGGACTGGACCCTTCTCCCCGCACGGGAGAGGGTAGGGGAGAGGGCGAGCGATGACCGAGGTCAAGGCAGAGCTCGTCGGCAATGTCTGGAAGATCACCTCGAAGGCCGGAGACGAGGTCGCCGAGGACGACGTGCTCTTGATCCTCGAGTCGATGAAGATGGAGATCTCGGTCACGGCGCCGCGCGCGGGGACCGTGCGCGAGATTCGCGTCAAGGAAACCGACGTCGTCAAGGAGGGCCAGGTGCTGGTGGTGTTGGAATGAGTGACCTGGGCGTGCGTGTGAAAGTCCAGGAGTCTGCAAGCCAGGTGATCTACACCGATGCGGTCTTGATCAACGGCAATCCGCTCGGCTTCGTCCTCAACTTCGGCCAGTGGGCGCCGGAGGATCCGGGCCTGGTGCGTGTGTACACGCGGGTCGGCATGAGCCCGAACCACATGAAGCTCTTGTCGCAGCTCCTGACCCAAAACGTGGCTGCATACGAAGCCAGGTTTGGAGAGGTGGCGGTCACCGAGGACCGCGCAGCCGGTGCTCACCGTATCGGCTTCGATGCTGCATCCCTGCCGAAGACCACTTAGCAGTTGCCCAGGCCCGCCCCCCAGCTCCTGCTTCAGTACCAGCGACTGGTCGATCGCGAGCGGGTGCTGCGGGACAACATCGCGCGTATCGAATCGCGTCTCGAGTCCGACCCCGAGGTGGTACGTCTCGAAGAGGTCGTTGCGACCGCGAGAAGCGCGCAGGAGGGCGCGGCCGCGAAGCTGAGCGAATCGGATCGCGCGCGCGAGGATCACCGGTCGAAGCTCCGTCAGCGCGAGAAGGAGTTGATGAGCGGACGCATCCGCAACCCGACCGAGCTGATGCAGATGTCGGAAGAGGTGCAGCACATGAAGGCGCGCTTCAAAGATGAGGAGGAGGCCGAGCTTCAGCTCATGGAGGACGCCGAGACGGCCGACGACACCATGAAGACCGCGACCGCGGAGCTCGAAGCCGCTCGCGCTCGGCTGGCGGCCGAGGAACCGGAGCTGCGCGAAGAGCTGGAGGGTTTGCAGGCCGAGCTTTCGCAGGTGGAGGCGGAGAAGGAACAGGTGTGGGCCGACGTGCCGCAAGAGGCGCGCACCGCATACACGCGGCAACGCGTTCAGCCCGCTGTGGCGGAGGTCAGGAACAACCAGTGCACGGCATGCCGCGTCACGGTGACGTCGTCGGGGATGCAGATCCTCCGCAAGGGGGAGGGGATCGTCCACTGCGAGAACTGCGGCCGGATCCTGGTGCTCGCCTGAAAACGCTGCGTCTGCGCGTTGACGGGGGCTCTCGCGGCAACCCGGGCCCCGCGGCTTTGGGTGTTGTGATCGAGGACGACCAGGGCACGCGACTGCGCACATTCCACCGTTACTTGGGTGAAGCGACCAACAACCAGGCCGAATATCACGCACTGATCGACGGCCTGAATGCCGTGATTGATTGGAAGCCAGACCGGCTCGAGGTCTACCTCGACTCCAAGCTTGTGGTGGAGCAAGTCAATGGCAAGTGGCGGGTCAAGGAACCCGATTTGAAGGAGCTCCACAGGAGAGCGAAAGAGCTCCTTGACCAGTTTGGTGACAAGGCCAGCGTCCGGCATGTCCCTCGCGAAGAAAACCGCGGCGCGGACAAGCTCGTCAACATGGCACTCGACGAGCGCGTTAAGAAGCCGAGGGCCTCTGGGTAGACTTACTCCGGGTCGAGGCGGACAGGTGACCGCCGACGTAATTGAATATCGTTGGAGGAAAGTCCGGGCTCCACAGGGCAGGGCGCTGGGTAACACCCAGTCGGGGCGACCCGAAGGAAAGTGCCACAGAAATTACACCGCCGGCCAAGGCAATCTCCGGAGAGCTTTGGTCAGGTAAGGGTGAAATGGTGGGGCAAGAGCCCACCGGCGGCCGGGTGACCGGTCGGCCAGGCAAACCCCGCCCGGAGCAAGACCAAATAGGAGGGCGCAAACGGCGGCTCGCCGAGCCCTCGGGTATCGGTCGCTAGAGGCGCCGGGCAACCGGCGTCCCAGACAGATGGTCACCGTCCCGAAAGGGATACAGAACCCGGCTTACGCGCCGCTCTCGGCCCACACCCCTCGTTTTGAATTCGGATTCGTGGTGAATCGGGGTGTCGGAGGGAACGATCAGGGAACAGCTCGTCCAGAAAGGGAGTGGGGGAACGCTACCTACTGTGTCCCTCTGGTGGATCTGGCAAGTTCACGCCTCTCGTGACCGGCATGTCGAA
>DASVEP010000138.1:0-10327 GCA_036380475.1 Candidatus Dormiibacterota bacterium
CAGCTGCGACTGCATCGCTGCGATGAGGGCTTTGGCGGCGGCGAACGCGCTGTCCAACGTCGGCTGCCCCATGACGCAACCAAACATGACAACCGTGAAAGCGCCGACGTTGGTGCTCGCCGCGAACAGGAAGTTGGCGCCCAGGTTGAGACCCGAGCCGGTCTTGATGCCGATGATGCCGCTCTGACCGAGGGCATAGTCGACGTTGAAGACGATTCCAGCGACCGGCAGCGTGGCCTGAGTCCGCGCAACGATCTGCGCGAAGGCAGGTTGCTTCATCGCCGTGATCCCCAGCACCACCAGATCGCTCGGCGTGCTCACGGTTTGGGCCAGCGCGCCGGCAGCATCGGCGAATGTGCTGTGGGTCATGCCGAGCGCCTTCGCCTGCATGTTCATCTTGGTGACGAAGGCGGCCACAGAGCCCGCGTCCCAGTTGGCCAGCGTGAAGGCAATGTTGTTGCCGGAAGGAATCAGCAAACCCTCGAGAGCCTGGTATTCGCTCAACTGCTCGCCGGCCTGGACTGCGACCACGGATTGCTGGTCAGCCTTGTCGGATTGGTATGCCTGGACGTCGGCGTCCGTGATGAGGATCGACGGCCCAGCCTCGTTCAATTTGAGCGGCTTGTCCTGGAGGATGACAAGTGCGGTCATCACCTTGGCCACGCTCGCCGCGGGCGCCGGAGTCTCTTTGCCGGACGTCGCGACGAGGCCGATTCCCGACGCGCCGACCGCCGCCGAGCCGGTAGACGGCCAGGGCAGCGTTGGCGCGGTGCCCGATACGGCCAATTCGGCAGGAACCGCCGCCGTGGCGTCCACAGCGGGGATGGGACGGAAGTAGTTGAAGGTCAAGAAAGCTGCTAGCAGCAGTAGCAGAACGCCGACGATCCGAAGGCGCATCGCGGAACACGATACCCGCAGGCCGTTACGTCAGCTCGCCTTCCAGCTCCTGAATGCGTTCATGAGCTCGGCCTTGAGCGGCGCTGGAACAGGCTCGTAGGCAACCTTGCCCATCAACATTCGCGCAGTTCGCAATTGATCCAGGTAGGTGCTGCAGCCATCGCAGCCGGTCATGTGCTGCTCGAACTTCGCCCGATCAGCAGCAGAAAGTACGCCATCGAGGTAATCCGTCATCAGCTCGACGACTTCGCGGCAGGTCACTTCAGGTACTCCTCGAGCGTCTTGCGAACAGAAGCCCTGCCGCGATGCAAACGGACCCGCTGGTTCGCAGCCGAGATGGACAGCAGCGAGCACACCTCTTCGGCGTCGAAGCCGGCCACGTCGCGCAGGATCACTACCTCGCGCTGCTTGGCGGGGAGGCCTTCGATCGCGACTTTCACACGATCGATGGTTTCGCGATCCAGGAGCCGTGATTCGGGGATGTTGGCCCAGCTGTCGGGAGGCTGCGACCAGAGGCCGTCACCTCCAAAACGGCGACGGTCGACCGTTGGGCCGCGAGCGTTGTCCCCGTCGCGCCAGAACAGCGACGTGAAGGGCAGGATTCGCGACTCCTTCCGGCGTCGCGAACGCGCGACATTGAGAAGGATGCCGAAGATCCAGGTCTTGAACGAGGAGCGACCTTCGAATCGGCTGAGCGTCCTGAGGCAGATGAGCCAGGTCTCCTGGACGGCGTCCTCGGCAGCGCCTCGATCGCGCGTGTAGGTCATGGCCAGCCGCAGCATCGGCCCGTGGTAGCGGCCGATCAGCGCCTCGAACGCAGCCTCATTCCCTGACCGGAGAGCCTCGAGATCCGGATCGACATGGAGGGACACGCTCAACATGAGTTCGTGTCCTCTTACGCCGTTTCGTTACACGCGGTCGCGATTTCTGTAAGGTCCCGGCGTGATTCGGCTCACGCGTAAACAGGCACGCCAGGTTGCCGTGGCGGCGCAGCTTCTCGATGCGGAGCGTCCGCGGGACATCGTCGACACAGTCGGGCGGCTTGGCTTCCTGCAGCTGGATCCAACGGCCACAGTTGCGCGAAGCGAGCATTTGGTGCTGTGGAGCCGGCTGGGCAAGAGTTTCGAGCCCAAGGAGCTGGCCCGGCTGCTGTTTGAAGAACGTCTCCTGTTCGAGCACCGGGCATTCATCTATCCAGCGGCCGACTATCCCCTCTATCGGCCGGCAATGAACAGCTGGCTGCGGACCAATTCAGCGCGCGGTGGGCGGGTGCGGGAATGGCTCGCCGCCAATGCGCCCTTTCGCAGATATGTATTGGCGGAACTGAAAGCGCGCGGCCCGCTGACGTCGCGGGCCCTGGAAGACCGGTCCGCTGTTTCGTGGCAATCGACCGGCTGGACCAACGATCGCAACGTCAGCCAGATGCTCGAGTTTCTCAGCGCTCGCGGTGAGATCGCGATCGCACGTCGGGAGGGCAATCAAAGGTTTTGGGATCTGGCGGAGCGGGTGCTTCCGGTCGGCATGCCGGCGATGAGCGCGGCAGACGCCAGTCGAATCCTTGCCCAGCGCCGGCTCCGTGCGTTGGGAATCGCGCGTCCCAAGATGGTCGGCTCTGTCGGCACGCCTGCAGAGGTGGAAGGCGTCGCGGGTGAGTGGGTCGTCGACACGGAGCTGCTCGAGCGTCCGTTCGGCGGCCGCACTGCACTCCTATCGCCATTCGACCGGCTCGTCTACGACCGCGAACGTGCTCTTGCCCTCTTCGGCTTCGACTTCAGGCTCGAAATCTATGTTCCCGAGGCCAAGCGCCGGTGGGGCTACTACGTGCTGCCCGTGCTCCACGGCGACCGGTTGGTGGCGAAAGCTGACGTCCGAGCGGACCGCAAGGCGGATGTGCTCCTGGTGCCTGCCCTCCACATGGAAGCGAGCACCAGCGCAGACGACGTTGATGCCGCTCGCAGCGAATTGAATGCCCTCGCCGAATGGCTGAAGCTGCCTGGAGTCGTCATCAAACGCATCGGCGCGGCTCGACCTTCCAAAAGCAATCCTTATTGAGGGTTGCATATCGACCCGTCTCACCCATGATGGGGTGGCCTATGGTCAATCGTGAGCCCGACCTTCCGAGTGACCATCTGTACCTGGACACGCCCTACGTTCGCATTCTTTGGGAGGCAGGCGGTTCCTGGATGACCATCGAATGGAAGTCATGGGCGGACTCGACGGAGTATCGAGCCGCTCATGAGCTCCTCCTGGGCGCCATCCGCGAGAGACACACTCCAAGGCTGCTGATCAACGCCTGCAATGCTCGGGTTGTGTCTCTAGAGGATCAGGAATGGCTCAGTTCGACCTGGATCCCGAGGGCGGTAGCCGCGGGGCGACGGTGGACGGCCGTGGTGATGCCGACCAGCGCCCTCGTCAAGACGATCGTCGAGAACATCGACAAACGTCCCTCGACCAACACCATGGTCGAGGTCAAGTACTTCGATTTGATCGCCGACGCCAGGACCTGGCTTTCGACAGTCGGGCACTGACAGCCATGCATTCGGATGGGTATTGAACCGACCGTTCTGACGTAGACCGGACGGATTCATCGCTTTATACATGTGAAGTGACGTGGCTGAGCTGATGAAGTCGGCGGCTGGAGCTCCACGCTAGGCGCACGAACGTCGGACGACGAGACCTACCTGGACGAGCCCTATTTGTCCATCCGTTGGCGCGCTGTCCCACAGATTCTGTACGCCGAGTGGAAAGGCTTCGCCACCAGCCCGGAGTTTCGGGCTGCCTTACTGACCGGGGTGCGCGCGATTCGCGAACACCATGTGGTCGGTTACGTCAGCGACGCCCGCAGAGCGAAGGTGTTCGTTGACGACGATTTGAAATGGGTGGGCGAAGTCTGGCTGCCACAGGCCCTGGCGGCCGGCCTCAAGAGGATGGCGATGGTCACGGCGAGTCAAGGACTCGGCAAGGTCATCATCGAAGATGTCGCGAAAGAAATCGACAACCACGGGTTGGCCATGCGGAAGTTCGACTCGGTGGCGGCGGCGACGGTGTGGGCTCGGAGCGGCCTGGTCTAACCCCTATCGGACCACCGGTCACTCCTTCATGCGGTTAGGAGCAGACTTTCGATCGTTCTGCCGACTGACTCAGCATTGAGGAGCACGACGAATGTTCATGAGCATCAGGAGATATCGCATCGGTCCTGGCCAGCGTGATGAGGCCGTCCGCAGGGTCGACGAAGGCTGGACTGACCAGTTGCGAAAAGAGCCCGGATTCCTCAGCTACCACGTGGTCGCATCCGGTCCCAACGAGCTCATCTCGATGACGGCTTGTATTGACGAGGAGATGCTGGCCCAAGTGGTCCAGAAAAGCGCCGAATGGGTCGGTGCACGCCTGCTGGGCCTGGACGTCACCCTCGAGGACTCGAGGCAGGGAGAAGTGGTCTCGCATCTCGGCTGACGCCGCCGCTTCACTCCTTCCGATCCAGCCTTCCGCCGTCTGCGAGACTAGCGCCGTGCGGCAGCGGATTCGCTTCTGTGCAACACCCGCCGGACGGGTCGCTTACTCGATCATTGGCGAGGGCCCATCTCTCATCTGCGACACCGGTTGGGTGAGCCACCTCGAGCAGATGCTCGAGATCGAGTCGGTGAACGCATTCTTCGCGGCTCTTTGCGAGCGCTTCTCCGTGGTGCGGTTCGACAAGGCAGGCAGCGGGCTGTCCGACCGGACAAACGTGGATCTCACATTCGGTGCGCAGGTCGCGACAGTCGTCGCCCTCGCCGATCACATCGACGCCAAGCGCTTCCATCTGTTTGGCGCCTCGCAGGGCGGGCAGGTCGCCGCCGCGGTCGCGGCGCTCCACCCTGATCGTGTATCGACCCTGATCGTCTATGGCATGTGCGCCCGAGGTTCAGACCTGGCGCCGGAAGCCGTGCGGGCTTCGCTTGTCTCGCTGGTCCGAGCTCATTGGGGACTGGGCTCGCAGGTGATGACTGGCATCTTCCGGCCCGACCCAACGCCGGAGGATATTCGCCTGCTCACCGAGTTCCAGCGCTGGGCAGCCACGTCCGATACTGCGGCAGACCTTCTCGCGGAGTACTACAAGACCGATATTTCATCGCTGCTGCCACGGATCGAAGCGCCCACTCTCGTGCTCCACCGCGAGGACGACAAGGCAACCGGCTTTCGCCTCGGCCGTGAGGTGGCAAGCCTGATTCCGTCGGCAGCGCTCGTCCCACTCCGCGGGAACACCCATCTGTTCTGGATGGGTGATTGGCAGTCCGTGGTCGCGGCGATGCTCGACTTCCTCCCACAGCCGGCGATTTCCGGACCGGTGCTACTCAGCGCACGGGAGACCGAGGTGGCGGCCCTCGTCGCCGAGGGCCTTACGAACCAACAGATCGGGCAAAGGCTCTTCATCGCGGCGCGAACCGCAGAGACGCACGTGGAGAACATCCGGCAGAAGCTCGGTTTCAGGTCTCGCGCGCAAGTCGCGGCATGGGTGACTGCGCAGAAGATGGGAAATGTCTGACGCGCGGAGTACGTAATTAACCTGACCCGCTGACGGCAAGGGTCGGATCGCAGCCCGGTCGTTCGGGAACTTTCCGTGATCCAACCGATTCCAAGCCCGATTGATCTGGCTCAAGTTGGATCACGTGATAACCACCCAGAACGTGATGATTCCAAGTCGATTCAACGGGCCGGCCGGGAGCGCCAACGGCGGCTACGCCTGCGGTCTCCTCGCCTGCGCGATCGATGGTCCGGCGCAGGTCATCCTCCGGCGGCCGCCACCGCTGGGAGTCGAGCTTCTGATGGAGCCGGCTGAAGACGGAGTCGCGCTCCGACGAGGTGACGCAACGATCGCAATCGGCACCCCAGCAAAGGTGGAGTTGGAGTGTCCGAAGCCGCCGACATTCGCGGAAGCAGACGAAGCCAGCCAGCGCTATGGAGGTTTGATCAGACATCCCTTCCCCACCTGTTTTGTCTGCGGGCCGCAGCGGTCCATCGGCGATGGACTGCGAATATTTCCAGGCCGCGTCTCTGATTCGAGCCTGATCGCCGCTCCCTGGATCCCTGAGCCAGACCTGGTTGACAGCGATGGGAAGGTTCGCGCCGAGTTCGTTTGGGCCGCCCTTGACTGCCCGACCGGCTGGGTCGCAACGCTCTTACCGCCTGACGATCAAGTGGTCGTTCTTGGCACGTTCGCCGTTGACCACCGGCGTCCTCTCGTTGCCGGAAGCCGGTACGTCATTGCGGCCTGGCCACTTGGGAGCGAGCGAAGGAAGTCCTTCACCGCGGCCGCGCTCTGGTCGGACGAAGGCGACCTGCACGCGGCCGCCCGTGCAACCTGGATCAAGGTCTCGGGCGAGGTGTGGTCGGCATGAAGGCCTGGATGGTCCGAAGCTGGGGACCTCCCGAAGCAATGACTTTCGAGGAAGTCGACGAGGGCAACCTGGCCGCGGATCGAATTCGAGTGCGAATCGATGCCACCGGCATCAACTTCTTCGAGGGACTTCTTGTCGAGGGGCACTACCAGGTGCGGCCCGAGCTTCCTTTCGTCCCCGGCATCGAGGGCGCCGGCGTCGTGGAAGCCGCTCCGAGGGACGGGCGTTTTCGTCCCGGGCAGCGGGTCGCCTTCTTCACCGACTACGGGCGCGGCACGTATGCCGAGCTCACCGACATCCGACCTGCGGCTGCGGTTCCGATTCCGGACGTGATGCCGTCCGAGGAGGCCGCCGGCCTGCTGACCACTTACCTCACCGCGTATCTCGGACTCCATCGCCGGGCTCAGCTGCGGCGGGGCGAAACGCTCCTGGTCCATGCCGGGGCGGGAGGTGTCGGCAGCGCCGCCATTCAGCTCGGCAAAGCGGCAGGAGCCACCGTCATCGCCACGGCGGGCACGGACGAGAAAGTCGCTTTCTGCAAATCACTCGGCGCCGACGCCGCGCTCAACTATCGCGATCAGGATTTTGCTGCCGCCGTCAAAGAGATGACCGGTGGGCTCGGCGCCGACGTGATCATCGATCCGGTGGGCGGAGACGTCTTCGATCGTTCCACAAAATGCGTTGCTTTCGAGGGTCGGATCGTCGTGGTCGGTTTCACGTCGGGTCGAATCGCTCAGGCTGCGACCAACCACGCGTTGATGAAGAGCTATTCGATTGTCGGGGTCCACCTGAACCTCCATCTTCAGCGGAAGCCTGACCTCGTGATGGCCGCGGCCGGCGCGCTGGTTGACCTTTACCTGCAGGGCGCCATCAAGCCTCAGATCACGGCGCGGTATCCGCTGACCGAGGCGCCTCGCGCCCTGCGCGCGGTGATCTCGGGTCAGACTCGCGGCAAGACTGTTCTGAGCGTGTCGTCCGCCGGCTGAGTCGCTCGCTCACGCTCCCATCGAGCCTCGGCTTCGCCGATGGGTGTCGAGGGTGGTCCTTGCACGAACGGCCAGATCTCTTCGGCGATGCGTCGCCAGTTGGCGGTCGCGTGAAGGCTGCCCAGCACCGCGTAAAGACCGAGGTTGATTCGCTGCAGCACGACGTATGCGCGCGGCACGTCGCTGTACGGTGCGAGCGGCCCCTGGGCATCGAAGAAGCGGCGCACGATCGCCGACGCATAGGCGGGCGTGAGGGTCATCGGCGCGTCACGGAGCACCGTCGCGTAGAACAGCCCGAATCGATCGACCACGATCTCGGTCGGCACAGGCGCACCCACGCGGAGGAAGCCGGCACGCTCGATCGATCTTCGGAATCCTTCGCCGTCCTTCTCGATGACCAGGAAGCGAACGGCGTCGACGAGTGGAGCGAGATCTTCGTCACTGAAGTGTTTGGTCAGCCCAAAGTCCAGAAACGTGACACGGCCGCGGCCGTGAAAGAGGTAGTTGCCGGGATGCGGGTCCCCGTTGAACGCGTGAAGGCGATACAGGCTGCGGGAAACAAAGCGGTTTATCGTCTCGGCCGCCATGTCGCGCTCGAGCTGGTTCCAACCCAGCACGTCATCGAACCCTGATCCGACGACGAGCTCGCTGGTCAGCACCCGCGCGGTGCTCAGCTCGCGCACAACGTGCGGAACATGGATGACGGGGTGGCCTTCGTAATACTTTGCGAAAAGCTCCTGGTTTTCGGCTTCCTGTAAGTAGTCGACCTCCTCCTGGAGCCGTTCGCCCAGCTCATCGATGAGCGATCTCGTGTCCAGGCCTGGGAAGGCGGCGCGGGCGACCCTCCGCAGCAGAGCGACGTTCCGCACATCCGATGTGATCGTGCGCGCGATGCCGGGGTACTGGACCTTCACGGCCACCGCCCTGCCATCTCGCGTGATCGCCCGATGGACCTGTCCGATCGAGGCTGCGGCGAATGGCAGTGGATCCCATCGGGCGAAGATCCGCTCTGGAGAGTCGCCGAGTTCATCCGCGATCACCGAGTTCGCGAGCGCCGGACTCATCGGCGGGGCGTTGTGCTGCAGCCGGGCCATTGCGGAACGAAAGGTTTGCGGCATGTCCTCGTCGATGTAGCTCGCCATCTGACCAAGCTTCATCAGGGCACCCTTCATGGAGCCGAGTTCTTCGGCGACGTCATCGGCGGTGCGTAGGGCAAGCTCATGACGGAGCTCGCTGCGACGTTCGACCGACGCGAAGATCAGGCGTGGAGACCGCGCCACGTACCGGCCCCCCACTCGTAGTGCGAGACGCGCGAGTCCTGCGCCGCGGCCAAGCCGTGACTCCCGCATCGGGCGCCGGGTCCGAGCGCCGCTCACGCCCGCATCCGGAGCTCGATCTGCTCCCGCGCCTCCATCACGCCAGGGAGAGTCTCGAATGCAAAATCCAGCGCTCCGATCAGCTGGCGGACCGATTCGCGCTCCATCAGCTCCTGAGGTGGTTCGTCGAAGCCGTACATCGAGCGCGCCCACGCCGGCAGCGTGCCAACAGCCACCTGGCCAAGGTCGTGCCACAGGTCACGCGTGTCGTCGTCCAGGCCGGGTGGATCGAGAACGATGCCGATGGCTTCCATCGCCGCAGGTGTCACCTGCCGCAGCTCAACCGACTCGAGGTACTCACGCAGAGACGACGTGCTTGCCGGCACCATTGACGCCGGGACGCCGATGATCTCTGCGAAACGCGCCATCTCGGCGACGTAAAGGTCGGCGTCTGCCGCATCGAGCGTGCGGCCGTAGCGCTGGACGATGTTGACGATCGAATCCACCATCCCGGCATGGACCCACAGCAGAAGGGCCGGGTCTTCCGCGCGGTAGGCGAGGCCGGTAACTGAATCGGTGCCGCGCACGTGAGTGTGAACCGCCCTCACACGCGCCGCGGCGGCGTTGGCTGTGGCCGTGTCACCGTAAGTGACCGCGAGTACGTAGCCCGCCGTGGCCGCAAGGCGCCCGAAAGGATCGTGCTGCCAGTTGCTGTGCTGGGCGACCCCGGCCATCGCCAGCGGGTGCAGCGCCTGGACCATCAGCGAGCGGATTGCGGCGAGCGAAAAGCTGCGGTCACGGTGAACGCGCCACACCATGCTGGTGGGTCCGAACAATCCTCCATCCTTCGGGTGTACGGGCACAGAGCGCTCGAATGCGCGTGCGAGTGGCTCCATGTGGCCGATCTGCGATCCGGCTCGAGAGCTCACGTAGCCACGATACCGGCAACTCGCTGGAGCTCTTCGCGATAGCCCCCGTCGATGCTGGCAGCTTCAACCTTCGGAAGAAGAAGCCCGATGCGTTCCGCGTCCGCAGCCATCAGCTGGGCGCCGGCGAGCGAGGTTGCCGCGTAAAGCTCGAGCGCGTGGCGGTAGCACTGCTCAGCCCTTGCGGCCTTTCCTCGGGCCTCGTGAATCGCGCCCTCTTCACAGAGCAACGCGGCAAACATCCGGAGACGATCCAGCTCATATCTGCCGACCAAATCGACCGCGCTGGCGGCATCTACACGTTCGAGCACGGGGCGCATCGGGCCGAGCACGAGATCACGAGTCTTGTGGACCACGATGAGGCCCATATCGAGATCTCCCGCACGGACAAGCTCGAGAACCTGCGCGATGGCCTGTGCCGCCTGCTCGATCATTCGCTCGATGTAGTCGCGCTGAACGATGCTCATGAGATCAAGCGTATCTGGCGCGTCAGGTGATGAAGCGTTGACCAGGGACGTGAGCAGGTTCATCCGCATCTCACACCTCCCCACCCCCTCGGGGAGGTCGGCCCGCCGGGAGGGGAGGTCTGTTCTTGAGTGGCGGAGGGGCAGGGATTTGAACCCTGGATAGGCTTGCACCTATAACGGTTTTCAAGACCGTCGCCATCAACCGGACTCGGCCACCCCTCCGCGGGCACCACGGATTGTAGGAACGTCCCTCAGCGCCGGCCGATCACCTCGACCCCGCCCATATGGGGCAGCAGCGCATCCGGCACCGAGATCGTCCCGTCCGCGCGCTGGTACGACTCGAGGATCGCGTCGATC
>DASVEP010000139.1:0-11337 GCA_036380475.1 Candidatus Dormiibacterota bacterium
GCGCATGACCATATGCGCGCGCTCGCTGACGATGAGGTTGTTGGGCTCGATGTTTCGTTCCCTGAGCTGCGCGATCTCCTTGAGAAGCACGATGGGGTCGACTACCACGCCGTTGCCGATGACGCACTGGCAGTGCGGGTAGAGGATCCCGCTCGGGATGAGCTGGAACTTGAATTCGCCGTGCTCGGTGATGACCGTGTGGCCGGCGTTGTTACCGCCCTGGGAGCGGATGACCATGTCGGCCTTGCCCGCCAGGTAGTCGATGACCTTGCCTTTGCCCTCGTCGCCCCATTGGCCGCCGACCAGGATGATGACCATGCGGTCGTCTATCTTGCCGGTTATTCGGTTCCGGGCTCGGGTCGCCTCGTTTCCAGGTTGTAGAACCGGGTGTGGTCGCGGCGGAACTTGAGCTCGATGGTGCCGGTGGGACCGTTGCGGTGCTTGGCGACGTGTACTTCGGCGATGCCGGGCTTCTCGTCGGATTTGTAGTACTCGGGGCGGAACAGGAACATGACGAGATCCGAGTCCTGCTCGATGGAGCCCGACTCACGAAGGTCGCTAAGGATCGGCCGCTTGTCGGGACGTTGTTCCGGTGCACGGCTCAGCTGCGAGATGGCCAGTACGGGTATGCGGAGCTCACGTGCCAACCCCTTTAGCGCCCTCGAGATCGATGAAACCTCCTGGACGCGGTTATCATCGCCGCGCGAGCGGCCGTGCATGAGCTGGAGGTAGTCGACGATGATCATGTCGATGCTGTGGCGCATCTTCGCCTGGCGTGCTTTGAGCTGAAGCGTCAGCTCATCCATGACCGGTGTGTCGTCGATATAGATCAATGCCTCGCCTAGAGGTCCAAGAGCATTGGAGACACGGTCGAACTCTGCTTCGCTCAGCAGACCACGGTGGAGACGCTGAGCATCGATTTGTGCTTGTTCGGTAAGTAGGCGCTCGGTCAGCTGTTCTTTCGACATCTCGAGGCTGAAGATCGCAATCGACTTCTTGCTTTCGAGAGCCGCGTGCAGACCGACGTTGAGTGCGAATGAGGTGTTGTGGACGAGGATGTCCTGGGCGATGAAATTGTTGGTGTCGGGAACTGTGAGGTCATAGACCTGATGTTCGCCAGTGGCCTCGATGGAGACAATTTCATCCCAATAGATATCGTCACTCGCAATCTGACGGAGGCCGACCTCATTCAGGACATCGGCGTATGCGGCGAGGCGCGCAGACGGTAATCCACGCGATGTGTGCGGGTTGAATCCTCTGACATCGGAATGGGGTTCACCCGCTCTCCGTGCCAATTCCATCAATGTCAGACCTCGATGCTCGGCAGCGAACCGAACGTCAGGCCAGATCTCCTTGGAAAGATGGCCAACGTTGCTCCGGCGAGTGGGCAGCTCGTCACTGAATCGTCGGGACTTTTCGCCGATCCACCCGATCTGGGTTTGATATCGCCGCACAGACGCGGGCTCTGTGATCTCGACACGCCAGCAGCGGTCCTTCTTCTTCCACAGCTTGGCGATGATTCCGAACCTGAGGAGCGCGTGATGCATGTCCTGGGCCAAGTCTTGTGACGCGACCGCAAACTCGATTCTTGGATAGCCCCCCATTGAGTAAACGGTCCCGTCGCAGCTCATCAAGACCTTGATGAACTCACGAAGCCGATCGCGATCCCAGCGCCACGCGCACTCGGGAAACCGCTTCTCGGTTGCCAACTTGCCCATCAACTCGAGTTCACGCAACCAGGACGTGAGCGGGTTCGGCTTACCGCCAAGCCGCGCACCGGATGGGAAATACGAGATGGAGTGCCTGCGCACCTTGAGCGACGGGAAGAGTTCCGCTATGAGCGCGTGGAAGTCGCTGACGATGTCAGGATCGGTATTCGTGAAGCCAGGAGTAACTCCGGTGAGGCCGCCTTCTGCGATGAAATAGGCCAGCAGGCGTACCTGACTGAGCGACAGAGACTGGTCCTGGCCGAAACAACGGACCCACCGCGGCACCCCAATGCGGGCGCCGACGGCTATGTCATGCAGGGGTCGCCATCCCTTCACGGTCAGAAATGGGTGGTGACCAGTAACCTCGACTGAACGTCCGGTTCGTGTGGTGACCCTGAAGCATGCCTTGATACCGCTGTCGACCCACGCGTGAATGTCCTGCTCCTCGACAGCTCCATTCCATGCGAATCCCAGCACGGTCGGCATCCGTCTCCGAACGGCATCCTCGATCGTCAGACGCTCGCCGGTCGCCGGGTCGTCGATTAGGCTGTTGGCACGGACGCACTTCCCCATCGAAGGTCTGCCCGCCACGATGATCAGGTCCGAGTCCTTGAACCCACCCGTCATTCGGTCGAGATCGTGAAACCCTGACGGCACCCCGACGATCCCCTGCCCGCTCTCCATCTGCAGCGAGATCCGCTCCATCGCAGGCCCGAGCAGGTCATACAGCTTCGACAGCTCGCGCTGGTCGCGATCATCCGCGACCCCGAACACCAGCGACTGCGCCTGGTTGATCGCCTCTTCAGCCTCCACCCCATCGTCGTAGCCAAAGCCCGCGATGTTGGAGCCCGCCGAGATCAGGCGGCGCTTGTACGCCTTCTCCTTGATGATCCGGCCGTAGTACTCGATGTTGGCCGCAGTCGGAACCGTGCTCTGCATCGATGCGAGCTGGGCGCGCCCGCCAACGCGGTCGAGCATCCCCATCGTCTGCAGCTGCGCGGCCAGGGTGACGTTGTCGATTGGCTCCCCGGCCGCAAACAGGTCAAGCGCCGCCCGGTATACCTGCCCGTTGTTCTCGCGATAGAAATCCTCAGGGTGGAGGAACTGGAGCACTTTCGCAATTGACAAAGGGTCCAACAGGATCGAGCCGAGCACGGACAGCTCCGCATCGAGGTCATGCGGCGGCACCCTCCCGGGTGTGAGCGCGATCGTCGCCATTACCGACGGTTACCGGTCCTGGGTGACGATCACGTTGACGTGGGCCGCCACGTCACGGTGGAGCTTCAGATCCACCTGGTGCTCGCCCAGCGTCTTGATCGGCTCCTTCATGTCGATCTTGTGCCGGTCGATCTCGACGCGATGCTGCGCCTTCAGAGCGGCGGCGATGTCCTGGTTGGTGATGGACCCAAACGCCTTGTCCTCGGCGCCGACCTTCAAGCGCACGACGACGGTCTTGTTGTGGATCTCGTCTGCAAGCGCCTGCGCCTCGACGCGGTCCTTCGTCTCCCGCTTTATGGCGGCATCGCGCAGCCGCTTGGCCTCTGCGTCGACGCCCTTGTGGGCCACGACCGCCAGCTTTCGCGGCAGAAGGAAGTTGCGGCCATATCCGTCCGTAACGTCCTTGACGTCGCCGGCCTTGCCGACGTTCGCCACATCCTTGGTCAACATCACGCGCACTTTTCCCTAGCCCTCCGATACCGATTGATACGGATCCCGGCGCGCCACACGGGTTACGCGTGTCCGGATCCGGTTGGCGAGTCTGCCAGTGCCCTCTTTGGCGGCGGCCACGGTGTCGCGAAAATCGCGATCGAAAATGCTGTCCCCGGCCTTCAGCGCCGCTTCGTGCTCCATGCGAATCTCTTCGGGGCACGCCTCGATGAAGGTCTTCACGGCGAGCACCGTGAGGGCAAACATGTCCAGCTCGCCCAGGACGGGAACCCAGGCTGGAAAGTCGATGGGGCTCACGATCAGCGCCAGGGCGCCCAGCACCGCGGCCTTGGGCCCGGCGGGCACGCGCGGATCACGCAGCAGGCAGTACGCGAGCTTGCCGTGCCGTGGCACCTCGACAAGAATGTCTTTTGCGCGCGAAAGGACAGGGTGCATGGGGGCCGACAAAGCCTACCGCTTTTCGGTGTGCGTGAGGAACCCACTTAACTGGAGTGTCCCAAGCCGAGGATTCGACTGAACCTTGCGGCCTAGGCGGCCGGGCGCCCTTCGGGCGCTGATGCCGCAATTTTCTTGCCAAATCCCCGGCTCGGGGCACTAGCCTTCTCGCGTGGCGGCAGCCGCACCGGTCGCTCCCGATACTCGGTTAGGCCACCTCCGCCATGCCGCCCTGGCGAGCCTCTGGTTCGGATTCAATTTTCACTGGCTCCCGATCGGCTTTGTCCTGATTCAGAGCCAGCTTCGAGACCTCGTTCCTCACAGCACATTCGGATCCTCGTTGGGGACGATGGTCGGCGTCGGCGCGATCTTCGCGGTCGGCGTCCCACCGTTGGTTGGGCAACTCTCCGACTACCTGTACACCCCCTGGGGACGGCGCCGGCCGATCATCGTCGCCTGCACCATCCTCAACCTGGTTGGGCTGGGGATCATGATGACCGCGCAGAGCTACGCCCAGCTCTTCGTCGGCTACTTGTGGATCCAGCTGTTCGCCAACGCTGCGGGTGCCGCGTACGCCGGAGTTATCCCAGACGTGGTCCCCAACCCAGAATTCGGGCGCGCCAGTGGCTACCTGGCCGCCATGAACATGGCCGGCGGCCTGGCCGGAGTGGGAACAACCTCCGTGCTGGCAGGCGCCAACCATCTCGTGTGGGCGTACGTGGTGATCGGCGCCGTCACGGTTCTGACAATGATTCCTGCAGTAATCGCCTCCCGCGGCGAAGGCATGACTCGTATCCAGCATGGGCCGCGGATCCCGCTGACGGAATCGGCCCGTAATTTCGTTGCGCCGCTGTACAGCGGCGATTTCGGATGGGTGATCTTCACGCGCCTGATGGTGACCGCCGCGATCACGATCGTCGCGTACTTTCTATCGCCGTTCTTCCACGACGTCGTGCGCGTGGGCAATGCCGACCAATTCACGTCGAACTGGCTTGCCATCGTGTTCGTGTCGGCCATCCCATTTGGAATCACAGGCGGCATGATCTCGGATCGCCTCGGCCGCAAGATCTTCGTCTACCTCAGCGGCGCGGCTCAGAGCCTGGTCGCGCTCATATTCATCGCGTTCTATCCGACTCAGATCCCGCTTGTGATTGCGATGGCGGCGCTCTACGGTCTGGGTTACGGCCTCTACTACGCGGTGGATTGGGCACTTGCATGCGACACGCTTCCCGACCGCTCGAAGTCAGCCAAAGACATGGGTCTTTTCCATGTCGCGCAAACACTTCCCCAAACGATCGCCCCTGCCATCGGCGGCTACCTCTTGGACTACTTCAACCGTCTCTCCCCGAACTCGGGCTACCGCGCGGTGTTCGGGAGCGCGATCGTGTTCTTCGTCCTCGGAACGATTTTCGTCAGTCGGATCAAGAGCGTTCGCTAGAGCGTTCGCGGTGGACCGCGAACAGACTCGCGATCCAGATCGCGATGATGCCGGCGACGCCGAACTCGGCCATCAACCGCAGCACGAGCAGGTTGGGGTAGCCCGAAACGAGCAGCACCTGGAACCAGTTGTGGGCGGGCCCGATGAGGGCCCACCCAGCCGCGACGAGGCCCAGCACCATCCAATCGCGCCTTGGGACTGCCCAGGCGACAAGCACCAGCATCGGCAGGAGGAGGAGGACGAGGTGCGTCCCCCACGAGTAGCTGGCCACCATCGGGCCAACAGCCACGATCGCAGCCGCCTCGAGCGCCCTGCCGGTGCGCCGCTCGCGCGGGGCGCGCAGTACCCAGAAGGTGAGCACGAGCGCAGCCAGCGCGATGACCGTCGTGACCACCCGCGCGGCGGTGCTCGTGTCCCTCACCGAACCCAGGAAGGTGCCCGCGTCGAACAGCCGCGCCACTGTGCCGCCCGGAGAATGGTTCTCGAACAAGCCTGTCCCGGCGCTCAGAACCGGCGCTACCTTCAACAGGTACTCAGGGAGGTACTGAGGGACCGCGACAAGCCATAGCGCAGCGCCCGCCACTGCCGCAGCCAGCAGCATTGCCCACCGCCGACCCCAAAGCAGAAGCAAGCCGGTAGGCGCCTGCAGCAGCTTGATCGCCACCGCGACTCCCAAGGCCGCACCTCCCCACCACCGGTCGCCCGCAACCCAACCGAGCAGCCACACACCCGCGAGCGCCAGCAGGACCAGGTTGATCTGGCCTTCGTCGAAGTTGCCGGCTACTGGCTCGAAGGCGAGCACCACCAGGACCAGCAGAAGGCCGAGCTGCCAATCACGCACCGCCGCCGCGCGAACGCTGGTGATGAGAAAGATCGCCACCGAGAGTTGGAGCACGCCGATCACGACCGCCAGCTGCACGTGCGGATCGGCGCCGACCAGCGGCTGCAGCATCCATGCCACCGGCGGAGGCGTGACGTACTGTGCACCGGCCAGCGGGAGCGGAGTGAACGTTCCAGGCTGCTGCACACAGCCCTGGATCGCGCAGAGGTCGTATGGATCCCTGCCGGCGGCGATCTTCGCGGCGGCGGCCATGTAGTTCGCGCTGAAGTCCAGGGGCACCACGCCGGTGAAGACCGGCAGGATCAAAGTCCGCCATGCGTAAACGGCAGCGATGGGCACCGCGGCGATTACCAGCAGGAGCGACCGGAAACGCCTATCGTCGAGCGCCGACTTTCGACGCGCCTTGGTTTCGATGCGCGCGGCGATCACGGACCGGAATTATGTCGGCGCGCGCCGTGGCGAAGAGTCCTCTACGCGAAAAACGAGGCGGTGCCTGCAGCGACACCGCCTCGGCCGGGTTCCATCGGGTGACACGCTGTCTGGTTTCTGCGCCGCTTACGGCCGTTGCCTACTTATGGAGGCCAACCTTTGCGTGAACTGCGGTGGACCCGACGCCGAACGCAAGACGAGCTTGGCCCCTTGGACGGGGGGTGTCAAGACCTTGGCTGCAGGCGGGTTTCAGGCGCACAATTGACTGTCAGTCCACAGGAGGTTGGGGTTGGTCGAGCTCAGCTACGTTCATGGCGCCAGCGACGTTCCGCTCCTCGGCGAAACCATCTTCCAGAACCTGCGCCGCACGGCCGGACGCGTCGGAGCTCGCGAGGCGCTCGTGGTCGCTCACCAGGGCCACCGCTCGACCTATCGAGAGCTAGTGGACGAGTGCGAGCTGGTCGCGCGGGGACTCCTTTCCCGAGGGGTCAAAAGGGGCGATCGGGTCGGGATCTGGTCGCCGAATCGGTACGAGTGGGTGATCACGCAGTTCGCGACCGCGGCGATGGGCGCGATCCTCGTCAACATCAACCCGGCCTACCGGACATCCGAGCTGGAGTACGTCCTCAACCAGTCCGGGATCAGCTTTCTGATCCTGGCTGCGGGCTTCCGCCAGGCCGACTACCGGGCGATGCTGGCCGAGGTCAAAGCACGGTGCCCCGGCTTGCGCGAAGCCCTCGTCCTCGAGGACGGTTGGGAAGCGCTGCATCGTGACGCGGCCGGCACAGGCGTCGAGGCGCTGCGAGAGCTCGAGTCCTCGCTGCAGTTCGACGACCCGATCAACATCCAGTACACGTCAGGTACGACCGGATTCCCGAAGGGCGCCACCCTCACCCACCACAACATCCTCAACAACGGATTCTTCATCGGCGAGGCTCTCCATTACTCGGAGCAGGACCGGGTCTGCATTCCCGTTCCGTTCTATCACTGCTTCGGCATGGTGCTCGGCAACCTCGCGTGCACGACGCATGGCGCCACGATGGTCGTACCCGCGGAGGCATTCGAGCCTGTGTCTGTCATGGAGACCGTGCAGGCGGAACGATGCACATCCCTCTACGGCGTGCCCACTATGTTCATCGGCGAGCTCGAGCACCCGCGCTTCAATGACTTCGATTTCAGCTCGCTTCGCACCGGCATCATGGCCGGCTCGCCGTGCCCGGTCGAGGTGATGAAGAAGGTGCAGACCGAGATGCACATCCCCGAGATGACGATCGCGTACGGCATGACCGAGACCTCGCCGGTTTCGACGCAGTGCGCCACGGATGATCCGCTCGAGAAGCGGGTCGCGACCGTCGGGCGCGTTCACCCGCACGTGGAGATCAAGATCATCGATCCCGCCACCGGTGCGGTGGTCCCGCGCGGCAGCTCCGGCGAGCTCTGCAGCCGCGGCTATATGGTTATGCTCGGCTACTGGAACAACGAAGAGGCGACGCGTCAGGCCATCGACGCGGCGCGCTGGATGCACACGGGCGACCTCGCCACGATGGACGACCTCGGCTACGTCAACATCGTCGGGCGGATCAAAGACATGATCATCCGCGGCGGAGAGAACATCTATCCGCGCGAGGTCGAGGAGTTCCTCTACAAACACCCCGCCATCGCTGACGTCCAGGTCATCGGCGTTCCCTCAGAGCGATACGGCGAAGAGGTCATGGCATGGGTGAAGCTGCGCGAGGGAAGCACGCCCTCCGGCGAAGACCTTGCCGCATGGTGCAAAGGCAAGATCGCCTCGTACAAAATTCCGCGCCACTGGAAGTTCGTCGACTCGTTCCCCATGACGGTGACGGGCAAGGTGCAGAAGTTCAAGATGCGCGAAGCGGCGGTCGAGGAGCTTGGCCTCGCGAAAGCGGCTGGGGTTAGAACCGCCTAGCGACGACGAATTCGAACGCGCCCTACTGAAGGCTTTCGTAGGGAAAGGCGGCAGCGAAGGGCTCGTAAAGCAGCAGCACCTGCTCGATCGGGATCAGGTCGCGCATGAAGATGCCGCCCGCGGCCACACCGGCATGGCCGACGATCCCCGAGCCGTCGTGCGGCGCAGCCATCTCCGCCCCATCCTGGGCCGCGCGGAAGGCCATCGTTCGCCCCGACTTGTTGGCCGACTCGATCACCGCCCTCCAGGCGGTCTGGTAGTAAGCCGCGGGGCTGAACGCAGTCACGGGAGCGATCACGGGCGCCCCGGCCGCCGGTTTCGCAGCTGGGGGCGCCGCCGGCTTCGGCGGCTCGCTCAGCACCTTGGCGACTGCGGCCGCCTCAGCCTCGCTGGGGCCTGAGAGCGTAGGCAGCCGCGCCAGGAAGGCCGCGATCTGCCGGTCAACCGGAGGCGGGGGCTGGAAACCCGGACCTGGAAGGACGGTTGCAAAAGGCCGGTAAACCATCGCGAACTGCGCTGGATCGAGCTGCTCACGCACAAGGATCGCAAGCGCCACCACCTGCGCCGATTCGAGCGCAGGCGCCGTCGCGTCCTCTGACACGACCTTGCTTATCGCCAGCCTTGTCTGCGCTGCCCTGAACCCGCTGGTGAACGCCGTCACCATCGTCGGGTCGGCGCTCGAGAGGAGGTTGTCCAGGACCTGTTCGAAATCGGCGGTCGAGGTCCGCTGCCGCGAGAGCACGCGAGCGATCGCGATCCACTCCCACTGCTCCTTTCCGAGAGCCTTGGTCGCGGCTGCGAGGAACTGCCCCGCCTCGTTCGCGCTCAGGGCAGCGCCACCTGCTCGGGAAGCAGGCCCTTGGCACGCAGCTTGTCGATGGGGTGATACGCGTCCACGATGCGCATGGTGCCGGATGCGGAACGCAAAACCATCGATTGCGTGTACGCGTAAACGTCCTCATAACGGACGCCTTTCAGCAGCTCGCCCGAGGTGATGCCGGTGGCGGCAAAGAAGATGTCGCTCCCGGAGCAAAGGTCGTCCAGGTGCAGGATCTTGTTCGGCTCGTGCCCTTCCTTGGCCGCGACCTGGCGTTCCTTTTCATCGCGAAAGAAGAGCTTGGCCTGCATGTCGCCGCCGATCGTCTTGATCGCGCATGCGGCCAGCACTCCTTCCGTAGCGCCGCCAGAGCCCATCATGCAGTGGACCCCGGACCGGGTCTCGAGCGCGGCCTCGAGCGCACCCGCGACGTCGCCGGCCGTGATCAGCTTGATGCGCGCGCCAACGTCGCGAATCTGCGCCACGATCTCCTGATTTCGCTCGCGCTCCAGCACGACGACGGTGAGCTCCTGGGCCGGGAGGCCCTCGGCCTTGGCGATTCGCCTCAAGTTCCACGCCACGGGCATCTCGAGGTCGATCACGCCACGAGCCCGGCGGCCGACCACCAGCTTCTGCATGTAGTGCACGTGTGTGGTGAACATCGAGCCACGCTCCGCAAGCGCGACTACCGAGATCGCCCCCGGCAATCCGGACGCTGTGAGGCTCGTGCCCTCGATCGGATCTACGGCGATGTCCACCTCGGGCTCGAGGCCGTTCCCGATCTGCTCGCCGAAGTACAGCATCGGCGCTTCGTCCTTCTCGCCCTCGCCGATGACCACGGTGCCTTTCATGTCGACGCCCGCCATGGCGCTCCGGATGGCCTCGACGGCGCGCCGGTCGGCGGCCACCTTGTTGCCCCGCCCTTGCAGCGGTGCGGCTGCCAGGGCCCCCGCCTCGGTGACACGAAGGAGCTCTAGCGCCAGGTTGCGATTGGTGCGTGGTTCGATCAAGTCTTCCGGATGCACTTCTGCGACACCGCGGCCGGTAGCTTAGCCGATGCCCCGTCGCCTGATCGGCAGTTTGTCAGCCTCCACCCAGAGATCTTTCTTGCTGGCAAGTCTGCGGTCACCGTCGCGGCCGATGTAGACGCAGGTCCGCTCGAGCACCGCGGTGATGCGGACGTTGACCCCATCGAGCGTGGCGACGAATGCGTCGATGAGAACCTCGTCCTCGTCGAGGACGACGTCGCTCAGCCGCCGTGGACCGGACGGCCGTCGCTTCGTGGACGGCACGAGCTGGACGCGGACGGCTTCTGGAGGCGCCGGTTTGATGCTGAGCCGGGCCGGCTTGGCCGAACCCCGTTTTGTCGCGGTCTGAGCCTGCCGGGCCTTCGTGGTTCGCCCGGCCGTCCGCGGCTTTCCGGATGCCCGCCTAGAAGAACTCACCCCAGAACTTCCTGACCCGGCCGACCGGGTTCGGGAGCGTCCTGAGGGTCACCACCTGAGCCGGTCCTGCGTTCGACTCGACGATCGCGGTGTCCTTCGCCTCGGGTACCCCCTCCGGGTGAACCCTTATCACGCCGTGATGCACGCCACCTTCCAGGACCACGAGCGCTCCCACCCTGGCGTCGCCCTCCAGCCGTCCGGTATTCATGATCTTCAACCGATTCGCCGCGACGATGTTCCCGCGCACGTAGCCGGCGACAGTCACCCGAGCGCTGTTGATGTTCGCCTCGACGTGGGCCTCCTGGCCGATGAACAAATCCCCCTCGCAGTCGACCTGACCGCTGAAGTTGCCCAGGATCTGGCCGCTGCCCTTTATCTGCAGCCGGCCCGAGAACGCGTCGTCTCGTGCCAGCACCGTCGCCTTCGGCTCACCACCGATCGGGGCCTCACGGCCCCCATTGGTCGCGGGTACCTCGAGCGTTTCCACACTCGCTTCTGTCATGACACGCCTCCCATGCCTTTCCGAATGCCCCAACCCCTTTCGCAGCATAGCGGGTGCAGGTTCGAAGTTGCGACCGGCCTGGATCAGACCTCCGGGTGCGATTCGAGGTAGGAGAGGACCGCC
>DASVEP010000140.1:0-12368 GCA_036380475.1 Candidatus Dormiibacterota bacterium
ACGACGAGGTGCTGGACAAGGTGTTTCACTCGAACGCCGAGCGAATTCTCAATCTCGCGCTGGCAAGGAGGGCGTGATGATCGCAGCGATCGGGCACGTGGCGTTGCAGGTCCCCGACCTCGACGCGTCGGTGGCCTGGGCCACGGGCGTGATGGGACTGAGCGAGGTTAAGCGCGACGGTAACACCTCCTACCTGACCCATGGCCGTGCGCACCACTCGCTCATCTACATCGGCGCCGGCGAAGGCGCGCTCGACCACATCTCTCTGGAGGCGCGCGACGAGGCCGCCCTCAATGAGCTGAGCGACCGCCTTGCCAAGCACGGCGTGAAGACGATCGACCATCAGCCCGAGCCTGCCGTGACGCACTCGATCCGCTTCGGAGGTCCCGACGGTCATGTATTCGAGGTGTACACGGGCATGGCCCAGGACGAGCCGCGCCATACGGGCCGCGGCGTGCAGCCGAAAAAGTTCGGACACCCCATGGTGAAGGCGGAAAAGCCGCGCGAGACGCAGCAGTTCCTCGAGCAGGTGCTCGGATTCCGGCTCTCCGACGACGTCGGCGACGGCACCCTGCTGTTCCTGCGCTGCAACGCCGACCACCACGGCATCGGCATCACCAAAGGTGGCGAGGGGCTGCACCACTATGCGTGGGAGGTAGAGAACATCGGCCAACTCGGGCTGCTCGGCGACGTGCTCGAGAAGAACGGAGGCCGGTTTCTCTGGGGGCCCGGCCGCCACGGCGCAGGAGGCAACCTGTTCACATATCATCTCGATCCCGCGGGCTGCGTGGTCGAGTACTACGCGGACCTCATCAAGATCTACGACGAGGCCAACTACCGGCCCGGCAAGTGGGAGATGTCCGACTACCGCTTCGCCAACCTGTGGGGTCCCGGCATACCGGGGCACGAGTTCTTCGACGCCGGCGCACGGCTGCCGGCGAGGAAGGTAGCAGCCAAGAAGTGACGCCATGGAGCCTGGTCTCCTACCGCACCGGCAAGAGCGAAGAGCGCGCCGGAGCGCTCGTGAGGGAGCGCGTGGTTGAGCTGCCCCTAACCGCGCGCGGTGTGCTGGAGCTCATCGAGCGCTGGGCGGAGGTCGAGCCGGCGCTGAAGGAGTTCGACCCGGACCAGGCGCCCGAGGTAGCGGACGCAGAGCTCCTGCTGCCCCTTCGCTATCCGCGCAAGGTGCTGTGCTCGGGCACCAACTACTACGCGCACATGCGGGAGATGAAGGTGCTCCGCGATGACGCCGCCCGTCCTTATTTTTTTCTGAAGCCGCCGACCACGGCGCTGATCGGTCCGGGCGAGCCCATTGTCGTGCCCCCGGATCCCGCAGCCAACGTCGATTGGGAGGCCGAGCTCGCGGTGGTCATCGGCCGTAGCGCGCGCCACGTCAACGAGGCGGACGCGCTCGATTACGTCGCGGGCTACTCCGCCATCAACGACGTCTCGCTGCGCGGCCCGCATCGCGTGCAGCATCCCATCGGTGAACCGTTTCAGTGGGACTGGCTGGCGTCCAAGGGCGCGGACCGGTCGACCCCGCTCGGCCCCGGTATTCGGCCTGCGTTTCGGGTCAAGGATCCGCAGCACCTCGACCTGCGGCTGTGGGTTAACGGAAACCTGAAGCAGCAGGCCAATACCTCGGACATGATCGACAGCGTGGCCGCGCTTATCGCCGCGGCCAGCGAGATCCTCACGCTGGAGCCGGGCGACGTCATCGCGACCGGCACGCCCGCCGGCGTCGGCCTGCCGCGCGGCGAATTCCTGCGCCCGGGCGACCTGGTGGAGATGGAGGTCGCCGACTTCGGCCGCCTCTCCAATCCCGTCGTGGCGGAGACCGCATGAAGGCGGCCGTCATCCGCGAGTTCGGACCGGCCGAGGTGCTGAAGATCGAGGATGCGCCCGCGCCCAAGCCCGCGGCCGGCGAGGTGCTGGTCCGCGTCCACGCGGTGCGCGTGGGCGGGCTGCTCGACATCGGCACGCGCGCCGGTCGCAATCCTTTCGCCCGCCTGACTTTCCCGCACATCCTCGGCTCCGACTTCGCCGGCGAGGTAGTCGCGGGGGAAGATGAGTTCCGCCCCGGCGATAGGGTCGCGGGCGTTCCGTTCATCCCCTGCGGGAAGTGCGAGGCATGCTCCATCGGTCGCGACGACGCCTGCCCTAACGCGCAGCTGGTCGGCGTCCACCGCCAGGGTTCGTACGCCGAGCTGGTGTCGGTCCCGGCCAAGGTCCTGCGCCGCATTCCCCCATCGGTCGGCTATGAGCAGGCGGCGGCCCTGGCGCTGAGCGGTCCAGTGGCGATCACCCAGTTCCACGTCGCCGGCCTCAAGAAGGGTGCCTGGGTGGTGGTCACGGCCGCGGCGTCCGGATTGGGCCTGGTCACCTCTCTCGTCGCGCAGGCTTTGGGCGCTCGTGTGATCGCCTGCTCGCGCAAGGAGTGGAAGCGCGAGATCCTACGCGGCCACGGATTCGAGGCGGTGCTGAGCACCGACGACGACGGCTTCGTCGACCAGGTCAAGGCGCTGACCGCCGGCCGGGGCGTCGCGATCGCGATCGACAACACCTCATCGGCATCGATGTTCACCAAGCTGTGCGCAGTGCTGGACCGATTGGGCGTCATCGTGTGTTCGGGTGCCCTTGCCGCCGAGACCGTGCCCCTCGACATCAGGTCGATGTACCTGAAGAGCCAGTCGGTCGTCGGCATCAGGACGCACACGCAGGCGGCGCTTGACGGCTTCTGGCGAATGGCCGCCGAGCAAGGATTCGAGACCCGAATCGACAGGTCGTTTCCGCTGGATGAGGTCGCCGCGGCGCACCGCTACGTGGAGGCGGAGAAGAATTTCGGGCGCGTGTTGCTGACGATCCCTTAAGTCGGGGCCTGGATCTTCTCCGCGACCTGCTTCGTCAGCACGTTCTTCGCCACCTTGCCGAACTTTGACAGCGGCAGGTCGTCGGTGAGCTCCAGGCGCTCGGGCAGCTTGAACTTCGCAAGCCCGCGTTCCGTCAGGAAGGAGGTCAGCTCTGACAGCGTCAGCGAACGCCCCGGCTTTGGGATGACGAACGCGCACATGCGCTCGCCCAACACTTGGTCGGGCATCGGCACGCAGGCCACGTTGAGCACGGCCGGGTGCGCGAGGATCAGGTTCTCGATCTCCTCGGCGCTGATCTTCTCTCCGCCGCGGTTGATGAGATCCTTCTTGCGGCCCTCGACTATGTAGTTGCCGGAGTGATGGCGGCGCATGAGGTCGCCCGAACAGTAGAAGCCGTCTGGCGTGAACGTGCGCGCGTTGTAATCGGGGACGTTGTAGTAACCGCGCAGCGTGTATGGCCCGCGCACCAGCAGCTCGCCCACGTCGCCATCGGGCACCGGGTTGCGATCGTCGTCGACGATAAGGATCTCGTCGTCCTCGCACACCGGACGGCCGGCGGTCTCGAAGCGCACCTCCTCCGTGTCGTCGAGACGCACGAACATGAGCAGGCCCTCGGCCATGCCGAACACCTCCTGCACGCGCGCGTTCGGGAAGACCGATTCTGCGCGGCGCTTGACCTCGGACTGAAGCTTCTGGCCGCCCGTGTTGATGACACGGACCGATGACAGGTTGCGCTCCGTGACCGCAGGCGTGTTGATGTAGCGGATCAGAAGGGCCGGCACCAGCTCGAGGTGAGTGATCTGCTCGCGCTCGATCAGCGGAAAGACGTCGTCCGCGCGTGCCGATTCGGTGAGCACCGCGCGAGCGCCCTTCCAGAAGAAACCGCTGATCCCAGGGCATGCCAGCGGAAAGTTATGCGCGATCGGCAGCGCGACCAGGAGGCAGTCATCGGCGTGGATGTCGTTGACAGCGACCGCGGCCTTGGTGTTGTACACGTAGTCGTTGTTGGTGCGGGGGATCAGCTTCGGCACCCCGGTCGTACCGCCCGACAGCTGCAGGATGCACGGCTCGTCGGGGTCGATCTCGATGGTGTCGAGCAGATCGACCTCCAGCTTGGGCTCTCTGTGGAGCAGGTCGCGGATCTCATCCAGGCCGAGGACCACGCGTATTTCGGTGTGCGCTTCGCGGATGGCCTTGACGAGCGGCGCCGTCACGAAGTCCGCGACCTTCTCGCTCACCGCATAGCCCGTCGCCCCGGAGATTTCGAAGAATGCGTTGATCTCGTTCCAGCGGTGGCCGGCGAGGGCCATGATCGGGATCGCACCCAGCCGCTCGAGGGCGAAGTACAGGTAGACGAACTCGGGCACGTTGTGCAGCTGCACGACCCAGCGGTCGAGTGGCGCCACGCCCTGTTCGATGAGGTGGAGCGCCAGGCGGTCGACCCGCTGCCTGAGCTGTGCGTAGGTCACCCGCTCGCCGCCTGCGATCAGCGCAACGCGATCGCCGTGGGAGCCGAACACTTCCGAGTAAAAGCGTCCGAGCGAAACGTCCTCCCAGTACCCGCGTGCTCGGTAGCGGGCGGCGAATGCCGGCGGGAAGGGTGTGACGCCCGCCAGCCTGCTCATTCCGCGATGGTGACGTCTTCGGATTGCGCTGCGAGATGCAGCTGCAGCCGGCCCAGCAGCGAGATCAGCAGCTCCTTCTCATTGGCGCCCAGGACGGACGCTATCGCGCGCTCAGCGGCGAAATGCTCGGGCAGCAGCCTGTCGAGCAGCTTCCTCGCGGCGGGGGTGATGACGATCAGCGACATGCGCCCGTCGGCCCCGCTGCGATCGCGGCGCACCAGGCCTTTCTCTTCCAGGGAGTCGAGGATGGCGGTCACCGCGGCACGCGTCACGAGCAAGCGGTCCGCGATCTCGCGCGGATTCACCCCCCCAGGGGCCTGTCTCAGGATCACGAGAGCGTTGAAGCCGGACAACGACAACCCGTGCCGGCGGAAGCGGCGGCTCAGCGCGGCGGTGACCAGGCTGTCAGTGCGGATGAGGTTGATGAGAACCTCTGTCGCACGGCGGTCCATCTGTGGGAACTCGCGCTGGAGCGCGGAAGAGACCCGGACTGGTGCATGGAGATTCCGTCGCGCCATCACCAAATATAGTACACTATCTAACTACTTTGGATCCCCGCTGGACTGGGCGACAACTCGGATTCACGTGCCACACCGGCGACCTCTCGTGGGGCGAGCTGATCACCTGGGTGCAGGAGGCCGAGCGGCTCGGCTATTCCGCGTTCTGTACGACAGAAGAGTCGGGCAAGGATGCCTTCGCCGTACTCGCCGTGCTGGCGCGCGAGACCAGGTCCATCAACCTCGGCACCGCCATCGTGAACTTTTACTCAAGAACGCCGACTTTGCTGGCCATGAGTGCGCGCAGCATTCACGACCTGTCGGGCGGACGCTTTGGTCCGTTCGGGCTGGGGGCGGGAGGCATAGGTTTCATGCAGCGGGGCCACGGCATCGTCGTCGAGAAGCCGCTCGCGCGGGCAAAGGAGACTGTCGCGATCGTCCGCGGGCTGTTGACGCAGAAGAAGTTCTCTTACGACGGCCAGTGGTTCAAACCAAACGACTTCCACCTGCGCGAAGGCCCCATTGGGGAAGGCGCGCCTCCCATCTGGCTCGCCGGGCTCGGTCCCAAGATGGTTCAGACCGCCGCCGAAGTTGCGGATGGAGTGATCGCCAACTGGCTGACCGAGGAATCGCTGGATGAGTACCGCGGCCTGATCAAGCAGGGCTCGGAGGAGGCCGGTCGGCACCCCGCCGACGTGCAGATCGCGACGCTGCTGATGACCTGCGTCGACCCTGGCGACGAGGCAGCGCTCTTCGCGGCGCGCCGAGGGATCGCGTTCTACTGCGCGTCTGAGCACTACCTGCACATCGCGGACATCTGCGGCCTCGGCGCGGATGCCCGCAAAGTAAAGGCCGCGTGGGAGGAGCGCGACTTCGATCGGGCGACCGATCTGGTTTCGGACGCTCTGCTCGACAAGTTCAGCCTGGTCGGATCGCCGAAGCAGAACGCGACCCGGATCCAGTGGCTCTTTGATAACGACGTCTACCCGATCGTGTACCCGCTACCCCGGCGTGAGCGGATGGTCGAAGATCACCACCGGGTGATCGAGCAGGCAGCTCGCTGGGCGCAGGTGGTGGACGCTACCTCGGTCGACGTCCGGGCGGTCTAGTACCCGGCGGTAATGCCGGGCCGCGGTGATAGTTCATGCCCATGCAGCCCGAGCCGATTGCCGAGACCGTGAGGCTTATGTTGCCGAGCTTGTGGGCCTGCTCACGGTTTTTCCGCTTGGGTCCGGCGGAGTCGCGCACGATTGAAGGGCGCCCAGAAGTCTGCGCCCCGGACGTATCGCGCGTCGGACGCTGACCCGTTCGGCGTGTAATCCCAACTGGCCTGCGCTCCGGCGGAAAGCGCCTTTGCCACCAGCCTGCGCCGATGCTGGCTCGACAGCACTTCCGCATGCAGCGTCGCCAGATTCCACCGCCTTGTCACCTCTTGGCGAAACTCCTCCACCTCCCGAGTGTGAGTCGGGGCATCGGCCAGGTTGTTCAGTTCGTTCGGATCCGTCCCCAGGTCGAAGAGTTGATCGGGGTCGGACGGCGAGCTGATGAACTTCAGTTTGTCTCGCCGCATCATCACCACCGGCGCCACGGCGCCTTCGGCAAGGTACTCGCCCGCGACCACTCGGTTGCGGCCGGCTGGATCGCCTTCGAGGAGCGGAAGCAGGCTCGTGCCTTCGAAAGAGTCGATATCGTGCGCAGCCAGACCCGGGGCGAGGTCCACTAGCGTCGGCGCCAGGTCCAGTAGTGAAACGTTCGAGGTCACCCTTCGAGGCACGAATTGGCCAGGCGCACTCACGATGAGCGGCACTGTGATCGAAGGCTCGAAGAAGGACATCTTGTACCAGAGACCGCGTTCGCCCAGCATCTCTCCATGGTCGGCCATGAAAATCACGACGGTGTCGTTGCGCAGCCCGACTGTGTCCAGCGCCTGGAGCAGCTGGCCCACCTTATCGTCGACGTAACTGATCGACGCGTAGTGCGCACGGCGCGCGTTCATGACCACGTCGTCGGGCACCTCGAGCGACAGCCCACCGCACATCTCGCGGATCCGGCGGCTGTGCGCGTCGAGCCGGTCGTCGCTCATCGAGGGCACGACCGGCATGCCGATGTCGACGCCGTCGTATCTGTGCCAGTGTTCGGCCAGAACTTCCCACGGATCGTGCGGCTGGCTGAAGGACGCGACCATGAAGAACGGCTTCTCGTCGCCTGCGCGAGCCAGGTCGTAAATGGCTCTCACTGACCGAAACGCGACCTCTTCGTCGTAGTCGATTTGAAGGGTGGCTTCCACCACGCCGGCCTCGAAAACGCTGCTCATGTCGTGATACCACTCGAGGTGCTCGGATAGAGGGGCCTCCCAATCCGGGATCCAGTGCATGCCGGCGGGGTAGATGTCCGGCGTTAGTCGCTGTTCGAAGCCGTGCAGCTGGTCCGGACCGATGAAGTGCATCTTGCCCGCAAGGCAGGTGCGGAAGCCGGCGGCCCGCATGCGGTGGGCAACCGTCGGCACCGAGGCGGCGAAATCCGCGCCGTTGTCATAGACCCCGATTCGAGACGGCAGCTGCCCAGTCATTAATGACGCGCGCGAGGGGGCGCAAAGCGGCGAGCTGCAGTAGGCGTGCTCGAAGACGACTCCCGACTCCGCGAGATTTTCGATGTGAGGCGCCCTGACGACCCGGTTGCCGTAGGGGGGAAGCGCCCGAGGGCTCAGCTGATCGGCGACAAGGATCAGGAAGTTCAAGCCGACCTCAGCTTAAACGCCACCCAATCCTGAGCTTGACATTCTTCAGGATCGTCCTATGATCCGACAATCCTACAAAACGGCGCGAGTCCCATCCAGAGCTGGGCCCTGCCGAGGTTCGAGGGCCAGTCGGCCATCGAGGCGGTTCGCCGCATAATCCGCGACGCCATCGTCGACGGCCGTATTCCGGCCGGGTCTCCCCTGCGCGAGGCGCGCCTGGTCGAGATGCTGGGTACCGGTCGGGGCACCGTCCGGGAGGCCCTCCGGCACCTCGTGCAGGAGGGCCTGGTCGAGTACCGGCTGCACCAGGGCGCATTCGTCCCGGACCAGGCTTTGACCGACCGCCTGGACGTTTACGTCGCGCGCGAGGCAATCGAGACCTGGGCCGCACGCAAGTTGCTCGAAAGCGAACAGCCCCTGGACCTTTCCAACCTCGAGGCGGCGATCGACGCCATGGCGGTGGATGGAACCGAGCTGGCGAGGCCATCGGAGGAGACCATCGCGGCCGACCTGCGATTTCATCACGAGCTCGTTCGCATGGCGGGCAGCGACCGACTCACACGTGCGCATGACACGTTCGCAGCCGAGACGCGAATGCTCTTGCGGGCGCACCCGCCCTATCCACGGCGGACGTACGCCGGGGATCACAAGGAGCTCGTAGAGGCCCTGCGGCGACGAGATCCAAAGACGCCCGACCTCGTCGCCGAGCATCTGCGGCTTACGTCTCGTCTGATCAGCGCTGAAGTCAGTGGGGAGCAACTGGGACCGTGACGGCGTCAATCCGGCATCTGTTGTGAGGGAAGAGATGGACGACAAGGCGACCCTGGAGCTGATGCACCTGCGAGGGCAGATCACGCGCCGGCAGCTGCTCGTGGGCATGGGCATGCTCGCGGCTGGGCTGTCGATGGCGAGCGTCCTGGCCGCGTGCGGCACGTCATCCACGACGACCTCCTCTGCACCCAAGCGCGGCGGCACGTTCCGCCTCGGCGTGACGGGTGGTGGCGCCAAGGACATGATGGACGGGCAGAACATCACGACCAAGCCGGACCAGGCCCGCCTGGTGACGGCGTTCGAGACCCTGCTCGTCTACGACGCGGACTACAAGCTGAGCACCGACGGCCTCGCGGAGTCGGTGACTCAGGACAAGCCCGATCAGTGGACTATCCGCGTCAAGCAGGGGATCGAGTTCCACGACGGTAAGACGCTCGGGGCCGACGACGTCATCTACTCGCTCACCCGAATGCTCACCGACCCCACGCTGTTCGGCAACGCCGGACTTGGCTCGGTCGACGTCAAAGGCATGACCAAGATGGACGATCGCACCGTCCGCCTGAAGCTCAAAGGCCCGGACTCGACCATCGGCGACCAGTTGGGCCAGTATTACAACGGAATCGTGCCGGTCGGGTACAAGCGCTACCCGGGAACTCAGAACGGCACTGGCCCCTACAAGCTGGACAGCTTCACGCCCGGCCAGCAGAGCAGCCATTCCAGGAACCCCAACTACTGGCGCACCGGCCAGCCCTATTTCGACAAAGTCACGATCATCGACTTCACCGATCCCGCGGCCCAGGTCAACGCACTGCTCGGCGGTCAGCTTGACGCAATCACCGACATCCCGTTCGGTCAGGTGACCGTGGTCAAGGCGCATCCCGAGCTGACAGTGCTCGAGTCGCCGGGCGGGGGCTGGCTGCCCCTGTGCATGGCCATCGACATGCCGCCCTTCACCGATGTGAGGGTCCGCCAGGCGTTCCGGCTGATCGCCGACCGCCAGGCGATCGTGACCCAGGTGCTGTCCGGCCACGGCCGGGTCGCGAATGATCTGTATTCACCTTTCGACGCGTGCTTCGCTTCCGACCTGCCGCAGCGCCACCAGGACCTGGCTCAGGCCAAGTCCCTGCTCGCGTCTGCGGGCCAATCCAACCTGACGATGGACCTCCACACCACCGACGGCGCCGCCGGCATGGTCGACATCGCCAACGTTTTCGCGCAGCAGGCCAAGGGCGCGGGCGTCACCTTGAACGTCAAGAACGATCCCAACTACTACGGCGACCAGTACCTGAAGCTGGCGTTATCAGTCGACTTCTGGGGCACCCGCAACTACCTGCCCCAGGTCGCCAACGGAAGCATCCCGGTCGCTCCCTACAACGAGTGCCATTGGCCGCCGGCGGGTTCGAACTATCTCAGCCTATATACGCAGGCTAAGGCCGAGGTCGACCCGACCAAGCGGTGCCAGATCCTCCACGAGATGCAGAAGCTCGAGTACGACCAGGGGGGCTACATCATCCCGTTCTTCAACGACCTGGTCGACGCGTTCAGCACCAAGGTGTCCGGCTTCAAAGGCAGCAAGGGAACCCTCAACCTGGACTCGTTCGGACATGGCTACCGGACAATCTGGTTCGGCTAACGCGCTCCAGCCGGCGCTGATCCCGGGCGGGCCGGCTCAGGCGGCTCGTCCCGGGAGCGCGACTGGAATCAGCCCTGTCTGGGGCTTCATCCTGCGACGCCTGCTGCTCGGGATCGTGGTACTGGTGCTGGTGTCGATCGTCGTCTTCGTCGCCACGCAGGCGCTCGGTGACCCGGCGCGGGCGATCCTCGGCCGCTCGGCGACGCCCGCGAGCCTCGCCGCCCTGCGTCAGCAGCTTCATCTCAACCAGCCGGTGGTGACGCAGTACTTGACCTGGGCCGGCGGCCTTCTCCACGGCGACGCCGGCAACTCGCTGGCGGCGCAGGAGCCCGTCACCAAGCTCATCGGTGACCGGATCGTCAACTCCGCGGTCCTGGTCCTGTGCGCGGGGCTCATCTCGATCCCGCTCTCGGTCGCGATTGGATCCTACGCAGCATTGCGAAGAGACAAGACATTCGACGTTGTCACCTCACTCAGCACGCTGGTGTTCGCCGCGCTGCCCGAGTTCGTGGTTGGAGTCTCGCTGGTTGTCATCTTCGCGACCACCGTGTTTCATGTCCTTCCCGCCGTCTCACTAATCCCTCCCGGCGGGAGGCCGTGGGACAACCCCGCCGGCCTGGTCCTGCCCACGCTCACACTCGTGCTCGCGGTCACGCCTTATGTGGCCCGCATCATGCGGGCATCGATGATCGAGGTCCTCGAAAGTGACTACGTGGAGATGGCGCGCTTGAAAGGCCTCCCGGAACGTGTCGTCATCACCCGCCACGCGCTCCCCAACGCGCTCGGCCCCACATTCCAGGTCATCGCCCTGAACCTCGCCTACCTCGCGGGCGGAATCATCGTCGTCGAATACGTCTTCAACTACGCCGGCATCGGCGGCGCGCTGAGGGACGCGGTCTCGAACCACGACCTGCCCGTCATCCAGGCCCTGGCGATGCTGATCGCCGGCCTGTACGTCGTGCTCAACCTCCTGGCCGACATCGCGACGATCATGGTCACCCCCAAGCTGAGGACTCGCCTGTGAGCGTCGTCAATCCGCTCGTCAGCAACGAGCCGCCACTCGTCCAGTCCAAGCGGCCGACCGGCGTCATCCTCGGCGCGCTCGAGCTCGGGCGTACCAGGATCGGTCTCGGCCTGGTCCTGATCATCGCCGCGATCGCCATCTTCGGACCCCTGATCGCACCCCACGGCCCGGCGGACTTCATCGGCCTGCCCAACACCGGACCATCGGGTGCGGCCAGGTTCGGGACCGACCACCTCGGGCAGGACGTATGGAGCCGTTTCCTCGACGGCGGTCGCGAGATCCTGCTGCTCGCCAGCGCTGCCACTTTGCTCGGCCTTGCCATCGGCACCAGCTTTGGCCTCCTTGCCGCCTATTCGAAGGGCGCGCTCGACGACATCCTGATGCGCAGCATGGACGTGATCCTCGCCTTCCCTTCGATCATGCTCGCGCTGGTCGCCATCGCCACCCTCGGTGCGTCGGGCTGGCTGATCATCCTCGCAGTGGGGTTGACCAACGTTCCACGCGTCGCGAGGGTGACACGTGCCGCCGCCCAACCGATCGTGGAGCGTGACTTCGTCGCCGCGGCCGAGGCGATTGGCGTGCCCCGATGGCGGATTCTCTTTGGCGAGATCCTGCCCAATGTCCTGAGCCCGCTCATGGTCGAGGCCAGCCTCCGCCTCACGTATTCGATCGGGCTCATAGCCGGTCTGGCTTTCCTCGGTTTCACGGCCAACCCCAACGGCGCGGACTGGGGCCTGATGATCCAGGAGAACCAGATCGCGCTCGTCGTCCAGCCCTGGGGCGTCGTGCTGCCGATCATCGCGGTCGCCCTGCTGACGATGGGCACCGGCATGGTCGGGGACGGGATCGCGCGCGCCGCCGCGGGCATCGACAGGGTCAGAGGCGAATGACCGCGCCTGCGATCGTCGTCGACCGCCTGCGGATCAATGTCCGCGGGACGACTCGCGACATCGTGGACGACATCTCATTCGAGATTGCACCCGGCGAGGTGCTCGGGCTGGTGGGCGAGTCGGGCTCCGGCAAGACGACGGTTGGCCTGGCGCTGCTGGGCCACGCTCGGCGCGGAGTCGAGATCGCCGGCGGCTCTGTTCGCCTGGGCGATGTGAACGTCCTCGCCCTCAACGAGGGCGAGCTCGCGCACCTGCGTGGACGGCTCATCTCCTACGTGCCGCAAGACCCCGCGGCCGCTTTGAATCCGGCCCTCCGAATCG
>DASVEP010000141.1:0-19937 GCA_036380475.1 Candidatus Dormiibacterota bacterium
GCCATCATCAACTGACTGTCGGGTTGCTCCGCGCCAACTTGCTGAGCCCCAACGCGCGGATTGTCATTGCCGGCTCGGAAGCTGCCCGAGGGGACGTACCCATGTTCAGCTATACCGACGTGGCGGCCCTTGCGGCCACGCTACACAAGGGCGACCGAAGCGCCGCGGTGAAAGCCCTGGTGCGCAGCGGGCCCAACGTGAAGTTCGAGCCCAACCGGGCGTTTGCCGACGCGAAGCTCGTCGTCGCTTGGTGGGCTGCCGCACTGGCACGCCGGCTACCTTCCGGCATGGCCGTGTACGCCGTCTCGCCCGGCAGCGCGCCCGACACCAAGGCGGCGCGAAACGCTGGCCCAGTCATCAAGTGGCTGATGATGCCGCTGATAAAGCTCATCCCCGGGATGTCTCAGACGCCGGAGACCGCGGCTCGTCGCTACCTCCAGGCATCGGAGTTCGGAACCGACGTCTCGGGGCAATTCTTCGCCTCGGCGCCCAAGAAGGTCACTGGCCCAATTGAGGCGATGCGCCACCCGCACTTTCACGATCGCGCCAACCAGGAAGCCGCCTGGCAGGCCGTCGTCAGTGTCTCCGGCGTCGACTTGTCTTACCCAGCATCCCTGAGTGCGGCGTCCTGAAGGACGGGCCACTGAGGCAGGCGACGGTCACGTCGACATCCTCGTTAACAACGCCGGCGTCCCCTTGGTCGGACCATCGTACGCAGCCACCGAAGCAGAATTCGATGAGACCTTTGGACTTAACGTCAAAGTGCCGTTCTTCCTCGTTGCGGCCCTGGCACCAGCTATGGCCGAACGCGGATGGGGTTCGATCGTCAACGTCTCCACGATGGTCGCTAGCTTCGGACAGGCCGGTATGGCTATGTATAGCGCCAGCCGAGCGGCTCTCGAACTGTTGACGAAGGCCTGGGCCGCCGAGTACGGCCCGCGTGGTGTTCGGGTGAATGCCGTTGCCCCCGGCCCGACGCGCACCCGGATGACCAAAGGTTTCCCTGACGAGATGGTGAATCACCTCGCAGCACTGGCACCAGCAGGTCGCGTAGCTGAGCCTGAGGAACTGGCTACGGCGACCGCCTTCCTGGCCAGTGATGTGGCAGCTTCGTCCACGGCGTCACTCTTGCGGTCGACGGGCACCGAGTGGCGACGTAACTCCCGTCGTCGGCGCCGCTTAGTAGTGAAGATCTAGAGCACAAAACATAACTAACAACTAAGGAGTATCCACATGAGCGCATACGTAGTTGTCGAATTCACGGTCAAGGACCCGGATGTTTATCGTGAGAAGTACAGCCGCAACGCTGGGCAGACGGCCAAAGAGTACGGAGGCGAGGCTCTCGCCAACAGCAAGTGGGAGATCCTGCATGGCGATCCCATGCTCTCCTCAGGGGCGATCATGCGGTTTCCGGACCGTGAGACGGCCGTCAGATGGTACAACTCGCCTGAATATCAGCAGCTGATCGATGTCCGAAGTGTCGCGATGGATGTCCGTTTCAGCTTGCTCGACGGCCTCCCTAGCTGATCGAGGTGGCTCCAGATCCCGCCTCCTCGCTGATGTATCGCTGATGTATACCTTCGTTGACACCTTCGCCGAGAGACGCCCTGGCACGTCGATCAGGACCCCAGCCATCGCGAAAACCGCTCCAGCTAAGAGGAGCACGGCCCATTTGAAGCGGCTTGCCCTCAGCACGCGCGTATCGTCGCTGGCCGCGTGTATCACATCACAAGTGCTGAAGGAGGTCGGATAGTTGCGAAACGACGATCGTGCCGAGGCGCTCGGCCAACTTCGTCTGGTTGGCATGCGACGCCACTGCCTTGTCCGTCACAACGATGTCGCAGTACGGAACTGTCGAACCCATCGCGTCGATGTCATGGATATCGTTCGGCGTCCATCGGTGCAATGAGTCACGGTGATATGCAGTCTTCAGAGTTACAGCTACATCGAAACTGGGCATGGAGTCCAAGGCGCTGCGAGTGTCCTCCAGTACAGGGAAAGTGGCTGCAATGGTTGTGCCCCGCACTGAAAGACCTCTAGACAGCGCGTCATATATCTCGATCTCCACCTCGCGGGCCGCTACGACGTCTCTGATCCGGCCCTGCCGCCACCTAGGGTCTTGATCGAAACGACTGACCTGCTCGATTTCCTGTGCAGCCCTTCTCTCGGCGATCTCAAAATTGCTCGCTGGATTCCAACCCCGCTTGCGCATCTCTGGTTCCTCATCAGGTGCAGGTCCGGTAATGACGCTTCTGTTGACTTCTAGCTCGGCATTGCTGAGCAGCGAATCGAACGCAGCTGGGCCGTCGGCGTGCGCGCTGCGAACCTCCGCGGTTACGTCTTCGCCGCGACTCGACCTCCACTTGAAGCCACCCACCATGCCAAACGCCCGAGCTACCCCCCAATCGAGGTAGTCCATCGAGTTGATTGGGTTTGGACTCGGACCGACGATACGGTCCAGCATTGCCTCGATCTCGTGGGCTGAGACGATGGAGCGGCACATCACGACCATGAAGCGAGACAGCGGTTCGATGACAGCAAGCAGGTCGCGCCGCTGGCGGCGTGACCCATTCTTGGAAATCTCGAGGTAGATGGAGTCCGAAATGGGAAAGACTGCCTCGCCGCGATCCACGGCACCTAAACAGCGAGTCAGAACATCTTTGTAAGCCTCGCCATCGCGATGGCCTGCCATCGCTTTGGCCAGTGCAATCCACTGATTCAGATCTAAGTACACGAGCTTGGGCGGCCGCGAGGGCAGCCGGAGTGTCTGGGGCCATTCGTAGGATCCAGAATTGGCCGGGGGCCGTTGGTTGCCGGATACAACACCGTCCTGGGTCACGTCGCTCATGAGTACTGCCACAGCCCGATTGATCCGCCCAGGCACTGTTCCGCTTTAAGCGAAGTCACCGCGCGACAGCTCAGGCTGCACGTACCGTCGAGGATGCCCTTGCTTCGGTTACTTCTTAGGGAAATTGTGATACGGCTGTGATACGGCGTCCTCCCAGACCCAGCCGTGACGCCTGGATCGTATTCGGATTTTGGTCGGGGGCCGGGGATTTGAACCCCGGGCCTCACGGTCCCCAACCGAACGTATGGCGTGTCCTCCCGTACCCTTCTGTGTCCTTCAGTGTCCTCCTGTACTCAAGGTCGCCGGTCTGTGTGTCCTCTGGTGTCCTTCAGTGTCCTTCTAGTTCCGCGAATGCGTGATCTGTCTGTGATCCGGCGATGGTCCACTGATGGAGCCCTTTATGGCGGACCCCTCTGCGCCAACGAAGGGGCGCTCTCACTTATTCGACGTCATCCAGACAGCGATCTGGGCGCGGGAGTTGAGGCCGAGCTTATTCATGATGTTGCTGACGTGGGCGGCCACCGTGCGGTCGGCGATGAAAAGACGCGCTCCAATCTGCTTGTTGCTCAGCCCCTCCGCGATCAGGCGCCCGACCTCGAGTTCCCGCTTTGCGAGTGGTCCGGCGGCAGAGCGGCCCGCGGGCTGGGCGCCGAGGCCGTCGGATTCGCCTAGCGCGAGCTGCAGCGCTGCTTCACGCGTCAACTGTTTCCCCGCGCTGAACTCATCCTCGAAAGCCGGCGTTCCCAACGCCGCAATCGTTGACTCTTTGGCCTCGTCCAACAGTTGCGCCGCAAGACCCAATATGCCTGCGCCCGTCTGCACTGCGAGGGCTTCAGCTGCTCCGAAGAGTCGTGCGGCGACCCGCGCCTGACCAGAGTTGGCGGCATGCCAGGCTAAACACGCGAGCCCGTAATACTCGGCCAATCGATTGTCGAACAGGCGAGCCACCCGCAGCGCTTGCACAAAGCCCGACTTGGCCGCGCTCGTGTCGCTGGTCATCATTCCGACCATGCCGAAATTGCGAAGCATCGACTCGTTCTGGTACAGGTCACCGGCTTCTCGGCTGAGGTTCACGCCCTCTGAAGACAGGGCTTTGGCAGTCTCCATATCTCCCTGGAGCAATGCGTGTACGGCCCGAGACAGCAACAACTCGATCGTGGCGGGATAGTCGTGGAGAGCAGGGGTCATCGTTTCGGCCTCATCGAGAAATCGTCTGGCCGTTTCCGCGTCGCCGGCGACATTGTGGATGGTCGCCGCCAGCGACAATGACTCGGACCAGAGTGCTCGCTGCCCGGACTCTCGAGCCATCGTAATCGCCTGCGCGATCAACGGCTTGGCGGCCTCCGGATCGCCTTTGAGCAGGCTCAACCAACCACGAAGGTAATACGCCCTGACCAGCGTGGCCGGAGAACCTTCGCCCGGCACGAGAAGTTGGTCGAACCAGCTAATGCTCTCCGTAGTCCCGTGCGTGATCCAGTAGTAGCGCATCGAAGTTGCGACGTCCAGACCGCGGGCGAGGTCCCCACGCGCCACGCAGTCGTAGAGGACCGCTCGGATGTTGTCGATCTCGAGGTCCGCCCATTTGAGCCATTGGACTAGGCGGTATCGAGCTTGCTCCGCACGTAGCAAACACGCTGTTCGATAATGCTCGAGGCAACGGTCCTTGAGGAGCTCCTCCTCATTGGCATCCCGCAGCTTGGCGCTGGCATATTCGCGCATCGTCTCGTGCAGTCGATAGGAAGCAACGCCCCCGACGTCGCTCTTGCTAACGAGAGATTTGTCAACCAGCGATGAAATGTTGGCCAAGGCATCGATCGCACGTCCTTCGTGTGAGGTGCAAACCCCTTCGACATCTTCCAGGGTGAAGCGACCGGCGAAGACGCACAGGCGCCGGAACAGGACTTGCTCCAAGTCCGTGAGCAGTGCATAACTCCAATCGATTGCCATGCCGAGCGTTTGATGACGCGGGAGCGCTGAGCGGCCGCCTCGGGTGAGCAGGGCGAACCGGTCGCTCAGGCGGTCGAGGATTTGCTCAGGGCTGAGGGACCGGGTCCTGACCGCGGCAAGTTCTATCGCCAGCGGCAGACCGTCGAGACGCCTGCAGATCGAGACAACAGTGGCCCGGTTGGACGTGCTGAGTTCAAAAGCGCCGGATGCCGCGGCCGCCCGCTCCGTGAAGAGCATGACCGCCTCGTTTTGTCGGAGCTTGCCGAGCGGCTCCTCGCCATCATCTAGAGGGAGCTCGAGCGGTGGGACGGGCACGATGTGCTCACCAGGCACCTGCAGGGCCTCTCGGCTGGTGGTGACCACCCGCACTCCGGGGGCAGTCCGGAGGAGCTCAGTCACGAGCTCGGCAGCCGCATCGAGAAGGTGCTCGCAGTTGTCGACGAGGAGCAGCAACTGCCTGTCACGTAGATAAGAGCCGAGGATCTCGGTTGGATTCGCGCCGGCCTGGTCCCTCAAGTCGAGCGCCGCAAGCACGGAGTTCGTCACGAGAGTCCCATCCCGCACCTCCGCGAGCTCCACCAGCCAAGCGCCGTCGGCGAATCCCCGTGCGAGCTCGGTCGCAACCCGAATACCCAGCCGCGTCTTACCCACACCGCCCGGGCCGACCAGGCTGACCACGCGGGCGGTGGTCAGCTTTCTCTTGACCTCGGCGAGCTCCTGCCGACGGCCGATGAACGTCGTCGCGTCCGCCGGTAGGTTGCCCGGCCGGCGGCTAGTCCTCGCCATCCCGAATACGGGCAGCCCTGCTGGCACGGTCTTTCGCCGAAGGACTAGGTATCGAACTGGCAATCCTGACGATGGCGCATTTTGGCTGTCGCCTCACGCTCGGAGTATGGACGACGAGCTAACCATTCACCGGGTAGAGGTCACGTTCGTCGGCTCGCCTCCGGCGCGACAAATGGCGCGGGCGTCAGGGGTCACCGAGATCGAAGTCGATGGCCACCTGCTGCGCTGCCTTGTCTGCGGCAGCTTTCAGCCATTTCTCGAAGCGCTGCGCGGTTCCGAGGTCATGAGCCTGACCTCCACACGGTCATCGTGCCGATGACATCAAACAAGGAGTCTCAGATCATGATCGCGACAAAACCGGCCGCTTCGAAACCTTCGACCAACGGGCATGCGCCTGTCAGTGCCGGGGTGAATCTCCGGAGAAAGACATCGCTCGCGGCAGGCGTGCTGTACCTGCTCACCTTTGTGTCTATGCCGACCCTCGTTCTCTACGGTCCGGTGAAGAGTGCAACGTATATCCTCGGCGCCGGCCCGGACACGGGCGTTCTGTTCGGCGGCATCCTCGAGATCATCGTGGCTCTCGCCGGCATCGGCACTGCCGTCGCCCTATTCCCGGTACTGAAGAGGCAGAACGAAGGCATCGCGATGGCCTTCGTCGGATCGCGAGTCCTCGAAGCCAGCACCATCTTCGTCGGCGTCATGTGCCTCCTGACCGTCGTCAGCTTGCGGCAGGCCGGAGCCGGCACGGACGCGTTGGTCACCAGCCATGCGCTGGTCACCATGTATAACCGGATCTTCCTCATCGGACAGAGCTTCATGCCGGCAGTGGACGACCTGCTGCTGGGCATCCTCCTGTACCAGTCTCGACTCGTGCCGCGAGTTCTACCGATGCTCGGGTTGGCCGGAGTTCCCCTGCTTGTCGGCAGTGACGCCGCCGTGCTCTTCGGTGTCGTCGGGGCGTCCCAGGCGGTGGTCTTTGCGCTCCCGATCGCGCTGTTCGAGTTTTCCCTCGGCGTCTGGCTGGTCGTCAAAGGCTTTCAGCCCTCTCCGATCCTCTCCAGCGATCCGCTAATTGCGGGAATGACCCCGTCACTCACGCCTGTGGCCGTCACGCGATAAGCAAGTCGATTTGGAACTTAGCCGGGAATCGATCCCGGCCACATTGCGCCGCAGACCCGCGCCTCGCGAGTCTGGCGGCTGGGACCTCAGTGATTCAAGGAGTTAAGAAGTGTCAAAGTTCAATCCAGTCCGCGTCCTCATCGGTACAACAACCGTTGCCGCCCTAACGCTCCTCCTCGGCGTCGCATCGCCCGTTCAGGCCGCGGGCTTGAAGAATTGCGCTGACAACGGCGTCGTCGCGCCCTGTTTTGAAAAGGTCTGGTCGGACGGAGTCCAGGTGAAGATGACGTATCTCGATTTCAACCCGGCGCCGTCGAACGCCCCGACACACAACTTCTACGTCATCGCGCCCCAGGTCCACGTCCCGCAGGGCACCGTGCCTTTCCTGCACGACCACGTCATCGGCGACGTGTCAGCGCGGAACGATGGCGACGACCCGGTTCACTACCACGCCTTTTTCGTCCTGTGCAGTGCTGGTGGCATCTCCAGCGGCGGCTGCGTGCCTTCGATGACCTCAATCCCTGGTCTGGGAACGGTCCCCTTCGCCAAGACGGTGAACGGGCAGAAGCTGACCTCCGCGGACCCCATTGAGTCGCCGGAGAACTCAGGACTTCTCACGATCATGGACACGGGGGGAATGATCGTCGCAACAATCAAAGGCGGGCGATAAGACGGTTCCCGATACCGCGCCGTGCGCGCGTTTCGAGGCGCTGAGACTATGAAAGACGGGGGCTGCGCTCCCGTCTTTCTCTTGCAACGCCCATAGTTGACGTGCTCTGCAGGTCGATTACACAGCAGCGAAGGCCGGGCCCGAGTTAGCGGACCCAACGCAACGCCGAGTTGGATGGGGCTTCATCTCCCTGTACGCCCTCGCGTTCATGAGCACCAGCATCCTCTTCCTCCCGCCGCTGCTCGTCACGTTGCCTCTGAAGATCAATGCACTCGTAGGCATCAAGGAAGCACCGAACAGTCTTGCGCTGGTCGCGGGGGTCGGCGCCCTGGTGTCCATGGTCGCCAATCCCTTCTTCGGCAGGATGAGCGACCGTACCTCATCTCGTCTCGGCATGCGGCGACCGTGGATGGTGATCGGCTTTGTCGGCGGATCGCTCGGGATCGTCGTTCTCGCCTTGGCACCCAACATCCCGGTCGTCCTGATCGGATGGTGCATGGCTCAGCTCTTCTTCAACGCGATACTCGCCGCTCAGGTGGCGGTGCTACCCGATCAGGTCCAGCCTGCTCAACGCGGCCTGGTCTCTGGTGTGCTCGGCGTCTGCCTGCCCGCCGCCGCGGTGACCGGCACGTTCCTGGTCAGGCTGGTCAGTAGTAACCAACTAGCAACGTTCCTGGTCCCCTGCGCGATTGGAGGTTTCTTCATCCTGCTCTTCGCGGTGGTGCTGAAGGATCGCCGGCTTTCCATAGCGGACCGGCCGATCTGGTCCCTGGGGGAATTCGCTCGCACGTTTTATGTCGCACCGCGCAAGAACCCAGACTTCGCCTGGGCTTTCGTCAGCCGTTTCATGTTCACCCTGACCTACGCCTTCCTGGCCACATACCAGGCGTACTACCTGCTCGGCAAGATCGGCAGTGCCAGGGCCGATGTGCCACAACAGATATTCCTCGGAACCCTGGTCAGTTCCGCGGTGGTTATCGCCGCTTCACTCATTTGTGGCACGCTCTCGGACCGGACCGGCCGGCGCAAGATCTTCGTCTTCACCGCCTCGATCGTTTATGGCGTGGCGATGTTCACGATCGCCATCGCCAGCACTTTCAACGGGTTCCTCGTCGGCATGGCGATCGGCGGACTCGGGTTCGGAATGTACATAGCTGTTGATTTCGCGCTCATAGCCGACGTGCTACCCGCCAAGGACAGGTTCGCCAAGGATCTTGGAGTGCTCAACATCGCCAGCGCGCTTCCCTTTTCTGTGGCGCCGGCGGTCGCGCCGGCCATCCTGGCGATCGGGAGCGGCAGCTATGGCGCGCTGTACGCGGTCGCAGGCGTCTGCGCCGTCATCGGCGCCTTCGCCATCCTGCGCGTGAGGGGAGTCCGATGACGCGTCCGCCGGCGAGGGCCCTCCAGGTTGGTCGATCCAAACCAGTATTAGACCCGGCGATGAGCTTCCCGATGGAGCGTGCTACATCTGTGCTACACCAATACAGCGGCGTTGTCACATAAGTAGCGATTACACGCTCAGATTCGTATTCAGAATCTGGTCGGGGGCCGGGGATTTGAACCCCGGGCCTCACGGTCCCGAACCGTGCGCGCTACCAAACTGCGCCAGCCCCCGAGAGAGGTGATTCTATCGGGGCCTTACTTCTGACGCTCAGGTAGTGCTGACCACTTGGAGTGGGATGGAGGTCCGGATGACGCTCCGGACCTCCGTTCAGCTTCTGAGTTTGTTACTCCCGGTCAAACGAAAAGCCGCAGGCTGATCGTATCGCGGTGAGGAGCGGCTTCAATGCCGCCGCCTCTGACGCGTCCTCGGACTTGTCGGCTGCCGTGGACTCGCCATGCGAGGCCTTCTCGGCCGTGTTCTCCGCCTTGTCCTTGGCCAGCGCGTTCGCCAGCGCCTGCTTGGCGGCGACACATGCACTCGTCGGCGGCTTCGGTGGCGTCGGCGGTTGCTCCGCGCACGCAGTCCGCGCCGCGTCGCGAAGCTTCTTCATCGCGGCGTTCTCCGCCTGGTCCTCGGTCTTGTCGGCTGCTGCAGTCTCGCTGCCTTGCTTGACCGCAATCTTCTCCGCCGTGTCCTCCGCGCGATCATCGGCCCTCGCTTTGGCGATCGCCTGCCGCGCCGCGGTACAGGCCGCGGACGGCGTTGCCTCGGACGGCGCCGTCGCGGTGGGCGCCCCCTCGCGAACGGTCTGAACCGCCGCGACTTTCGGGTGTGTCTTGTGCGACCCCTCCGCCAGGACCGCCGCCGGCGCGAGCGAAAACGCCACCAAGGCGCACAGTCCGGCTGCCGCCGATCCGATCGCAACGAATCTGCGAATCGAACTCATGAATTACCTCCAGTGCTTGGGCCCCGCAGTCCGAGCCCTTCAGCAGGTGATAACGCCAGAAACGCTCGAAGTCGGAAGTCCGGTCGTTTCTCGCTCGAACGGGCGTTCTACCGAGCGACCACGTCCACGGTGGTATCGGCCATCATCAGCGTCGCCGTCGCATCCGCGATCCGGGATCCATCTTCTCGACTCTCCACGTACGCCGAGGCGTACACGAGCGAGCGCCGCACGCGCTCAACTTTCCCGACCACCCGCACCGACTCGCCGAGCTTCAACGGCCGCCGATAGTTGACCTGCAATCGACCCGTCACTCCTGGATGGCCCGCATGCCACGCCGCCCACCCGACAGCTTCGTCGAGAAGTAGAGCTGTGATGCCGCCGTGGGCCATCCCCGCCCAACTCTGAAAGCGTTCGGGGACCACGAATTCGGCCACCGATCCGCTCGGACCGGGCGTGAACTGAAGCTGCAGGCCAGCTTCGTTCAGCGGGCCGCACCCGAAGCAGTGACCATCGAATCGGACGTCCATGGCGTCCTCAATCATGGCGGCCGGCTCGGTGCCGGCGCACATTGATCAGGCTGCCGCAGACCGAGACGTTGCACCATCGCCGCGTTCGGGGCCTGGTTTCGTCCGTAAACATCCAGCTGCAAGCTGGATTGGCGCAGACCTTGACGCTGGCACGCTCCGACATCAGCCTTGCTGCCGACGTCGCGATCTCGGAGATCACGACATCCCATGTCGCTCCCGAGCGCCCTGCGGATAGAACAAATCCCTCGGGCGACGACACCAGCCGCATCGAGATCGGCGCCCAATTGATCTCTGATTCCAACCTCCGCCGCGCCGATTGTGTGAGCGGCCGACCGGCGATGTACTGCTCGAGGACGCCTCGAAGAAAAGCTCGCAGCGATCGCAGCCGCGCCAGCCCCGCAGCGTCGTCAGGATCGCCGACGCGGTAGCCCCAGCGCTTCAGAAAAGCCCGTCTAAAGACGGGTAACGGCAACCGATCGTAGTGCTGCCCGGAACCGAGGTGATCGCTCCACCGGCTGTTGATCAAGTCGAGGCACGGAGCGTTTGTCCAGTCGTGTGGAAGGGCGGAGGGCAAGGCCACAGCCAGTGTAATAGATTTAGAATGCTTAGGCTATTACGAAGATCTGCCGCCTGGCGTTGGTGTTCTCACTCGTTGCGGTCACCGGATGCACGCAGTCGCAGTCGCCGACCCCGCAACCTCACTGGACGATGGTCCAGCACATCAAGGTGGGGCAGACGCCCAGCCCCGTCATCCTCGGGGACAAATGGGCTTTCGTCGCCAACATGAGCGATGGAACGGTCACGCAAATCGATCGGGCGAGCGGGAAGGTCATTTCCACGATCACAGTTGCTGATCCGAAAGTCCTTCGCGCGCAGGGCTGTGCCCCTGACAGCGTCCACGCGTACTACTCCGGCTCCTGGGGCTGGCGCGCCTGCGACACGCCTTACGCCATCGGCTGGGATGGCTCGTCCTTATGGGCGCTCGACAACGGCAACACGCAGCTCGTCCGCGTCGATCCCATGAACCACAAAGCTGCCGAGCGAATCGACCTTCCCGGAATCGGCTGGTCGATGGCGTTCGGCGACGGGAAAGCGTGGGTCTCGGGCTACGCAGACCATTCGCTCTATGTCGTCGACCTTCAGACCCGCAAGCTGGCCACGGTGAATTCCGACCTGGACCACGGCCCCGCCACGCTGGTCGACGGCGCCGGCGCGGTGTGGGTCGTGTGCGTCCGCGGCGTCGATGGCATCGGCCACCTCGATCGCATCGATCCAATCACCGCGAAAGTAATCGGTCGCTACGACATCGAGTGGTGGAGCACTGGCGTGGTCAGCGAAAACGGAGGGGTCTACGTCCGCGGTTCATACGGCGGAGACATATCCCGAATCAATGCATCGACCGGCGCAATTGAATGGACCCAGCCCGGCCCCGGCTTCATCGGCCGTCAGGGCATCGACGAGCTCGGCGTCGCGCCGACCGGGATCTGGCTCAGCGGTCCGACGACGTCGCGGATCGACCTAGGCACCGGTCAGATCGCCGAGCGGATAGCAGTACCCTCGAGCTCGGTGGTGACCGACCGGGGCGAAGTGTGGATGATCGAGCTCAACGGCTCGGTGGCAGAGTTCAAATGGCAGTAGGTTTGCGCCTGAAGCTGTAAACCAGCGCGCTCACCGGCACGAGCGCGATGAGAATCGTGGACGTGACCACGAAAGCATCTGGCGAGTCCCGAAGCACGAGTAGGCCGACGATCGGACCAAAAACCCCAACCACGGTGCAGATGCTGAGAGCGACCAACCATCTCACTTCATGCCAGGCGGCGGATATCGCCATCAGGCCCGTGACCACGGCCCCGGTCAGGGCAAGCAACGGAAGCAGCAAAGAAAGAGGAATGTAGATGTCGCAGCTGTCTCCAACGCATGCGACGGCCGCTGCCCGCATGAGGTGGTACGCGATGACGAGCGCAATCGTGATGATTGCGGCTACGCGAAGGCCCACCCGGGGTCAGACGGTGTGCGCGATCCGGCCGTGCACCGGCCAGCCGGTAGGATCGAGCTCGACCTCGTCGACGTAGCACCAGCCCCAGTTCTCGCCCGGTTCGAATGACCTGACGATCGCGTGGCCGGTCTTACGCGCATGTGCGGACGCGTGACGGTTCTTCGAGCTGTCGCAGCAGCCGACGTGCCCGCAGCTCATGCAGAGCCGGAGGTGCACCCAGCGGTCGCCGATCCGTAAGCAGTCTTCGCATCCATCCGCGCTGGCGGTGACGTCCTTGATCTGGTCGAGGTGGGTACAGGAACGCATGTCAGGCATCAGCCTACGACGCTCGCCGAGATGGGACACAATCGAGGTCAGACATGACTGGCGCGGGGGTCGTCCTCATCACCACTTTCCTGGCCTCCTGCGTCGAGGCAATCGAGATGGTCACGATCGTGCTCGGCGTCGGCGCCACGCGTGGTTGGCGAGCGACGCTGGTGGGAGCGGCGGCCGGCTTTGGCGTGCTGGCGGTGGTGGTCGTGGTCGCCGGTCTTGCCCTGAGCCGCGTTCCCATCGGTCCGCTGAGGCTCATCGTCGGCGCTCTCCTCCTGGTCTTCGGCCTGCAGTGGTTCCGCAAAGGGGTGATGCGAGTCGCGGCGCATGGCCTGGCCGGCATCAGCCTGCACCCAGAGGACGAGCCGAAGGAGTGGACCGGCGACGGACTCGACTGGACAGCATTCGTCCTTGCCTTCAAGGCCGTGACCCTCGAGGGACTCGAGGTGGCCTTCATCGTCGTCTCGTTCGGCGCGAACGCCAACCAGCTCGGGATCGCGGTCGTCGGCGGCGTCTCCGCTGTCGTCATCATCGGCGCTGTCGGCGTGGTATTGCAGCGACTGGTGACCCGCATCCCGCGGAGTTTGCTGCAGCTCGTAGTTGGCATCCTGCTCACGACGTTCGGATCGTTCTGGTCAGTCGAAGGGCTCGGGGTCGATTGGCCCGCAAGCGATGGCGCGATCCTGGGTCTGCTGGCGCTATACCTCTTCACCGCCGGGACCTACATCACCATCGAGCGGCGCCGCGCCCTCGGGTTCAGGCCGGCCGCATGAGGCGGATCCTTTCGTGGCCCGTCGCATTCGCACTTTTCTGGTACCACTTCATCGTCGGCGACGACTGGACGGTGGCCGTCGCGGTCGCCGCCGCGCTGGTTCTCACTGCGGTGCTCAACTCGCAGCACATCACAGCCTGGTGGGTGGTCCCGGTGGTGGTCGTCCTGATGCTCGGCCTGAGCCTGAGGCGTGCCGGCCGAAAGAGCTGAGTCGGTGCCGGGCTACACTGGCCTTCTTACTGTCCAGCGCCCCGCGTGGGCTTAGCGGAGGTTGGGAATGGCTGCGATCAGTCGAGCGGATGCGACCTGGGAAGGTGACCTGATGAGCGGGAGCGGGCACGTCACGCCCGAGAGCGGCGCTTTCCCCGAGCTGCCCGTCTCGTGGGCGAGCCGCGCCGAGCGACAACACGGCAAAACGAGCCCCGAGGAGCTAATCGCCGCTGCCCACGCGTCCTGTTACAACATGGCCTTCTCGAACGGACTTGCGAAGGCGGGGCACAAGCCCGAGCGCCTGAGCACCAGGGCCGAGGTCGAGTTCGTCCCCGGCACGGGCATCACGTCGTCCACGATCACGGTACGCGGGCGAGTCAGCGGCATCGGCAAGGACGAGTTTCAGAAGCTCGCGGAGGAAGCCAAAGAAGGCTGCCCGGTTTCGAAAGCGCTTCACGGCAACGTCGAGCTGAAGCTGAACGCGATCCTGGAGTAGCGGCCGGCGGTAGCGGGCTAGGGCTTCCCCCCAACAAGCCCGGGAAAGTCGACCACGCCTTGCAGGCGTAGCTCGCGGAGCTGGCTCGTGAGCCACCGGCGAGGGTCTTTGATCACCTTGGCCCCGTCGAGGCAGTCCCAGCAGCGACCGCTGACGTCTCGGCCCGCGAGCAGAATGCAGCGCGGCTGATTGGCGCGCTGCCAGGCCTTCATCACCGGCGTCAGAACCACACGTCGGGCGGGCGCCTTCTCGGGCAATGTGAGCTCGCCCGCGAACAGGTCGTCGCCGTACTCGACGATGACCGCCCCGGCGGCCATCGTGCCGCCCAGGTTCTCGACGTCGACCTCGATCGGCTGACCGGGCGCGGGCGCCGATGTAAACGTGAAGTGGGGAAGAGGGCGGATGCCGTCGTCATAGCGCCGCTGCGCGTCCGCTTTCGCGAGCCGGGTCGCGATGTCGGCGCGGGTGGCGAAAACCGCCGCCCACAACGCCAGGAGAGCGGTCGCCACGCCCACAATCAGCAGTTGCTGGTCTGTGCTCAAGGCTTCCCCTCGCTTGACGGCGTATTCGAGGCGATCTGGCGCCCGATCGGCTGCGGCCGAACGTAACGCTGCCCCGGGGCCTGCGTTGAAGCTGGCATGAAGCTGCTGGCCGCGGTCGCTTTCCTCCTCGTTGCTGCCTGTGCCGGGCCGGCGGCTTCTTCGCAAGCCACGCCGTCGGCGGGTTCTAGCCCCTCCAATTCGCAGCGCGCCGCCGCGACCGTATCACCGACAGCCGCCGCGGCGGGCGGCGGCGCTCTGCAGAACCCAAGCCCGAATCCGCTGCCATCAGGCCTGGCGGTGCTCGTCGATCTCTTCGCCCAGTTCCCTGCCAACTCGTACAACGTTGCACTCGTCGCCGCGGATGGCAGGGTGGCGGTGACCGCAAATGCACACAAGCGATCCATCATCGCCGAGGCCCTCGAGCTTCCCTATATCAGCGCCTCGAACTCTCGCGTCTATTACCTGGATGGAGACAAAGACATCCGCTACCTCAAGGCGGACGGCTCTACCGGGCTGGTGACATCCGTTCCCGGCAGCCCCTCCGTCCATGCAGCTTTCGCCGTGACTCCCGACGATGCACGCATCGCAGTGGGTTTGCTCGACTACTCGGTCAACCCGGTGCAGCTATCCGTCTATGTCGAAGACATCGGCGGCGCCCACCATGCGGTGATCTTCACCTCGACCAATCATTACGTCTGGCCGGTGGCGTGGCATGCGGGCCAACTGGTCGTCGCGTACCTCGGACCCCAGGGGGTTCCGTTCACGAGCACGCTGACGTACACCGGTCGCGACAAGACCAACTACCCGTACGGTCCGAATGCGTACGGCGGCATCAACTTCCACGTGATCAACCCGGTCACCGCGCAGCGCGAGGTGATCATCAGCGGCGGCGGCGCGAGCGGTCTGCTCACCAAGGCAGGCACGGCGGTGGTCCAGGGCGATGGTGTCGATTGGAGCGGCCAGCCCATTTTCTGGAACTCGCCCAACGACTACGGTTCGTTCAGCGCATCGGGTTCGCTATCGCCGGACGGAAAGCTGATCGCGGCTTGCTGTCCGCAGCCGGGCGAGAAGGGCCAGCTGGTGATCTGGTACCAGAACGGCGCTACAAGGATCCTGAATGTTTTCGTCACGTCGATAGACTGGGTCGGCTGGTTTGACAGCACCCACCTCGTCACCGGGTTCTATCAGCAATCCGACGGAACTCCGAGCATCGTCGACATCGATTCAGGCCAGGTCACAACGGTGAGTGCGCACGGCATCGTCGCGGCGATGCTGCCCGGCGGCCTCGACAGCTAGACGGTCTGCTGCGCGCGCCACCGGCGGTGGTCGTACTGCCGAAAGGCCGGCAGCACCGCCGCACAAATCACGCAACCGACAACGGTGAGGATGCCTCCCGACAAGACAGATGCGCGCACGCTGAACACCGAGCCCACCACGCCGGCCTCGAAGTTGCCGATAGTCGGGCCGATCGAGTAGCTGAGCAGCTCGATGGACGCGAGCCGGCCGCGCAGCGAATCGGGAATCGTCTGGTTCCAGATCAGCGAGCGGTACAGGCCGCTCATGCCGTCTCCGGCCCCGGCTAACGTGAGGAAGAACAACGCCGCTCCAAGTCCAGGCGCGATTCCAAAGCCGATGATGGCGAAGCCCCACACCGTCGCGCCGATGATGACTCCCAGTCCATGACGATGGAAATGACGAGCCCAGCCGCTGGTCGCGAAGAATAGAAAGGAGCCGACGGCCGGCGCGGCGTAGAGCAGTCCGAGGACTCCCGGCCCGCCAAGCCCCTGCGCGATCGCAGGGAACAGCGCCATCGGCATGCCGAAGGTCATCGCAACGATGTCGACGACGTAAGTCCCGATAAGCTCTGGACGGCTGCGGGCGTACCTGAGTCCCTCGACGACACGACGCAGGCTCGGACGCTCGGCATCGACCGGCGGCGGCACCGCTTTCATAAGGAATAGGCAAGCGAGGCCGACCACGAAAGTGGCCACGTCCACCAAGTACGTGAGGGGCAGGCCGATGAGAGTGATCAACACACCCCCGAGCGCCGGGCCGGCCACCATCCCGAGCGTTCCGCGCAGGCTCATCAGCGCCCCGGCGGCGGCCAGCTCTTCGCGTTCGACAAGGCGCGGAAGCATCGCGTCCAGTGAGGGTCGCTGGACTGCGTCGAGCGAACCCCAGAGCAGCGCCACGGCGAAGATCAGCCAGAGCTGCGGACGCGCCAGCACCGAGTTGCCGGCCATGAGCAAGCTGCCGACCAGGAGACCGGCTTCGCTCAAGAGGACCATCGTCCTTCGGTCAGCGGCGTCGGCCATCGCACCCCCGAGCATCGCGAACACGAGCAGCGCGGCCAGCTCGACCAGCCCCAGGGTGCCAACCAGGAGTGTGCTGTGGGACAGCTGGTACACCTGGTACGGAACGGCGACGAACGTGATCATGCTGCCGAAGAAGGAGACGGAGCGCCCGATGAACAGCAGCCGGAAATCCCGGTGCCGCCGGAGCGGCCTGGTGTCAACGGTCGCGAACCGCCACCATTCGCGGCGTTTTTCGGGCTCGGGCTCGATCATTTGAGGAATGAATCTTGAGACCTCTGGGTATGCTGAGATGTGATGGAAAAAGCAACTTTCGCGGGCGGATGCTTCTGGGGTGTCGAGCACCTCTTCAACGAGATTCCCGGCGTCATCGACGCCGTGTCTGGCTACACGGGCGGATCTCGGGATAACCCGACGTACGAGCAGGTTTGCTCAGGCAGGACCGGCCACGCCGAGGCGGTTGAGGTCACGTACGACCCGAGCAAGGTCACGTACGACGAGCTGCTCAACGCCTTCTGGAACATGCACGACCCGACCACCCTCAACTACCAGGGCCCCGACCACGGGCATCAGTACCGCTCGGCGATCTTCTTCCACAACGCCGAGCAGGAAGCGGCCGCACGCCGCTCGATGGCCGCCGCGCAGCAGTACTTCAAGAAGCCGATCGTGACGGAGATCGTCGCGGCGCCCACCTTCTGGCCTGCCGAGGAGTACCACCAGCACTACTTCGACAAGCACCAGGGGCACTACTCGTGCCACTACATCCGGGGCTGGGTGCCGGCCGAATCCGCTGAAGCCGGAGCCGCGCCGAAAGCCACTTAAGCCAGGCGCCAAAGGGGGCGGCACGGCCTATCGTTACCGGCCGTGCGGTGCGACCATTGCGCGCAGGAAGCTCCGGACGGTGTCTTCTGCACTCGATGCGGCGCGCATCAGGGGACGACGCAGGAATCAGGGAACGCGAAGTCGCGTGAGCACCGGTATGCGGCGCATCCGGGCGAGCACGTGGCGCAGCCCGCGATCTTCACGACGTTGTTTCCTCACCTCGGCCACCACAAGATCCACGAGTTTCGTTGGGCGTTCATCGCGGGTCTCGCCGGGGTCCTCCTCCTTTACCTCACCGGGCTGATCACTGCCGCGATCCTCGTTTCGGCGTTCCTTGTCCCCGTCCTTTATCTGATCTATCTGTACGAGGCGCAGGTCTACCGCGACGAGCCGGCGCTCGTGCTCGGCTTCACGATCGGGGGAGGCGTCGTGGTCGGCATCGTCGTCACCCTTTTCGAGCGTTTCATCTACAACCCGTTCCAGAACCTGCCCAACCCGTTGACGGGCGCGAGTGTCAGCCTCGGCGCGATCTTGATCCTGGGCCTGGTCATCCCTCTCATCCAGGAAGCGCTCAAGCCGCTCCCGGCCCTGTTCCTACCCAATCGCGCGGATTTCCCGGAGACCGTCGATGGGCTCGTGTTCGGGGTGGCCGCAGGCCTTGGCTTCAGCCTTGCCGAAACGTTGATCGGCTTTTCCGCGACGCTGACCTCGCTGCCGGCGCGGGTCGAGCCGGGCAACTGGATCTTCGATCTCGCCACGCTAGCGGTTTTTCAACCTCTTATGCAGGGCACCGCGACGGGACTGATCGTGGCGACGATCTGGCGTTTCCGTCGCGGGCGTGCGGCGGGCCGCGAGGTGGGTGGCGTTGCGATGGCTGTGATCGCACACGTCGCGTTCTCGATGGGCACCGTCCTGTTGAAGGAGGGTTCCGTGAATCCGTTCTTCACCATGCTCTGGCAGGCCACCATCGTCGGAGCGCTGTTGATCTACATGCGGTATCTCCTGCACTACTCGCTGCTCGAAGAGGCCGCGCACATGGGATTCGCTGAGACTGTGTGCCCCAACTGCCACATGCACGTGGTCGCCTCAGGTTTCTGTCCCAACTGCGGCATGGCGCTGAGCGCCGTTCCGGCGGCGGTGAGGAAAGCCCGGCGGCCGCGGGCCGAGCCGCAGCCTGCGGCCAAAACAGAGTAGATGGCGCTCACCTGCCCGCAATGCGGTGCGCAGAACCCAGATGGCAACTCCTTCTGCATGTCTTGCGGCACGGTCCTCACTCCAGTGGCGCAAGTCGTGCCGGTGGGGCCGCCGCCGGACGTTCCGCCACCGATGGTCGGCCCGCCGCCCAACCTGCCTCCGCCCGGACTGAGCCCTTACTACGCGCCCAATCCCGCGTATCCGCAAGCGCCGGTGCATCGACTGCCGTGGGTGCTCATCGCCGGGGCGGTGGTCGCGCTGGTCGTGGTCATGGCCGGCGCCGGGACTGCACTCGCGATTATCAGCAACCGAAACGGAAGCCAGAATGGAGCGGCGGTCGATCTGCCGAGCCCTTCCCCGGCCGGCACGCCGAGTCCGGTCCAGCTCAGTTCGCCGGTCCCGGTGGGCGCGACTACGGCATCAACCTCGGCGGTCTCGGTCACGGTGCCGACCGGTTGGGCCGCATCCACGAGCGACCCGGACATCACGGTGACGAACCCCGCCGGTGATGGCTCGATCGTGCTCAGCAGCGGAGCGGACAACCCGCCGTTGAACGCGCAGCAGATCAAGGACAGCATCGACAAATCCCTCACGGTCCAGTTTCCAGACACCAAGGTGTGCCCGAACACAAAGACCACGAACGGCACCGTCGGCGGGGTTGCGGGTCTGTGGTGGCAGCTCTGCTTCACCGTGGCGCAAGGCGGACAGAGCTTCCCCGGCGAGATGACGCTTTTTGCGGGCGCGAACCCCACCGGAAGCGTCGGCTACGGCATCATCATGTTCACCTCGGCATCGCGCATGAGCACGTTCTTCAACGACGCAAAGCCGATCCTGGCCAGCGTTCAGTGGAAGCTGAAATAGCCGCCTAGCCATTAACCTCCGTCTAAACCGACTGTCGTCGGATCGTGTTACCCCGGCCTGTATCTTTGGTGGCCGTGTTCGCACGCTGGGGTCGATTCGTCTACAGGTTCAGATGGGCCACCCTTGTCGTCTCGGCGGTGCTGCTCGGGCTGTCGATCGCGGCCATATTCACCGGCGGAACGCTCGCCGGCAA
>DASVEP010000142.1:0-5058 GCA_036380475.1 Candidatus Dormiibacterota bacterium
GCGGTCTCCAGGACTTCGCGGATGGTGACAAGGCTCGCGGACTTGTTCGGCACCTCGATGCCGACCGCTGACTTGCCCGGAATGGGCGCCTCGATCCGAAGCGGCGCAGCCGCGAGCGCGAGGGAGAGGTCGTTCTGCAGCGCAGTGATCCTTTTCACCTGCACGCCTGCGCCGGGCTGGAGCTCGTACTGCGTCACGGCCGGGCCAGGGTTCACACCCACGACCTTGCAGGAGACGCCAAACGTCTCCAACGTGCTCTCGATGATCCTCACGTTGCGCTTGATTTCATCCGCCATCCGCTCGCGGCGAGCTGTGACGGTGTCGAGGAGCGCGATCGATGGCAGCTTCCACTCGATCTCAGGCGGCTCGTCCTCGGGTTCCGCGATGACCCGAAGCACTGGCTTGTCATCGTCGGTTTCCGATTCGACATCAGCGGATACCCTCGCCTCTAGCGGCCTGGCCTCGTGTTCGGTCTCGACCTCCCACGAACGCAGCGGCGGCGCGATCGGCGGGTAGGCCGGCCCAACGTCCTCTGTTGCAACGACTCCTGCCGCTTTGGCCGCCGGCTTACCTTGCTCGGTTGGAGAGGCGACCAATCGGTCCAGCCTTCGCCGTTCGTTGTATGTGGCACGCATCGCGTTGACGACCGCTGCGATCAGCGACCCCGGGCTGAAATGAATCGTCACGATCAAGCCGATCACGAGGCCGGCCACCAGGAGAGCCCACGCCCCCCACTCCCCGGCCATCCCGACCACGAGGCCGTCGATCGCCCGGCCGGCAGCGCCGCCTGCATGTGCGGCGAGGCCGAAGAGCCCGATCAGCGCGATCACGGCCACCGCACCGGCCAGCACGTCGAGCGCGCGAGGCCTGCGTGCCTGCGGCCACAACAGGTAAGCGCCCAGCGCGACCGCGGCAGCGACCGGGACGAACCACGCACGGCCGAAGCTCCCCACCAGCCACTGCTGGAGGCCGGTCAGGATCGACCCGGCATGGCTGGCGACGGCGAGCACGCCAAGCAGGCCCGCGAGGATCAGCAGTACGCCGGCGATCTCCCGGACCTGGCGCTGGGTCAGATGCGGTCGGCTCGGCCGCTTCTTGGAGCGAGTCGATCGGGAGCGCGACGAAGAAGCGCGGCGAGCGCCGTTCGCGTGGGAGCGTGAGCTTCGTGAGTTGGTGCGACGCATGCTGGTCAGCCCTGGGATGCCGGGCTCAGCGGATTCTACACCCCACCGAATCGGCTACCTTCTCGGAGTGGCCGTCGATCCGTTTGCGGAAGCTGAGACGCGGTATCGAGTGCTGGTCGAAGAGCGCCGCACCGGAGCGCTGCAGGCGCGCGCGTTTCGGCTTGCGGTGCGCGATCTCGCGGTGCTCGATGGCGAAGGTCGGCGCTGGATGCTCGGTCCGGAGGATGGGATCTGGTACCGGCGCGAGCGAGAGCGGTGGCTGCAGGCGGACCCTCCGCGCCGGCTCGTGTGCGCCTCGTGCGGTCATCACAACCTGGGCAGGCACAGCTTCTGTGTCGAGTGCGGCCACCGGCTGAATCGATAACCCTCTCTCCGACCCCTCCCCCCTAGGGGAGGGAGCTTTCATCTGGCGTGCGTCTGGGCCCACCAGATGCCACCGGTCAGCGCGGCAGCCAGCGGAACCAGAGCCGCGAGCATCCAGAGCCGCCACCAGATCGGGCGCTCTACGCCGCGAACGAGCTCGTGACCGCAGAAACCGCAGAAGCGATCGAATGGGCCGGCGATGCCTCGACAGTTTCCGCACTGGTGCAGCTGCAGGCCACAATGCGCGCAACGCGATTCCTCGGCGTGATCCAGCACCATCGCCGGCTGATCGCAGCGAGGGCAAAGGCTCGGCGCAACGAGTGCGAGTGGCGGAAGTTTCATATTTCGGTTATCACGGGGATCACCATCGGACGGCGCCGCGTCTGCTTGTAGACCGTCTTCTGGACCGCGTCGTGGATGACCTCGTTGAGCATGTTGACATCCGCGTGAGTCTCTGCGAAACGTGAAATGCTCGCCAGGACCGCTCTCCTCGCATCGTCCATGAGTTTCGCCGATAGCTCGGGCTCGATCACTCCTCGAGAGACGAGGTCGGGCCCAGCGCGGACGATCGCGGTGTCGCGATCGAGCACTAGGGTGACAACCAGGATGCCATCCTCCGCGAGGTGGCGCCGGTCACGCAGCACGACCTGCTCGACGTCGCCGACGCCGAGACCGTCCACGAAAACCAGGCCCGTGCTGATCTTTTCGCCCCGACCCATCGAATCCCGTGTGAACTCGATTGTCTCGCCGTCTTCGACCACTGCGATGCGCTCGTCGTCGATGCCTGCCTCTCGCGCGAGCTCAGCATGTTGGTAGAGCTGGCGGTACTCGCCGTGCACCGGGATGAAGTAACGCGGCCTGACCGCATCGAGCATCTCGCGCAGCTCGTCTCGCTGGGCGTGCCCGGTGACGTGCACATTGCCGACCTCCGAATAGAACACTCGCGCGCCATGCCGGTACAGGTTGTTCACGGTCTGGTGCACCATCCGCTCGTTTCCGGGAATCGGCCGTGCGGAGATGACGACCCAGTCCCCCTTCAGCACGTTAACGACGGGATGGCGCTGCGCGGCGAAGCGGGCGAGCGCCGACATCGGCTCGCCCTGGCTGCCGGCGGTGAGCAAGAGAAGCTTTGAGGGCGCGACCTTGCCCGCGTTCTCCAGCTGCACAGTGAGGCCTTCCGGCACATCGAGGAAGCCGAGCTCTCGCGCTGTCTTGAAGTTGGTCTGCAAGCTGCGACCGACCACCGCGACCTTGCGGTCGAACTGCACCGCCATCCTCACGAGGTGCTGGATGCGATGGATGTTCGATGCGAAGTTCGCCACCACGATGCGGCCGGGCGCTTCGCCGAAGATTCGCTCGAATGGCGCATGCAGGTCGCGCTCCGAACCGGAGCGTCCCCCGCGCTCTGCATTCGTCGAGTCGCCGAGTAGGAGCTGGACGCCCTGGTCGCCCAGGCGGCGGAACCGCTCCATATCGGTCGGATGGCCATCCGGCGGTGCCGGGTCCAGCTTGAAGTCGCTGGTGTAGATGACGCGGCCAACCGGGGTCTGGATCGCGAGCGCAACCGCATCAGGAATCGAGTGACATACCGCCACCGTCTCGACGCGAAACGGACCGAGCTGCACAGTGTCGCCCACGCGTACCTCACGCAGATCCGCCTCTCGCAGAATGCGGTGCTCTTTCAGCTTCGGCTTGAGGAGGCCCAGGGTGAGGCGCGTGCCGTAGACCGGGACGTTGAGCTTCTTCAACGCATACGGAAGTCCGCCGATGTGGTCCTCGTGTCCGTGGCTGAGAAAGATGCCGAGCACCTGGCTGCGCCGCTCGATCAGATACGAGATGTCCGGCAGGACCAGGTCGATGCCAAGCATGTCCTCTTGCGGGAACATCAGGCCGGCATCGATCACTAGGATCTGTTGCTCCCACTCGAGGGCCCACATGTTGATGCCGACTTCGCCGAGGCCGCCCAGCGGCAGGTATCGGAGCCGCGATTCGCTCATCGGGGTCCTCGCGAACTCACGCCGAAGGCTCTGAGTTCGTGGGGATTTTCACAAGAGGTTCAGCTGTTCGGCTTCCTGTTTAGGCGCCGGCACCGGTTCTGGCGGGGGAGGAGGCGCCAGCAGCTTGTCGAGATAAGCCTTGACGCGATCGAAATCGCGCTCGAGGTCGGCGACCAGCGCGCCGTTGTGCAGCGCGGCCGCTGGGTGAAATAGGGGCACGTACGCGACGTCACCGCGACGCACGAGGCTGCCGTGGACATGCGATATCGATCCCTGCCCGGGGAGCAGGCGCTCCAACGCATGCCGGCCAAGGATCAGCACCACCCTCGGCTTGATCAAGGCCAGTTGCCGGGCCAGGTAAGGCGAGCAGGACTCCGCCTCGTTCGGCATCGGGTCGCGGTTTTGCGGGGGGCGGCACTTGAGCACGTTGGTGATGTACACGTCCTGGCGACCAAGGCCGATGCGGGCGAGCAGAGTGTCGAGCAACTTGCCCGCCACGCCGACGAACGGCTCACCCTGCCGGTCTTCGTTGAAGCCAGGCGCCTCGCCCACGATCATGATGTTCGCCGGGCACGGCCCAACGCCTGGCACGGCCTGCGTGCGCGTGGCGTGAAGACCGCACTTGACGCACGCACGGACCTCGGCGTGGAGTTGCTCCAACTCGAGCGATGAGCTAGGCGACTTTCACTCCCGCCTTGAAGGTGATCAGATCCCCGGCTTCTTTGATCGTCTGCATCACCGATTTGAGTTGATCGTCGGTGAGCGGGACCAGCGGCAGGCGGAAAGGCCCCGCCGGAAATCCCATGGCGTTGAGGGCTGATTTGATTGGCACGGGATTGGCCGCAGTGGTCATGAGCGTCTTGATGACAGGCAGCAGCCCAAGGTGGATCCGCCGTGCCTCGTCGTTGTCATTCTCCTCGTACGCCGCGATGAGCCTTCTCATCGAGCGCCCCGCGATGTGCGAGACGACGCAGATGACGCCATACCCACCGACCGCAAGCAGTGGGAGAGTCCAGCTGTCATCCCCGCTCCACACTTTGAAATCATCGGGCTTGCCCGCGCACACGAGTCCCATCTGATCCAGGTCGCCGCTCGCCTCTTTGACGCCGATGATTCCGGGCAGCTCTGCGCACCTGAGCGTGGTCGCAGCCGTCATGTTGATCGCAGTCCGGCCCTGGATGTTGTACATGATCGTCGGGCCGACTTCGGAGATCGCCTTGAAGTGCTGAAACATGCCCTCTTGCGGAGGCTTGTTGTAGTAGGGCACCACGGCAAGAAGCGCGTCGGCGCCCGCCTTCATGGCGCGTTCAGAGAGCTTGACCGAGTGATGGGTGTCGTTGCTGCCCGTGCCGGCCACGACCGACTTGCCGGGGATCGCCTTCTTGATGGCTTTGACCAGCTCGATCTTCTCGTCGTCGCTCAGAGCCGGCGACTCGCCAGTCGTCCCGGAGACGACGACGCCGTCGGACCCGTCGGCGACGAGCATGACCGCGAGCTTCTCGGCCGCTTCGTAG
>DASVEP010000143.1:0-8640 GCA_036380475.1 Candidatus Dormiibacterota bacterium
CGTGTTACTCACCCGTTCGCCGCTAGGAACTTATCTCTCTTGCGAGAAATAAGCCCTCGCTCGACTTGCATGTGTTATGCGCGCCGCCAGCGTTAACCCTGAGCCAGGATCAAACTCTCCGTCTAAAACGGAGGACCCAAGGCCGTTGCCCTGAGTCATAAGACTCTCAGAGTCTTTCCCACTCTTCAGTTGTCAAAGTGCTGGTTCCCCTGACGACCCCGTCGCTTTTAGGGCGCACGAAGCCTTCCGTCAGGACAACCGGCGAATTGTACCGGTGATCAGGCCTACTTTGCAAATGCGCCGGCCAGGACCCTGGGAGCTAGCCGGCAGACCGGATGCCAAGCTCGTCCAGGTGCCCGAGCAGGTCAGCCGGGTCCGCGTAGACGCGGTATGCGCCGGCCCGTTCCAGCTCGTCCTGGCCGTAGCCACCCGACAAGAGACCAACGCTCAGGGCGCCGGCCCGTTGGGCCGCCAGGAGATCCCAGATGCTGTCCCCCACCACGAAACAGTCGTGAGGCGCCAGCCCCAGACGCTCCGCCGCGACCAGGAATAAGTCTGGGTTCGGCTTGGCATAGGCCACCTGGTCGCGGGTGACCACCGGCGTCCCCTCCGGGATGTCCAGCAGGGCCAGGGTCCCACGCGCCGTGACGTCGCTGCCGCTCGTCGCGATGGCCCACGGGACGTGCATCGCTGTCAGGCGCGCCAGCAACTGGGGGGCGCCTGGGAGCGGACGGATCTGGTCTAGCTTCACCAGCAGGTGCTCCGCGTGTGACTTGCGGAGCCGCTCGACCTGCGCCTCGGTCAGGCTGTGACCGAGCTCACGTGTCAACGCCTGGAGGAAGAGGCCTCCGCTCATTCCGATGCGCCGATGGATGCGCCAGAGCGACAGGTCCAGACCCTCGCTGTCCAGCGCCTCACGCCACGACAGCACGTGCTGGTAGACGCTGTCGACGAGGGTGCCATCGAGGTCGAAGAGCATCGCCGGGCGCCCGGACAGTCGCGCAGCCGCTTTTTCAGAAGGCACGACGGCCCGCCATCGCGCGCGCGAGAGTCAGCTCATCTGCGTACTCGAGGTCTCCGCCGACAGGTAGACCGTGCGCGGGGCGAGTCACCGTGATACCGAGCGGTGACAGCGCGCGCTGTAGATAGACCGCAGTCGCCTCACCTTCTATGTCCGCGTCCGTCGCGATGATCACCTCGACGACTCCATCCTCGCGCGCGCGTTCGAGCAGCCGAGGAACGTGTATCTGGTCAGGGCCGATGCCGTCGATGGGCGAGATCACGCCATGGAGCACGAAGTAAAGCCCGTTGAACTCCGAGGTCCGCTCGATCGCGAGCACGTCCAGCGCCGACTCGACCACGCACAGCACCGTCTGATCGCGTCGCGTCGAGGAACAGATGGTGCACAGGCTTCCTTCCGCGATGTTGTAGCACCGCTCGCAATAGCCGATGCGCGCCTTGACATCGGCGATCGCCTGCGCCAGCGATTCGGCGCGCTGACGATCCGCCCGCAGAAGGTAGAACGCCAGTCGCTGAGCCGTCTTGGGGCCGACGCCTGGAAGCCGTGACAGTTCCTGCACCAGCCGCTCGAGGGGCTCCGGGAGCTGTGGCAAGTGGGCTCGCCGGCTAGAGCAGGCCGGGGGGCAGACCCAGACCGGCGGTGACGGCCTGCATCTTGGTCGCCGCCAGCTGCTTCGACAATTCCATCGCTTCGTTCACGGCCGCGACGACCAGGTCCTGGAGCATCTCGGTGTCGCCGGCTGCGTCAGGGTCGATGACGACGGAGACGACTTGCTGTGTGCCGGTGGCGACAACGCGCACCGCGCCGCCGCCGGCGCTGGCCTCGACGGTCTCCTTCTCGAGCTCGGATTGGACCTGCGCCATCCGGCCTTGCATCTGCTGCACCTGCCGCAGCATCTTCATCGGATCCTTCACTCGGAGACCTCCTTGACTCTTGTCACCCGGCCATCGAACCTGCGCACCACCTCGCGGACGAACGGGTCGTCCTCGGGGCTGGCGGCCGGCTTGCCGCTAGGCTTGCCCGCCTCCGCTGCCGCCTCGCGCAGCTTGAACTCTACGGTGACCTCGTCTCCGAGCCAGGTCCGCACCAGCGGCAGCAGCTGGGCCGACTGGTCCTGCGCCTTTTTGTGGTGGAACCCGTACCGGAACCACAGGATCAAGGTCGATCCCTCTACTTCCGGCTGAGCGTCGAGGTAAGCCGCGCGCACGGTCCGGCTCAACTTCTCCAGAACGTCGGCCCAACCGGCGACGCTCGCCTCCCCACGCTGCGGGGAGGCTTTCACCTCCCCGCCTTGGGGGGATGTCGACGCCGCCCGAAGGGCGCTGGCGGGTGGGGAGGCTCGATCTTGAACGTCGGAAGTTCCAACTTCCACCGCCAGGCGCGCGAGGGTGGCCTCGACCAAGAACCGCGGCTCGGCGTGACGGCGAACTTCGCCGTCAAGGTGAAGCAGCGAGTCGAGAACAGCTGAAAGTCGCCTTGCTGTCGCCTTGTCGTGTCGCGAGAGCGCGGCGACGAGCCGGTCGCGGCAGCCCTCCATCAGCCCCCGCACCACCTGCCTGAGCTCCGCGCCCTCCGAGTACACGCGGTTGAGCTCTTCGAGAGCCTCCGCCGCGCGCCCTTCGAGGACGTGATCGAGCAGGGAGTCGAGCAAGCGCGGATCCGCAATGCCGAGCAGTGACCGCGCCGAATCCAGGGTGATCGGCCCCGATGCAAGCGGAACCAGCTGGTCGAGCAAACCGACCGCATCGCGCATCGAGCCCTGCGCTGTGCGCGCGATGAGCTGCATCGCCTCGTTGTCAACCTGCACCTTCTCGGCGACAGCGATGTGCGTGAGCCGTGAAGTGATCTGTTCCTCGCTGTGTCGCCGGAAAACGAACTGCTGGCAGCGACCGATGACGGTCAATGGAATCTTCTGCGCGTCTGTCGTGCAGAGGATGAACACCACGTGCGCAGGCGGTTCTTCGAGCGTCTTGAGCAGCGCGTTGAAGGCAGGCTCGGTGAGCATGTGAGCCTCGTCGATGATGTAAACCTTGAATGGCCCGAGGGCGGGCGCAAGATTCACCTTCTCGCGCAGATCGCGAATCTCATCGATGCCGCGGTTGGATGCGGCATCGATCTCGATGAGGTCCAGCGCCGAACCCGCGGTCATCTCGACGCATGACTGGCACACGTTGCAAGGCTCCGCGGAGTCTTTTTTTCGGCCGGAGCAGTTGAGCGCCTTTGCGAGCAGGCGCGCGGCCGAGGTCTTGCCAGTGCCGCGGCTGCCGCTGAAGAGGTACGCGTGTGACACGCGGCCGCCGATGATGGCGCCCTGGAGCGCGCGAGACGCGGCTTCCTGACCGACCAGGTCGCCGAACGTCTGCGATCGATACTTGCGGTACAGGCTCTGGTACTCAGGCATGGCAGTAAAAATGGTCGCGCACCCCCGCTTCGATCGAGGCGCCCCAGCTCGCACCGCGGTTCACAGCTCCGGCCCGGATGGCTGCGGCACCCTCAGGCTCTCTCCTTACCGCTGCTTCCTTCCGGACCTGACGGGGTTCGGAGACCCGAGCTGCGCAGGTCCCGACCTTCAACGCCGTTAGCCGCGGCCAGGCTACGGACCTGACCTCAGCGCGGGAATTCGGTCCGGCTAAGGCGGATTGCCGGTTCAGGGGACCGCCAGCACCCCACTTAGCGCGACCACCAACTAGTCTAGATCCCCCCGCGAACTCGGAGGCTTCACCTTGAGTTCGCGAGGACCCCTAGCCGCCCCCCGGAGCAGCAACCGCTCCGCGCCGGCGGCGTGCCGCCCAGCCCAGATGCACGAAGGTCGCCGCGGTGGCTATGGGAATCACGACCTCCGCGCCCGCGACGACGTTGCTTGCGTCCTGGTTGAGGAAGCGGAACAGGCAAATGCCGCCGACCAGGACGATGATCAACGCGGTCGAGATCTGCCCGGTGACCGTGTGGCGGAGCTCCGGCTGCCGGCGCAGTGAGATGAGAACCAATCCACCGATGGCCGGCAGCAGGTAGCGCAGCACGATCACCACCGCGAGCCATCCTGGAATGACTCCGCTCAGCACGAGCCCGACCGCGACGGCTCCGAGCAGCACGCCGTCAACGACAGGGTCAAGCCCTCCGCCAAGCGTCGACGGGCGGTCGAAACGCCGCGCGACGGTGCCGTCCACAAGGTCGCTCAGGCCGGCAACCGCCAGCACGACCGCAAGCAGCCCGAGGTTGCCAGGCGTCATGGAGTACGTGAGCGCCGGCGCAGCCAGGTATGCCCGCGCAAGGGTCACCTGATTGGCGATGCCCGGCACGAACGCGCCCACCAACGCGAGCGCAACAAACCATGCGATGAGAAGTCGTGCAGGTGCCGGAGGGTTCGTGCCGAACACCCAGGCCACGCCAAGGACGAGGTACGCAAACGAAAAGATCGTCCCGGCACGGGTGATCCGCACCCGCTCAGGCTAAGCCGTCTGCTACGGGCCGGGCTTCGGCGATGGCGATCCTGCTGCTCCCGCACCGGGGCCCGGCGATGGCGGAGGCGGTTGATAGGGCGGTGCGCCGGGCGGCGGATTCGCGCCGCACTGGTAGTTGGGCTCGCCGATGCCCTTCAGGAAGATCTCGTTGTAGCCGCCGCTGCTGATCAAGCCGCCGTCGTAGGCACAGACCATGCGTGTGACCACGCCCGCCGGCTGGGTCCACATCGCCGGCCAGGGATGGGTTGAGTAATACGCCTCGATGAACGGCTTCCAAACCGAGATGCCGACGTTCTCGCCGAACAGAACGCCGGTTGGACACTGCCATCCGGAGGGCGGGAAGTTGGTGGCGAGATATGCATAGCCGGATTTGCAATCCGGTCCAGCGTCGATGTGCATCAGCGACGCCGCTACGGCGAGGTTGGGTGTGTAGCCGATGAAAATCGAGCCGGTGTAGGCCTCGGTCGTGCCGGACTTGGCGGCGACCGGACGGCCGCCGAGGTCGCCGAGGTAAAGCTTCACCGGTCCGCGCAAGAGGTCGGTCATCACATATCCGAGGTCGGGGCTGACCACCTGGACGCGCGATGCATTGGGATCGAACGACTCGAGTACGGCGCCGTCGGCGTCGACAACCTTCAACACAGGGTGAGGCGAGATCCTGTAGCCACCGTTGTCGAAGGCCGAGTAGGCGGCCAGGTGCTCGGCCATCGAGATCGGGTCGTGGCCCAATGTTGTCGCGACTCCATCCGGGTTCTCGATCGTCGCGGTGACGCCGAGCTGGTGTAGGAAGCTCGTCACCTGCGAACCGCCGACCTGCCTGTACGTCCAGAGCGCAGGCAGGTTGCGCGACTGCGCGAGCGCGGTACGAAGCGAGATATAGCCCTCGTGCTTGGTGTCCCAATCGTTGAAGGTCACACCGCCGATCACACCGGTCTGGTCGTTGAGCAGGCTCGCGGGGGTCACCAGCCCCGCCTGCAGGGCGGCTCCGTAGGTGTAGACCTTGAACGACGAGCCCACTCCTCGCCACCCGAGTGGATCGACGCCTGTCAGGTTGATCTGACCGCGGATGCCGGCATTGTTGTAGTCGGCGCTCCCGACCATGGCGAGGATCTCGCCGTCGCTCGGATTCATGACCAACATCGCGCCGGTGTTGACGCCCCGCTTTGCATACGTGGCCACGCCCGACTTAACCCACTTGTCGGCGAGCGCCTGCGTCGCGAGGTCGAGCGTCGTGTAGATCTTGAGCCCGCCTTCATAGAGCGCGCGGGCGCCGTAACGCTGCGAGATGTATTCCTCGACGTAGTCGACGAAATGCGCAGTGAGCGGGTTGTGCGATGTCGGCTGCGCCTTGTGCGCGGCGATCATCTTGTCGATCAGATCACTGTGAAAGGCGGCGTTGGCTGCAGCTGATGTGACGTCGCCAACGGTCACCATTCCGTCGAGCACCTGGAGCCATCGCTGTTTGGAGGCGTCGAGCTGGTCGGGCGTACCAAACGGGTCGTAATTGGCGGGCGCCTGCGGCAGGCCCGCAAGAAAGCTCGCCTGCGCCAACGTCAGGTCGCTCGCGTGGACCTGGAAATAGGTTTCCGCCGCCGCTTCCGCGCCATAGGCGCCGTTGCCGTAGTTGATGGAGTTGAGGTAGAGCTCCAGGATCTGTTGCTTCGAGTACCGACGTTCCATCTCCTCCGCGAGCACGAGCTCGTGAAACTTTCGGCTGATGGTCCTGCTCTGCGCCTCCTGCGTGTCGAGCACGTCGTTCTTCACCACCTGCTCCGTGATCGTCGAGCCGCCCAGCGTGGCGGAGTGATGCGTGAGGTCGTACGCGATCGCGATCGCCAGGCGCCGATAGTCGACCCCGGAGTTGGCGTAAAACGAGCGGTCCTCGGTGTCGATGGTGGCGCGCTGGAGCTTGATGCTGATCTTGCTCAGCGGCACGACGGTGCGGTTTTGGTGATACAGCGCCTCGATCAGGTTGCCGTTGCGGTCAAGGATGCGGCTGGTCTGCGTCAGCTTCGATGTCTGCAGCTGTTCGATGGTGGGCAGATCACCGGCGAAGTAGTCGACCATGCCCAACGCGGTCACCGTGCCCAGGAGGCCGACCGCGCTGATGGCGATCATGGCGACCAGGGCGGTGCGTGCCAGCCAGCCCCGGGTGATCTGGCGGCGGCCGCGGCGCGCTTGCGAGCGCGATCGACTCCTCTGCTTGAGCGAACCTGCTGATGCGCCTCGCCGGCCGGAGCGACGGCGATTGTGACTGCCCGCCAGGGGTGGACCTCCAGGACGTTTGGTGCGACGTGAGCTGCGACGCTTGCGGCGAGTCTAGCAGGCGGCCTAGCGGAGCCCTAAAGCCTCCGCGCCCTGGTCAGCCAGACCGAGAATCGGGTTTGCGAACACGCCGTAGCCGGCGATCACGACGCAAATTGCGATGGCGCCGATCGTTGACAGGCGCGTCAACACCGGCAAGCGAGCGCCGGCGGCACGGCGGCTGTCGTCCGGCGGGCTCTGCAGGTAGATCGCGCGAACAGTGCCCAACGCTGCGGCAGCGCTCATGAGCGCCCCGAGCAACCCCAGCGCGAGCAGCCAGAAGGCTCCCGTCTGAGCCAACGAAGCCGCGACGGCGAACACTCCGAAGAAGCCGGCCAGCGGCGGCGCCCCGGCAAGAGATAGGAAGACCAGCGCGATGCCGGCCGCTCGCGCGGGTCGCAGCACCCCCAGCCCCGCCAGCGCGAACTCACCCACATCGGCGCCGGCCATTACTGCAGGTCCCGCCGTCGCCGCGACCGCGAATGCGCCGAGCAGGAACAGGGACGATCCCAGCCCGGTGCGGTAGTGGGTCGCCAGGCCTGCAGCCACCCAGCCCACCTGGCCGGCGGCCAGGTACGCGAGTCGGGCCCGCGGTGACCTGGTCGCGAGCGCGGCCGCGCCACCGCCGACCATCGCCACTGCGGCGACCACCATCAGGTAAGGAGAGAAGACCGCGGGCACCGGCGTCAGCGCGGCGGCGACTTTGATCGCCACGGTGAGCGCTGCCGCGGCGAAGAGGCCGATGATCATGCTCGCCCCGAGTGGAGACGCCGCGAGCGCGATCGGGAGCCGCGCAAACTGGAATGGCGGGAGGCCGGCCCGCACCGCCAGGCCGGCGAGCAGCAACAGCACCGGAATGGCAAGGGGCAGCGTTGCTCCGGCCGAACCCAGCGCGTGACGCACAGTGAGCAGGTCCGCCGAACCGGTGGACGCGTACACAAACGCGAGCCCGACCAGCACCAGCGCGCTCGCCAAGCCACCGACGACGAGGAGGCGAAGGCCAAGCTCCGCTCGGTGCAAAGACACCAACACCACGCCGGCGGCGGCCGCGAGCTCGAGCCCGGCCCAGAGCCCGACAAAATCGCCGGCCGAAGCGATGACCATCACGCCGAACGCCGCGAGCAGGATCATCGCCATCGCGATCGCGGGCGAGTCCTCGTCAGACCAATCGGTGACGGCAAGCGCGAGAGCGGCGGCCAAGAGCACCGCCGCCTTTGCGAACAAAGCAAACCGATCCTGCACGATCGCTCCGCCGAAGTAAGTTGCAAGCGTCGACCCAGCCCATAGCTCGATGAGGAGCGCGGCGAGCGCGACTGCGACAGCCCCAAGAGGGAGCCAGCGGCGCGATCGTCGGCGCACTCGCCCAACTATCAGGAGGACGAGAGCGCCCGCCACCACCAGGGCCTCCGGAAGCAATGCGAGGTTTCTCATTACGTCACCCCAGGCGGAAGTGGCGGCACGAAGGGCGCAGCGATGTCGCTGATCCCCGCGGACATGATGTTGACCAGGCCGGGATCGAACACAGGCTGATCGGTCCCCGGCAGCTTGGGTCCACCCGGGAACAGGCCGACCCAGATGAGCCCCCCGGCCAGTAAGGCGAGGTACCAGGTCTCGCCCAACGATGCGTCCGATACACCGGGGGCGTCAGGGTTCGGAGGCCCGAACAACACACGATGCGCGAGCATCGCCAGCGCCACGGCGGTCAAGACCATACCGCCCACGACGGCGAACGCACCCGCAGGCTGGGTCTTGAAGGATCCGAAAAAGATCATCGCCTCAGCCGGAAAGGACGCGAGCAGTGGCACGCCGAGCAGCCCCAGCGCGGCAACTATGAATATCCACGTCATCGTGGGC
>DASVEP010000144.1:0-27710 GCA_036380475.1 Candidatus Dormiibacterota bacterium
CGCGACGTCGTAGGTCGCCCACGCCCCGGCATCGCTCCAATCGACGACCGGCCGCCCGCTGAGCCGCAGCGCATAGAACTCGTGCCAGTTCATGAACCAGCGGGCTTTTGCGGCCACGGCCGGCTGTTCCTGGCGCCACCAACGCCCGGTTGACAGGATCCATCCTTCGTGGAACGTGGCCCGTAAGGCGGAACCACTCTTCGGGCGAGCGACGCGCAGCCGTTTTCGCGGCCACATCATCGCCTCGAACATCGGCGGTCATCAGGCAGGGTCCTAGCGGCGTGCCATCTGCGCCCACCGGAAACACCTCCCTACCCGATGAGCTGAAGGAGATTGCGACCGGCGGGTCTTTCTTCACCTTCGGATCGGCGGCCAGCTCTGTGAGCGTCGTACGGAATGCGTCGAGCGATTCATTGACGTCGATCTCAGAGTGGCCCGGCTGTGCGCGATACGTGGGCACCGTCCGGCGCGCAGACGCCAGCGGCGTGCCGTCTTCCGCGTACACGACCGCCTTGATCGCGCTGCTGCCCAGGTCGATGCCGATGAGGCTCGTCTTTTGTATCCCCGCTAGAGCTCGGCGTTGACGATGAAGCCGGCGTCGGCGAGCACGGTGGTGCACGTCAGGTAGCTGGCATCGTCGCTCAGAAGGAACGCGATGATGCTCGCCATCTCCTCCGGCTTGCCGACTCGGTGCAGCGCGATGCGGTCCTCGTAGTACTTCAGCGCCGGCGGATCCTGCATCAAGTAGGCCGACATCGGCGTGTCGATGCAGCCCGGCTCGACGGCGTTGACCCGGATGCCGTGCTCGCCCAGGACCGCCCCGAGCGCCTTGGCCAGCATGCTCAGGCCGGCCTTCGTGCCGCAGTACGCGACCTGGGTGGGCGAGCCCACGTACGCCGACAGAGAGCTCGTGCAGCAGATTGCTCCGCCGTGCCCTTCCTTGATCATCTGTTTGGCGCCCTCGGTGACAACGAGCCACGTGCCGCGGAAGTTGGTTTCAGTCAGTGCGTTGAAGTCCTCGATCGATGTCTCGTTCCACTTCATCATGGGATTGATGCCGGCATTGGAAACGACGTAGTCCAGGCGCCCGCCTCGCCTCGCGACCTCGTGCACCATCGCCGCGACCTGGTCCGGATCTCGAACGTCGGCGACCACCGGGAAACCTTCTCCTCCGGCCTCTTTGATTCGCCGCAACGTTTCGGTCGGATCATCCGACGGACGCTGATTGACTCCTACCAACGCGCCTTCGCTCGCCAACCTGACAGCGGCGGCCTGACCGATGCCGGTCGTGGCGCCTGTGACAAAAGCGACTTTGCCGACGAAACGTTTCTCCATCACATCCTCCGTGAGGTGAGTGTTTGGTCAGGGAAGACCCGGACTGCGACGCCAGGGCGGGAGCCCGTACACCGTGCCCGGCCGCGGGTATGACTTGCCTTCGGCAAGCCGGCGCCGGTAGCTGTGGATGGGGGTCGCCATCGGGTCCGTCCTCACATCGACGACGACTGGGCGCGTGGCCGCGAACGCCGCGTCAAGCGAGTCGCCGAGATCGCCCGGTTGCTCGACACGAATGCCATCGCAGCCCAGGCCGATCGCGACCAGCGCAAAGTCAGGAGCGCCGGCTTCGCCTTCGAGGTCGACCGACTGTCTGAGGCCCTCGAAGAACAGCCGCTGCCACATCGCCAGCCAGGCCAGGGTGCCGTTGTTCAGCACGATGTTCACCGTGCGCAGGCCATGCTGCGCATGCGTCGCGAGCTCGCCGATCGCGTAGCTGAAACCGCCATCCCCGCTCACGGTTATCACTCGGCTCTCAGGCCGCGCCGCGGCCGCGCCGATGGCTGCGGGGACCGCGTATCCGAGCCCGCCCTGGCCCCTTGCAAACAGGAAGTCTCTCCCGGCCCTTCGGGCTGGGATGTGCGAGGCGATCCAACCCGCCGAGAAGCTGGCATCGCTGACGACGACATCCTCGGGGCCGATCCGGGCCGCCAGCTCGCGCATCACTCGCGGCGGAAGGATCGGCACCGCGTCGGACCCCTCGACCTCGGCCCGCTGTGCAGACGCCGCCTTCTTCGCCTTCGCAACCTCGCGGCGCCATTCCGGGCGGGCGTGGGTAGGGAGCATCGCAACCAGCGCCTCGAGCGTCGACCGCGCATCGCCGTTCAGCGCCACGGTGGGACGAAAAGTCCGGCCGAGCTCGGATGCATCCACATCGAGGTGGATCGTGGCCTGCTCGGCAAGTGGCAGCGTCCAGTTGTGGCTCGTGTTCTGCCCGACCTTGCACCCGCACCAGAAGACGGCGTCTGCTTTGCGGAAGAGCTCCAGCGATTCCGTCGATCCGAGCGGATTCAGAACGCCCGCGGAGCTCGGGCCGGTTTCATCGATCGATCCTTTCCCGGTAAAGCTGGTCACAACGATCGCATCGAGGCGATGGGCGAGAGCCTCGAGCTCTTTCGTCGCTCGGGAGCCATGCACGCCGCCGCCGGCGACTATGAGCGGCCTGCGCGCCTTCTTCAGGAGGTCCGCAGCTGCAGTAACCGAGTCGCTGGAAGCGACCGGGCGAAACGCCGGGGCTTGCGTGTAGCGGTCGTCCACCTCGAGATCGAGATCGCCGGCCTGCCAGTCGGCGTCCATCACGTCGTGCGGTATGACGACGGCGACCGGGCCCGGCCGGCCGGTCGTGGCGATGCGAAACGCAGAGCGGATCATCGGCGGAAGGGCGGATGCGGTCGGAACCTCCAGCGTGGACTTGGTGATCGACGAAAGAAACCTGACCTGGTCGAAACCCTGCGATGCCACACCCATCTCTCGATATGGCGCCCAATCCCTTGGCAGCTCTCCGACCAGCGCGATCACTGGCACCGACGCGTTGTGACTCTCGACCAATCCGTCGCTCAGCTTGGTGGTGCCCGGCCCGACAGTGACATCGCAAACCCCGGGCCGCCCGGTCAGCCGGCCGAACGCGTCGGCGGCGTAGGCGGCAGATCTCTCGTCGCGAACAAGAATGTGCCGCAGCCCCGGACCGCGCTTTGCGATTCCGTCGTACAGCGCTGCGGTCTGGCCGCCAGGCTGCCCAAAAACGTGTGTCACGCCGTAACGCGCCAGCAGCTCAGCCAGCAGGTCTCCGACGTGTGCCATCAGCGGGCTGCATCCCCGCGCCGAAATTCGCGCGTCAATTCGTCGAGCTCGCGGAGGAGTTCATCGTCGAGAGCGACGTCGACGGCGGCGAGGGTGTCGTCGAGCTGGTCGGGCCGGCTCGCGCCGATGATCGGCGCAGTCACGGCCGGCTGCCTCAACACCCATGCGACGGCCAGGGTTGCCGGCTTCAGCCCTGCTTTCTTGGCGATCTGCTGGAACGCATCCACGGCGTCGAACTCACGGTCGTGCATGTACCTGTCCTGGTACATGGCGCCTGCGTTGGCAATCGTGAAGCGGGTGCCCTGGGCCGGCGGTTCGCCGCGGGCGTGCTTGCCTGAAAGCATTCCTCCGGCAAGTGGGTTGTACGGAATCACCCCAACGCCCTCTTCCAGGCACAGCGGAAACAGGTCGCGCTCGAACTCGCGAAAGAGCAGGTTGTAACGCGGCTGCACCGAGTCGAATCGTGCGAGCGCGAGAGTTTCGCTGCGGCCGAGCGCGCGGGCGAGCCGGTAGGCGAGGAAGTTGGAGCAGCCGATGTAACGCACCTTCCCTGACCGCACCAGATCGTCGAGGGCTTGCAGCGTTTCATCGATCGAGGTCTCCGGGTCGTCCCCGTGCAGCTGATAGAGGTCGACGTAGTCCGTGCCAAGCCTGCGCAACGAGGCGTCGATGGCGTCGAGGATGTGGCGCCGGTTGTTCCCGACATCCCATGCGTTCGGGCCGGTCCGGCCGAAGACCTTGGTCGCCAGCACGAACTGGTGGCGCCTGCTCTTGAGCCACCGCCCCACTATCTCCTCCGTTCTGCCCGCGAGCTCCACGCCGCCGCCGAGCGGATACACGTCGGCGGTATCGAGGAAGGTCACGCCGCCATCAGCAGCTCGATCCAGGACCGAGATGGCGGCACGTTCGTCGATCTGCAAGCCGAAGGTCATGGTCCCCAGACAGAGTCGTGAGACCTTCAAGCCCGTGCGGCCGAGCCGCGTGTGTTGAATGGCTATCCCCCCCGCGACCTAGTATCGCGGACCGCACTCCGTCGTCGTCGGAATCGAACTCGACGATGTGAAATCCATGAACTTCCCGTTCCAGCGCTGGCGGCTCTTCAGTAGGCGCCGTCTCCGGAGCCGTCCTCGCCGAGACTGGCAAGTCGATGCATGATCGGCGCGGTCGCTGAGTAGAGGTCGCGATAGGCAGCGTGGTAACGCTGGTAGAGCTCCGAACGCATGGGAACGGGGACGTCCACGTCGGGATCCAGCCGGACGCGCGCGCACGCTTCGAACACGTCCGGATACGCGCCCACGGCAACACCCGCGAGGAGCGCTGCACCAAGTGAAGGGCCCTCATCGATGCTCATCCGGTGGACGGGCACACCGAACACATCGGCCTGTAGCTGCCGCCAGAACTGGCTGCGGGCGCCGCCGCCGGTTGCGCGGACCTCGGTGACGGGCACGCCAAGGTCAACCATCAGATCGAGGGAGTCCTTGAGGCTGTACGTGACTCCCTCGATCACGGCGCGCGTGAGGTGCCCCAACGAATGTCTCAAGGTCAGCCCCACGAACGCGCCCCTGGCATGCGGGTCAAGGTGGGGTGTCCGCTCGCCGCTGATGTAAGGCAGGAACAGGAGTCCTTCCGATCCCGGCGGCGCCTCAGCCGCCAGCGCTGCCAGGCCGTCGTAGTCGAGTCCGCTGCCGCTCGCATCGCGCCACCAGCGCAGCGAGCCGCCCGCGGACAGGGTCACGCCCATCAGGTGATAGCGACCAGGAATGGCGTGGCAGAACGCATGAAGCCGTCCCTGTGGATCGATCCGGACCTTATCGCTGTCGGCGAAGACCACGCCGCTGGTGCCGATCGATGAGCTGACCAGGCCCTCCCGCACGATCCCATTGCCCACCGCCGCCGCAGCGTTGTCGCCACCGCCGGCCGCAACCGGGAGCCCGACCGGCAGACCGGTCAAGGCGGCCGCGGCGGCTGTGACGGCGCCGGTCAGCTCCGTTCCTTCTTTGACGACCGGCAGCCAGCGTCGCGGAATTTCGAGGGCTTCGAGCACCTCGTCCGACCAGTTGCGCTTGCGAAGGTCGAGGAGGAGGGTGCCGGAAGCATCGGATGCGTCGGTGGCGGAGTCACCCGTGAGGCGAAGACGAACAAAATCCTTGGGCAGAAGAACACGGCGGATGCGCGCGTAGGCCGCGGGCTCGTGCTCGCGCAGCCACAGGATCTTGGGCGCCTGAAAACCGGTGAGCGCGGGGTTTCCGGTTATCTGGACCAGACGCTTGGCGCCGACCTCCTTGGTGATCGCCTGGCACTCCTTTGACGTGCGCTGATCGCTCCACAGGAGTGCAGGCCGGATGACGCGATCCCGATTGTCGAGGAAAACGGATCCATGCATCTGCCCCGTGAGACCGAGGCCTAGCGGCGCGTCGCGGAGCTGAGAAACGATGTTGCTCAACACTGCCTGGCTCGCGACCCACCAGTCGTCGGGTGCCTGCTCGGTCCATCCAGGGCGTGGTGTCGAGAGCGGGTAACCTTCCGAGGCCGCGGCGACCACGTTGCCGTCGAGGTCGATGGCGACCGCTCGCGCTCCGCTGGTCCCTATGTCGAGCCCGATCAGCGAGCCGGCGGTGCTCACGGCCGCCGCTAGCTGCTCACGCCGGCCAAGGCCATCACATGGCGAACACGATCGACAGCGAGCTCGGCGTCGCGAAGCAAACCTGCGCCATCAGCCAGCACGAACAGATCCGCCAGGTGCACGGCCGAACGCCCGCTCTCGAGGCCGCCGACCATCCGGAAATGGTCCTGGTATCCGTTCAGGTAGGCCATGAAGACGACGCCCGTCTTGTAGTAGAAGGTCGGGGTGCCGAACGCGTGCCTCGAAACAGGAAGAGTCGGCTCGAGGATGGAGCCGAATTTTTTCGTATCGCCATCGTCGAGCGCGGTGAGTGCCGCCGAGGCGGCGGGCGCGATCATGTCGAACGCCCCGAGCAGCGCGTCGCTGTAGCGCTCGCCGTCACCCGCGATGGTGGTGGGGTAGTCGAAATCGTCACCTGTGAACATGTGCACGCCCGCCGGCAGCCGGCGCCTCATCGAGATCTCGCGTTCCTGGTCGAGCAGCGACAGCTTCAAGCCTTCGACCTTGTCGTGATGCGAAACGATGATCTCGAGGCACGCCGCCATGGCGGCATCCAGGTCGTGGTGTCCCCAGTAGCCGGCAAGCGCCGGGTCGAAGACCTCACCCAACCAGTGGATGAGTGCGGGGTGTCGCAGCTGCGACAACACTCGACCATAGACGCTCGCGTAGTCCTCAGGTCCGCGTGCGATCCTGGCCAGCTCGCGGCTGGCCATGATCACGACCTGGCCGCCCTGCTCTTCCACGAAAGCGCACTGCTCCTCGTACGCCGCTTCGACGTCGCGCAGGCTGCGCGCCGAACCGGGGACGAGCTGGTCGGTCTGAGCGCCGCATACGATCCGGCCGCCGACGGCCTTGGCTTCTGCGACCGACCGCCTGATCAGCTCCTTCGCCGCTTCCCAGTCGAGGCCCATCCCCCGCTGCGCCGTATCCATGGCCTCGGCGACCCCTAACCCATAGCTCCAGATGTGCCGGCGGAAGGCGAGGGTTCGGTCCCAATCGATGACAGCAGGCGAGACCGGGCTCGTATCGGCCAGCGCGTCGGCGACCACGTGGACGGCGGCATACGGAATTCGCGATCGCGAAGGTGTGCCGCTTTCGGCATAAAGAAACTCACCCTTGACGGCATAGTCGTAAAGGACGCCGCCCGTGCCGGGCAGACGCACCTTTTCGCCCACGGTCAGACGTCCCCGGCCGCTCGCATGGTTGCGACCTGGTCGGCCGTAAAACCCAGCTCGGTCAGCAGCTCGTCGGTGTGCTCGCCGAGGTCGGGCGGCATCCTGCGCACGGTGGCCTCCCCGGAGCTGTAGCGAACCGGGTGCTTGAGAACCCGCACGCGGCCCGCACGCGGATGCTCGAACTCGATGGTCGGCGCGATGTGCTTGACCGCAGCGTCCTCGAATGTCTCCGCCATGGCGTTGACGGGTGCGCACCAGATGTCGTGGGCGCGCAGAGCCTCGACCCACTCGGCGGTCGTGCGCGTACGGAAATAAGGGTCGAGAGCCGCTCGAATCTCATCGCGCTTGCTGTACGCGATCCCGGGGTCCTCGTACTGCTTGAGCTCGGCAGGTTGCCCAAGCACCGCGGAGATCGCTTTGATCGGTGCCATCGAGATGGCCAGATGGCCGTCCGACGTCGCGTAAAACCCGTATGGAACCGCATGGAACGTGTCGGCGACCGGGGTCTTCGGGCGGCGCAGCTTGGCGCCGTTCAGGTGATAGACGATGGGCTCGGTCTGCAGGTCCAGAGCCGCCTGCATCATGACCAGCTCGACCCGCTGTCCTTCGCCGGATCGCTCGCGATGGACCAGCGCGCCGAGGATCCCCATGGCGAGAAGGCTGGCGCTGTGCTGGTCGACGACAGCCGCGGCCGACACGGTCGGCCCGTTCGCCTCGGTGCCGGTGTTGGCGCCGAGGCCGGAGATCGCCTGGATGAGCAGGTCCTGTCCCGGAAGATGCCGGTACGGTCCGTCGCTTCCGTAGCCCGAGCCGGACGCGTAGATGATCCGAGGATTCATCTTTCGCAGCTCGTCGTAACCCAACCCGAGGCGATCCATGACACCGGGCCGGTAGTTTTCGACGACAACGTCGGCAGTCGCCGCGAGCTTCCTGGCGACCTCGAGCCCGCTCGGGCTCTTGAGATTCAGAGTCACGCTCCGCAGGTTGCGATTCGCCAGCATGAAAAAGGCGCTGACGCCACCGATGAACGTGTCGGCTCCCGCCCAACTCCGCTCCCAGGCCCCACGCCCAGGCGGCTCGATCTTGATGACGTCGGCGCCCATGTCGGCCAGGTACTGGCAGGCCGCAGGCCCGAGCAGGAACTGCGTGAAGGCCAGGATGCGGATGCCCGCCAGCAGCTGGAGGCCCTGCTTCTCGCTCACGTCACCAGCTGCATGATGTGGGTGAGGATCGCCACAAGCTCGTCGCGTTGATTCTTCACCTCGATCTTCGCGATCGTGCGCTCGCGCTCGCGTTCAACGCCGGTGATCTCGTAGTCGATGGTGAGGGTGTCGCCGAAGTAGACGGGTTTCAGGAAGCGGATCCGGTCATAGCCCACCGACACCATCGGCCGATCGAAGTCCTGGAGGATTCGCGTGGAGGCAGCAGATGTGTAGCCGACGATCAGCGCCCCGTGAGCGACCCGATGACCCAGGCTCGTCTTGCGCGTGTACTCCTCATCGACGTGATTCGGATCCAGGTCTCCAGTGATGCCCGCGAAGAGGTACACATCCGACTCGCTGACCGTCTTGGTGACGCGCGTTCGCAACCCGATGGCGATGTCATCGATGCCCTTGCCGCTCACCACCAGGAGCTCCCCGCGCTGATACCGCCGTCGACGTAGATCGTCTGGCCGGTGATGAAGCGCGCCTTCTCCGAGGCGAGGAACGTCACAACGTCGGCGACGTCATCCGGCTCGCCCAGCCGGCCCAGCGGCGTATTCGCGATCGACGCTTTGACCTTCTCGGGGAACTGCTCCATGTATGCCTTCGTGAGCGGCGTCTCGATGATGCCGGGTCCGACTGCGTTGACGGTGACTCCCTTCGGACCCCACTCGATGGCGAGGCTGCGCACCAGGCCCGATATCCCCGCCTTGGTGGCTGTATATGCGACACGTAGATCCATGCCGTGGATCGAAGCAAGCGATCCTGTGACTACCACCCGCCCGCCTGGCCGCGCAAACAGAAGCGGACCGAACACCTGGCACGTGACGAACACGCCGTAGAGATTCGTGTCCAGCATCTCCCGCAGGGGCTCGTCCGCAAGGTCCAGCGCTTTGACCCTCGTGTTGACGCCGGCGTTGGGGACGAGGATGTCGAGGCCGTCGAGCCGGTCGCGCAGGGATTCGAGCGCCGCCCGGTCGCGTACGTCCGCCTGTTCGACGGTGACGAGCGGATCTTCCTTGAATTCCTGCCGCACGGCCTCGATCTGATCCTTTGCCTTGCCGATGGCGAGGACCTCTGCCCCCTCTCGGCGCAGAGCGCGCGTGATGGCGAGGCCGATCCCGCGTGTGCCCCCGGTGACCAGCGCCTTGCGCCCCTCGAGGCTCAACGGGCCGCCTTCACCTGGGTCCCGGCAAATGGCTCCAGGATGTTCTTGGCAAATAGGTCCAACTGCCGAAGGTCCGCTGTCATCGTGTGCAGGAAGATCTCCTCCACGCCGGCGTCGATGCGTTTCTGAATCCCGCGCTGGATGTCGTCGATCGTCCCGGTCAGGTACACCGCCTCGATGTAGTCCCAGGGCCGTTCATCCGACACGACGCCCAGCATGTAGCGCTTCTGCTCTTCGACCGCCGCTTCCCGCGTGGCCTTGTCGCTGACCCAGCAGAAGTTCTCGTGGGCGACTGTGAAGTTCTTCTCCGCCCTCGACGTGCCCCGGCGGGCCAGCTCGGCATCGATCTCCGCAAGGTCCTCGACCATCTGCGTCGGGTGCGACGTCGGTCGAACGATCCACCCGTCCCACCGGCAGATTCGGTCCAGCACGTTGGGCGACATCTCCGCCTTGTCGGGTGAGGCTGCATGCGCATACTGCTGGCCGCCCGCCACCCAGACCGGGGGCACCTGGCTGAGGGGCTCGACCGTGATGTCGTTCATGCGGTAGTACTTGCCCTCGAATGTGACGTGGCCTCCCTTGAGCAGCTTCATGGAAGCCTCGAGGATCTCGTCAGTGCGTGCGCCGCGCTGCTGGCGTGTGCTGCCGGTCGATTCGAACTCCGGCGGGTACCAGCCGGTTCCGACGCCGTAGACGAATCGCCCTCCGCTGAGGTGCTGCAGGGTCGAGATCTCTTTCGCGAGGACAACCGGCTGGCGCGTGGGCAGAACCAGAACCGAGGTGCCCAGCTTCACGCGGCTGGTGACCGCAGCCACATGCGCCAACGTCATGAGGGGTTCGGTCCAGCTCACGCGATAAAACCTCGCCGCCGTCAAGAGATGGTCGGTGATGAAGAGGGAATCGAAGCCGAGCTCCTCTGCCTTCGTCGCAAAACGACGGACCTGGTCGCCGTGTTTGGCGTCATGACCCGGGAGAAGGTACGAGGGAACGAAAACGCCAATCTTCATGCGAAGTCTCCTAGGTGGTCGCGGTCTTCAACTCTTTTGATCGGTCGCCCGCCGATCGGCCTTCGAAAAGATCGCGGCCGGCAACCAGCGCGTGGATCTTGGCGTCTGCAATCGAGCGCGCCAGCATCCAGAAGCCGCAATCGGGATGCACGTATGCGATGCGGTCGGCGCCGCCAAGGATGGTTGCAGCCGCTTCGATGCGGGCGGCCACATCCTCGGGCGACTCGACCACGGTTGTCTTGATGTCGATGACCCCGATGCCCAGTCGCAGCTTCGGGTTCACATCACGCAACCGCTCGAGCTCGCCGTATCCGGGGCGCGCCAGCTCGAGCACGACGTGATCGGCATGGATGCGATCGAAGAAGCTGACCAGCCTCGACCAGCTGCCCTTCTGGATTCGCTGCCCGCCGTAGTTGCCGAAGCACAGGTGCACTGCGGGCAGGCCCGGGACTGCGTCGAGGATCCTGTTCACGGCTGCGGCGGCAAGCTCGGCATCCTCGGGCCGCCCGGGGAGGTTGGCCTCGTCCACCTGGATCACGGCCGCATGGATGTGGCGCACCTGGTTCGCGAGGACGTCCGCCAGCGCCATGGTCAGCGCGGCAGGATCCCTGTAGTGCGTGTCCAGCAGCATGCGGGCGAGCATGTATGGGCTGGTCAGAGTGAACTTGATTGGTCCGCGAGCAAGCTCCGCGACCCGACGGTATGCGGCGACAAGATCGAGCGTTCCCTCGCCCAACGGACCCTCGACCACCCCGGCGGGACGGCGGCGAAACTCGAGGTGAGACTGGGATCGAAACATCTCCACGTCCGAACGCCGAATCTCAGAACGGATTCCGTCCATCGGCTGCACGAAGTACTCGATCATCCCGTTCGTTTCGGGATGGTCCGGGTTGAAGCGATAGAGCTCGCCGTCGACCGACAGGTCGATACCCGCGAGCTCCTGGAGGTGCAGGACGACGGCGGTTGCGTCGCGCAGTCCCTGCTCGCTGGGCTGGGCGATCAGCCAGAACGGCGATGGATAGCTGCCGACGAGGGTGGTCTGGATCAAACGGTCACGTGACCTGCACGTATTGGACTAGAACGCCATCCTCGCGCTTGGGATCGACCACCCCTACGGTCGTGCCGCGCGCGCCGGGCCGGGGGGCCTTGTCGACGAGCGCGAAACCATGGCTCGGTGCGGCGGCAAGCGCGGCCGCGACATCGTCGACGCGCAGGGCGAGGTGATGCAAACCCTCTCCCCTGCGCTCGATGAATCGGCCCACGTCCGACTCCGGCGTGAGCGGTTCGAGCAGCTCGACCCGCGCCGGACCGGCCCCGAAGAAGGCCACGCGCACGTCGGTGAAGCGTTCATCGCTCTGCAGGTCCAGGCCGAGGCCGTTTTCGAAGTGCGGTCGGGATGAATCGATCGAACGGACTGCCCAGCCGAGGTGGTCGATGGCGGGCACGCTAGGGGACCTGCTCAACAATGGCGCTCCAATCGGCAACGACCATCAAGAGGTCGGTATTGACATGGCGGGACGGCCGTCGACATAGTATGCCATGAGCGTGGAAATCCTTTTCCGTGCGCGCGGCAGGTATTGACCAGGCGAACGCATACAAAGCCACAGGGCCGGCGCAAGGCGGCGAACCATGCACGAATGCCGGTCCTGTCAGACGTCGCGCGGCAAGCCGACGTTTCGCTGGCGACAGCTTCGCGGGCGCTCGATCCTGACAACGACCATCCGGTTCACGAAAGCACGCGCGCGCGTGTGCAGGCTGCCGCCCAGCTCCTGTCGTACCGACCCAACCCGATGGCTCGAGCCCTGCGGACGAGGCGAGTGCCGACGATCGCGATCGTTGTCCATGACGTAAGCGACCCCTACTTCGCGGAGGTGGTCAGGGGCGCGACGGGCGCCGCGTCGGCAAGAGGCTTTCTTACCGTCGTTTGCAACAGCGCTCGCGATCCGCAGACCGAGCTCCGCTACGTCGAGATGCTCTGTCTGAGCCGTGCATCCGGGGTGATCTTCGCCGGTGGCGGCCTCGAGGAAGCGCATTACCGGCGAGCGATGAACGGCTACGCGCGGAGCATCGCCGGGTACGGAGGGGCGCTGGTCGCGCTGGCGCCGCGAGCCGAGCGCTGGCCGTCTGAGCTGCCCGACAATCGGTCTGGCGCACGCCTGGCGACCGAGCACCTGCTCGGGCTGGGCCACGTCAACATCGCGACGATCGGCGGACCGACGACCCTTCGCACGAGCCGAGAGCGAGAGCTCGGTTATGCCGAAGCGATGAAGAGCGCGGGGCTCAAGCCGCACATCGTGCCCGCGGACTTCACCCCCGCGGGAGGCGCGCGCGCGATGGCCGCGCTGGTCGCGGGCCGGTCGCCGACGGCGGTCTTCGTCGCCAGCGACACGATGGCCCTGGGCGTCCTTGCGGAGCTGCGCCGGCGCGGGATCCGGGTGCCGGAAGACGTGTCGGTCGCGGGATTCGACGACATCCCGGGCCTGGAGTTCATTCACCCGAACCTGACCACCGTGCGCGTGCCGATGGCCGAGCTCGGTGCCGCTGGTGTCCGGCGTCTGTTGGGCGAGCTCGATGGCGAACCTCATGGCGCGCGGGTCAATCTCCACCCGGTCGAGCTTGTCGTCCGCGAGAGCACCGGGCCGCTCAGCCGGCGGCTACCGCCATCCAAGCGCGTCGACGGGCTGCCGGCGGAAGCGCCCGTCCGGCGCAATCACCACTAGCTCGCGGTGCAGGTTGACCGTCGTGCATGCGTGGGTCGGAATGATCAGGACGAAGTCACCGATCGACAGCCCGGTGGCGGTGGCCGCCGAGAGGACGGCATGTTCCTCGCTCAACCTCTCGACCAGCAGGTGCTCTCTGCCGGCCACGATGCCGAAGCCTTGGGCGCCCGGGACGCGCAGGTCCGCCGACAGCGCCTTTGAACCTGCATCCACGACCGCTCGATTGGGGGCCGGAGTTGAAACGACGCACGCCACGACGCCAAGCGCGCAGTCTTCGATGCGCTGGGCGCCGATCCGCACCATGTTGGCGTCGCCATACACATAAGTGCCCGGGCGAATTTCCGTGATCCCCTGCAGCGCGGCCATGCCGACGGTAGGCGTGGACCCTATGCTCAGCTCGCGCACCTCGATTCCGTCTGAGCGAAGCATGGCTGCCGTTTCGAGCAGGCCGCCGGTTTCTTGCGCCGCCGCGGTACGGCGCTCTGACTGGTCTTTCGCAGAGTAGACATGCCCCCCATGACTGATGAGTCCCCGAAAGCGCCGGCTCCCGATCGCCGCCAGCAGCAGCCGCACGGCGCTGACGGTCGGTTCCCCAGGGGCGGTTCCGATTCGATGCTGCCCGGTGTCGACCTCCCAGAGGACCTCAACGTTTTCAGGCAGCGCTCGCGCAACGCCCACATCATCGAGCGCGGCCGCGAACACGCGGACACGTTCGGCCAGCGACTCGAGCCGCCGCAACTTCGCCGCACCAACCGGCGGGTGTGCGATGAGGAGGTCATCGATGCCGGCGTTTGCAAAGACCTCCGCCTCGGTCATCGTCGCGACTGTCAGGCCGATCGCCCCGTTCGCGAGCTGCCTACGCGCAACCTGAATGCTTTTGTGGGTCTTCGCATGCGGTCGAAGGCGCACCCCGGCATCGCGCGCAAGCCTGGCCATCCGCTCGAGGTTGGCTTCCACGATCGCTTCGTCGACGACAGCCAGCGGGGTGCCGAGCTCGGCCGCCACAGCCAGGGAAAGGTCATGACTGGACATAATCGAGTGCCAATTATGGGAGGGTCGATCTAGATGGCTTACGACAGGAAGCAGGGCGGGCACCAAGTAGCGCAGGCCAACCGGCCTGACTATCGCCTGGAGGTAGGCCGTGCCGAGGTGCCGGTGGGCGAGGCGCGCGCCTTCGCGGTTCTCGATCCGGCGCGCGCGGCAACGCTCAAGGCCTGGACCGCGACACTCATTCCTGCCGGTGGCGGCCGGCCCGACGCGGGCTCGGTGGGCGCGGCCGAGTACATCGACGCGACTGTGCTGAAGGTTCCATCCCTGCGTCCAGCCCTGCTCCACGCCCTGGACACAGTCGAACGCATCGCGCGAACGAAAGCCCACCGGTCGTTCGCGGAATGCACGGGCGACGAGCGTGAGCAGCTCTTGCGCGAATTCCAGGTCGAAGACGAATCCGATGCATTCAGCATGGTGAGCGATTTCACCTACGAGGCCTATTACGGCCACCCAGCAGTGCTCGCGGCGGTCGAGGCCGCCACCGGATGGAAGGCGATGAACCCCATGACCGGAGGGCCGATGGCGCCCTTCGACGCCAATCAGCTGGCCCGCGTTCGGTCGCTGCCACCCCGCTGGCGCAAAGTGCCGGCCGAAAGCGAGGGTCGTGCATGAGCAGAGAACCCGCGGCGGACGTCCTGGTCATCGGCTCGGGCGCGGCGGGCGCGGCGATCTGCAAACGGCTTTCCGACCATGGCGCCAAAGTCGTGTGCCTCGAGCAGGGCGATTGGATCGATCGAGCTCGCCTGCCCAAGGCGCACGTGGATTGGGAGGTGCGCGGCCGGCGGCATTGGGCGGCGAATCCAAACGTGCGCCGCTGGGCGGCGGACTATCCGGTCGGCAGCGAGGGCGAAGATCCGATCGACATCTACATGTACAACGCCGTCGGCGGAAGCCAGGTCGGCTTTGCGGGCAACTACTGGCGCATGGCGCCTTCCGACTTCCGCGTCCACACCCTTGACGGGGTGGGCGTCGACTGGCCGATGACGTACGAGGAGCTCGCGCCCTACTACGCAATCAACGAGGCAGAGGTTGGTGTGGCAGGCCTCGCCGGCGACCCCTGCGGCCCGGAAAGAGAACCGCTTCCGAATCCTCCGGCGCCGCTGGGACGCCCGGGACAGCTGCTGGTCGACGCTTACGAAAAGCTCGGTTGGTACTGGTGGCCGACCGAGCAGTCCATCACAACGCAGGCGTACCGCGGACGGCCCGCGTGCGACAACCGCGGTTGGTGCACATTCGGATGCCCACAGGGATCGCTCTCCACCGCCGACCTCACGTACTGGCCTGGCGCGCTCAAGAACGGCGTTGACCTGCGCACCAACGCGCGCGTGCGCGAGATCGTCCTGGGCCCCGACGGCCGCGCAGCCGGCGCGAGCTACTACGACAAGGACGGCCAAATTCGCGAAGCGCGCGCCGCGGTCGTCGTCGTCGCGTGCGGAGGTATCGGGACGCCGAGGCTGCTGATGATGTCCACATCCGCGAGCCACCCTGATGGCCTCGCCAACTCGAGCGGGCTCGTCGGCAAGAACCTCATGGTCCACGTGCAGAGCTTCGCGGTGGGCCAGTTCGAAGAGCCGGTCGACGGCTGGAGAGGAACGTGGGGTGGAACAGTGTCCACACGCCAGTTCTACGAGACGGATGCGGCGAAGGACTATGTCCGCGGATTCATCATGAGCGGCTGCCCGGGCTGGTCTCCACTCAACCTCGCGCTGCAGATCGCGCCCTGGGGTTCAGGTCACCACGCTGCGTTCGACGAGCGGATCAATCACGAGATCTCCATGTACATGTGCGGCGAGGACCTCCCAGAGGAGTCGAATCGGGTCGAGCTCGATTGGGAGCACCTGGACGGGTTCGGGATGCCAGGTATCCGCACCCATCACGCGCTGAACGAAAACAGCCGGCGCCTGGGCAACGACATGATCGCGCACGGGCGCCAGGTCCTGGAGGCGGCCGGAGCGAAAAGCGTCCGCGATTTCGGCCTCGCTCCGATATGGGGATGGCATCTGCTCGGCACGGCCCGCATGGGCACCGACCCGACAACATCTGTGGCCGATGCGTTCAACCGCGCGCACGACGTTCCCAATCTCTTCATCGCCGACAGCAGCAGCCTGCCGACCAGCGGCGGCGTCAACCCTAGCTCGACGATCCAGGCGATCGCGCTCCGCAGCGCCGACCATATCTGGTCAAGCCGGCGGGATTGGTCAGCGGCCGAGTGAGGGGACTGCGCTTCGGATAAGCCGGCCGGAGATGCTGAAGGTGCTCGGGATCTCGATGTCGCCGGGCAGGTCTTCGATCCGAAACCATCGCGCATCGCTGAGCTCCGACTCGTTGATCTGAATCGATCCCGCCACGTGCTCGGCGGTGAAGCCAACCATGAGCTGGCTCGGAAATGGCCAGGATTGGCTGGCGAAGTATTCGATGCCGCCGACCTCGATCCCCACCTCTTCGAGGACCTCGCGTGCAACTGCTTCTTCGAGGGTCTCGCCCGGTTCAACGAAACCCGCGATGAGGCTGTAGAAACGCGACCCGAACCTTCGCCCGCGGGCCAACAGGATCTCGGGCCCTTTGCGAACGAGCGTGATCACGGCAGGCGTGATGCGCGGGTAATAGACCGCGCCGCAAGACGGACACGTTCGTGCCAGCTCGGTCTCGCTGTAATCGGTCGGGCTGCCGCAGCGGCCGCAGAACGCGTGAGCGAGCGCCCACTCGATCGTTTGGGATGCGCGTGCCGCTAGCGACATGAGCGAGTCGGGCAGCAGGCCGAAGAGCTCGCGCAGCCCCTTTGCCTCCAATATGTCGCAGGCCGCCTCACGCGCGACGGCCACCGCGACGACGTCACGACCGTCGATGCGGCCCAGGTCGAACGGCCCGGCGATTATCGGTGTGCAGGCCTCGAGCTCCGAAAGCGTCGGCAGCCGATCTTGGTTCTCGCGGCGGACCAGCATGTCCGGCCCCGCGAAGGCAAGCACAAGAGTGGCTGGATCTCGGTCCACTATCGAATCGACGCCGCCGCGATGCGTACCGCCTTCGCGATCTTCACGTAGCTCCCGCAGCGGCACAGGTTTCCTGCCAGAGCGTGCCGGATCTCCTCATCCGTCGGGTTCGGAACCTCTGACAGGAGTGCTTTCGCCGTGAGCACAAACCCCGGCGTGCAGTAGCCGCACTGGAACGCGTTGACCTCCATGAATGCGCGGGCAACCGGATCGTCATCGGCCATGCCCTCGGCCGTCGTGATTGCGGCTCCGGCCGCTGCTGGAGCGAGCACAAGGCAGCTCGAGATCGGAAGGTCATCGACCAGCACCGTGCAGGCGCCGCAAACCCCGATGCCGCATGTCAATCGCGCCGAGCGAAATCCCGCACGACGCAATGCGATGAGCAGGGTCTCGTCGGCGCGCGCCTCCATCTCGACCGGTTGCTCGTTGACGCGCAATTGGATCCTCATCGCGCAGCCTTTGCGTCCACAACCTTCTCCGCCGTCATCGGGAGGTCGCGGACGAGATGTCCCGCGGCGGCGACGGCGTTCCCGATCGCTGCGGGGACGACGGGGACCGCCATCTCGCCAAGCCCATGGCTGTGCTCCCCGCCTTCGACCAGGTCGTACGTGAAGTCAGGCACGTCGAGGATCGACGGGATCTCGTAGTCAGACAGGTTGCCGTTGGTCACCTGCCCGTCATCGAAGACGATGCCTTCGAGCAGCGCGGTGCCGATCCCGAAGATGGTCGAGCCTTCGTTCTGGAGCTCGGCGCCGGGCCTGTCGACGACGTTGCCGGCGTAGACGGCGGTGTGCAGACGCGCGATCGTCACCACCCCGGTCTCGGAATCGACGCTCACCTCCGCGGCTGCCGCAGCCTGGTGCCAGTGAGATGAGGCGATGCCCTGGCCGGTGTCGGGGTCCAGCCCACCGGGCGTGACGAAGGATCCATCGCCGCGAAGTCCCGCCAGGGCCGTGAACGCGAGCCGACGACTCGGTGAGCCGGCGGCGCCTGCTCCCTTGTCATCGAGCACGAGGTCTTCCGGCGCGATCTCGAGACGATCGGCGATCTTTGCGCGCAGGTCGGCGGCCGCATCGCGGATCGCGATCGACATCATGAAAGTGGACCGAGACGACGTCGTCCGCGTGTCGAACGGCACGAGGTCGGTGTCGTTCGGCCCTACCGAGACGTGCCCCGGCGAAAGACCGAGCGCGCTTGCAGCGAGAAGACGCTGCGCGATCTCGTTGCGCTGGCCCATATCGGTCGTGGCAGACCGGAGCACGATGCGGCCGTCGGCGTCAATCTCCAGCGCCGCGCCGGTTCGGCTCGGCGTCTGCATCCCTTTGAGCATCACCGCAATGCCCTTGTTCGTTCGCCCATCGGACCAGCTCACCGCATCGGCGGCCGCCTTCAAGCAGTCGGCAAAACGGACGTCTTTCATCACCTCGCCGGTCGCGAATCGATCGCCGTCTTTCAGCAGGTTGCGCACGCGCAGTTCGAGAGGATCAATTCCGAGGCGATCCGCCATGAGGTCCGTCGCGCGCTCCGAGGCCCAAACGCCCTGTGTTGCCGCATACCCGCGGAACGCTCCGGCCGGCGGCCGGTTCGTGTAGACACTGCGCGAGTCGACGGCCACGTTGGGAATCCGGTACGGGCCGATCGCCGCATATCCGCCCTTCGTACACACGCTCGGCCCGCAGTCGGCGTAGGCGCCGGTGTCCCACCAGGCGTCGACGCTCTTGGCGACGAAGGTTCCCTCCTTGCTCGCGCCCAACTTGATGTGGAATCGCGCGGGGTGGCGGTTGACGGTCAGGAACTCCTCCGCCCTCGTCAACACCGTTCGCACGGGACGCCCTGCCTTGCGCGCGAGGGCAGCCGTGACAGCCTCCAGTCGCATGAAAGTTTTGGCGCCGAACGAGCCGCCCATCGGGGCGACGAGCACTCGGATCATGTCTTCCGGAATGCGGAACAGGGCCGCCAGGTCACGCCTCACGTTGAATGGCGTCTGGGTCCCGGTGATCACGTGGAGGCGGCCATCGGCCCAGTACGCGAGCGTCGCGTGAGGCTCCATCGGGACGTGCGCGGCGCCGGCAACGGTGAACGTCTCCTCGACGACCACGTCGGCGCCGGCAAACCCATCCCGGCCAAGACCAGACCGAAGCCGGAAGCGATGGCAGACATTGCGCCCGTCCGGGCGCAGGTCGGGCGGAAACTCGAGGCCCTCGTGAATGACTGGTGCGGAATCGCCGGTTGCCTCCACTGGATCGAAGGCGCCAGGCAGCTCCGCGTACTCGACCTCGATCAGATCGAGCGCCTCATCCGCCTCGCGCGGCGTGCGCGCCGCCACCGCGGCGACCACGTCGCCGACATGTCTCACCCGATCACGCGCGACGATCGGTTGGTCCTTGACCATTGGACCGTAGAGCGGCTCCAGGTCGGCAACGTCGTCACGCGTGAGGCAGACGATCCCCGCCGGCAGCGCCGCGGTGTTTATCGCAACGAGTTTTGCGTGCGCGTGCGGCGAGCGAAGGATCCGCGCGTGCAGCATGCCCTCCACCGCCTGGTCCTGGGCGTACTCAATGCGGCCTGTGATTCGGGCGTCGAGAGTCACGCGACGAGCTTTTCCAGTGACCGCCGCACGAGCACCGCGATGATCCGCGTTCGGTAGGCGGACGAGCCGCGCACGTCCGAAAGTGTGGACGCCAGCTCGGAGTAGCGGCGGCCGATGGCCACAGCAACATCGGCGGTGACCGGCCTGCCAACCGCCGGCTCGCAAGCGTGTGGAAAATACTGCGGCCGGCCGGACACTGCGCCGACAACCACACGAAGGCTCCGGCACCGACCGGCATCGTCGATGTCGGCGGCGACGGCCACTCCGACGCACGGCCGATCCTCGCTCGATCGCGACCGGAACTTCACGTAGCTGACCCACGACGGCGGCCGCGGAACGATCGCCTCGATGAGCAGCTCGTCCGCACCAAGCGCGGTCTCGTAGTGGTCGCGAATGAAATCCGCGAGAAGCATCTCCCTTTCGCCCGCTTGGCCCTTCAAGCGGACGCGGGCGCCAAGCGCCACGAGGAGTGTGGGCGGGTCGCTCGCGTAGTCGGCGTCGCACAGGACGCCACCAACCGTCGCCTGGTTGCGGATCCTCGGACTTGCGACCTGACCGAAGCATTCGGCGACGGATGCCCAAACTGACCCGCGAATCGCGTCCGACCGCTCGACCTGCCTGTGCGTGACCAGCGCGCCGATGCGCAGCTCGTCGCCGATCTCGATGCGGTCGAGCCCTGGCACTTGGGTGAGATGGACGAAGGCGCGGGGCTGGGCCAACCCGTTGGCGACCAGGATCGCGGTGAACGTCCCGCCCGCGACAACCGTCGCGGCGTCTCCCAGGCGCGCCTTCATCGCGATCGCTTCCTCGAGGCTGGTCGGGGCGAGCCAGTCAGGTTGTTCCACGGGCCAGCTCCTCGTCGAAATCGCGCAATGCCTGCGGGAGCATCGACTCGGCGATCTCCCTGGCCGGCCAAAGGCGGATTCGCTGGACGGCGTGGTCGATGCGAGCCCGCGCCTGCTCGGAGGTTGCGCGTCCCTCGATCACCCATCGCGCGACAGGTCCGCCCATCGTCTCCAGAAAGCTCAGCGAATCAGCCGCCTGGATGACGTCGGCGTCGTGCCATCCGCCCGATTCGTGCGCAAGGATGAGCCGCACGACCTCACGCACGCTTGGCTCGGGAACGCCGTGGTCTCTCAGGAAGTCGCCGACGAATCGCGCCGAACGTTCTGTGTGCGCGATGTCGTACAGGGGATCCGTCCAGCCGCGGTCAGCCTCCCACCTTGGGCTGCCTTCGGGAAAGGCGCGCTCCATGTCATGGCTGAGGGCCGCGATCTGGACCTCCTCCGAGGCGTCGGGCTCCAGCTCGATCGTCCACGCAAGCGTTCGCTCGAGGTGCCGGGCCTGGGGCGAGCGTTCGCGCACCCAGCTGCGGACCGCTTCGATCACGCGGTCACGGGCCGGGACTGGAGCAGGTAGAGCTGCCCACCTTCGTAGGCCCATTCCACGTCGAGCGGCTGCCCAAAATGTGCTTCGAGCTCCCTGCCGACGCGCGCCAGCTCAGCGATCTCGGCGTCGTCCAGGACGCGGGCGCCTCCCTCTTCCGCCGTGAGCGGGTACTGCCTGACACCGCCGGCGGCGTCGGCACGAACCGCAAATTCCTGGAACGAGACCCTCGCTTGCTTGACAACACCGTCGCGACTGACAACGTAGTGATCAGGGGTCGCCTGCCCGGAGACGACCGACTCGCCCAGGCCCCACACCGCCTCGATCATCATTTGATCGCGCCGGCGCCGGACGGGATCGATGGTGAACATGACGCCCGACCGGTCGGGTGCGAGCTGGCGCTGCACGACGACCGCCATCCCAAGGTCGGCGAGACTCCCCTTTCGCGAGCGATAGAACAGGGCTCGCTCGGAGAAGAACGAGGCCCAGCAATCTTTGATGCGCTTCAGAACCTCGTCACGACCCCTCACGTTCAGGAATGTCTCCTGCTGACCTGCAAAGCTCGCGGCCTCCGAGTCTTCGGCTCGCGCGCTCGAACGGACCGCGACGCCGACGTCGGTGTTCAAACGCTCGTAAGCGCCGGCGACCGCAGCGCTGAAATCGGCCGGCAGCCGCAGGCCGTGAATGAGGGGCTGGACGGTGCGCGCGCTGGCGGCAGCGCCGTCGTCGCCTCCGTCCGCAAGCATAGAAAGGACTTTCCCGCGAGCGCCTGATGCATCGAGGAGGTCGGCAAGCACGGATGCGCGGATCACGAAGCCAGGCGGCACTCGGCATCCCAACCTGGTCATCCGCGCGAGGCTTGCCCCCTTGCCTCCGGCCTCATTGGGGTTCTCGCAGTCCTGGTCGTCGAACCCGATGACCGGCGGCTCCGACAAAGCGCTCAGTCCTCGATGATGGCGACCGCCCTCACAGGCGCTGCGGTCGTGTTCACCCATTTGATCGGAAAGACCGCCAGCTTGAAGCCGTGGCTGCGCCCGATCGACTCCAGGTTGCAGAGGTTCTCTAGGTGCCAGTACGGCTCCTCGTTCATCACGCGATGAGCCTCCCAGAACTGCTTTCGCTCGAACATCGCCCACACGGGCGGGTCGAATGTGATCGCGTCGATGCCCATGAGCCGCACGCCCTTGTGGATGAGATGCAGCGTCGACTCGCGCGTCATGCCTGGATGGTCGGTGCGGTACCGCTCTTCGGTGTTGTACGCGCCGGCGCCTGTGTGGATGATGACGATGTCCTTTTCCTTGATCGTCACGCCCGCTTTGTCGGCGGCCGCGTCGATGTCCGCCGCTGTGATGCCATAGCCCTTCGGCTTGTCGGTGAAGTCGAGCACAACGCCGTCGGAGAAGCAGTAGTCGAGCGGAATGGTCTCCGGGCCGCCGGCGGTCGGCACGATGTGGCGCACGGCATCGAGGTGCGTCCCGACGTGGTCATTCGTGATGACGAGATAGCTGGCGGTGAGCGACTTCACCCCGTACTGGGCGGCGCCGATCCGCTCCGCGAACTCGGTCCAGCTTTCATAGAGGAGCAGCGTCGGCGGCGGAACGCGCGGGAACGTGAGCATGTCGCGGTGCACCGGCATCGATAGGTCGACCAGTCGGGTCACGTGAGCACCTCCACCACCCCGGTTGATCCGTTGACGCGGATTCGATCGCCGGTCTTGATTCGCTGCGTGGCGACCGAGGTCCCCACCACAGCGGGGATCCCAAACTCGCGGGACACCACGGCCGGATGCGATGCCGCGCCACCGGCATCGGTGACAAGGCCCGCGATCTTCGTGAACAGCACGACCCACGCGGGGTTGGTCATCTGGCAGACCAGGATCTCTCCGACGCGCACCTGGTCGAACTCCTCCAACGAGCGAACGTGTCGCGCGATGCCCTCGACGACGCCTGGGGATGCGGGCAGGCCCTTCACCTCCGCAGTCCTCGTGGGGGCGGGGCGATTGAACTTTTCCGGGAAGCCCCACAGGCCTAGATATGGAAAATCCAGACCCTCCTGCGTGGCTGTGCCCACCCAGGCCGGGGGCCGCATCTCGAATGCCTGCTCGCGCTCGTCTCGGCGCCGCGACACCAGCGCCTTGACATCGAATGACCCGGGCCCACCCAGGAGCCGCCTGAGCTCGTTGTAAAGAAGGAAGACGGTGTCCTCCCGATCGTCGACGACCCCCTCCTCGACGAGCCGGTCGCCGATGCCGACAAGGACCATCCGGAGTCTCGCGTTCGTGCCCTGGTCGATGTAGAAATGATGGTCGGGCGTCAGCGGCGACATATTCGTCGACAGCTCGAGTGCGCCCTGGAGTTCGGTCCGGGCATCGCCGTTCACTCCATCCATCAGCTCGCTCTTAGCCGAGGCCAGGTCGTTCCTAACGGCAGAGATCGATTTCGAGTAGTCGTAGTCGGACTCGAGATACCCGCGAATGGCCTCGATGATCGGGCCCGGGTTCTCCTTCCACAACGGGAACACGAACTCGTGGCTCCAGATCGACTTGTAGCCGAACTCCTGCCGGTAGGGATCGAGGCGGTCGTCGATGAATCGCTTGCCGGCGCTCGTACCGCGCAACCGGTTGAGAACATCTGAAGCGGTCTCTCCGCGGAAAGCCTCACGCAGCTCGGCGTTGGCTTTGACCTCCTCCTTCATCTTCCAGAGCGCTTCGATCGAGTCCCAGTTGCGGTCTTCGACCGAGCTCTGCAGACGCCCGAAGAGCTCCTCGTCGACCGCACCCTTGACGGCTTCGATCTTGCCTCGGAGCGCCATCGTGGCGCTGAACTGCGAGAAGTTGATCATCCAGTGGATCTTCCAGTGCCGGTCGTGGACATCGATGGCGTCTTCGAGCTGGAGAGCCAGCTCCGGCAGCGATTTCCCGCTGTAGTCGTAAGCATCGAGGCGCGCGAAGTTGGCCTCGATCTCCGGCTTGAAACGCTCTCGCCACCAGGTCAGGAAGTTGGTCGCGTAAACCGGGAGCACAGCGCCGAGGTACGGGCCCATCTTCGCCGGGAACTCGGGATCCCGCGGGACTCGCGCGGCGTAGCGGGCGCCGTACTCGGTCGAGTCGATGAGGATGGCGGAATCGGCAGCGATCGCGGCCGTAAACACGTAGCCGTTGATCTTCTTGGCGATCCAGTCGGAGGCGAACGGCGTGGCAAATCGCCTGAACATGTGGTCGCATGTGAGCCACCAGCCTCCGATGTCGAAGAACATGGGCGATACCGGCTGCGGGATGTGCAGGTCGTCATAGATCCACAAGAGCTCGCTTTCGGCATCGGACTCCCACTCGATCGGGAATCCCTTGTCGCCCAGGAACTGCCCGAGCACTGCGCCTCTCATGAGATCTACCCCCTCCTCCCCTGCTCCAACGGCTGTGGCTTCAGCAATGACGATTCTATTGGGTCGCCGTGAGGCCTCCGTCGAGGTTCAGCACCTGGCCCGTCACGAACGAACCGGCATCCGAGCAGAAGAAAAGCACGGCTCCGACGAGGTCGTCGACCTCGGCGATCCGGCCCAACGGAATGCGTTTGACGAGGTTGAGCCGGAATGGTTCATCGGCGAGAAGGTTCTCGACCTGCGGAGTTCGTACAAAGGTCGGGGAGATCGCGTTGACGGTGATTCCGTGACGCGCCCACTCGGTTGCATGCTGACGGGTGAGCGCGTTGAGCGCGCCTTTGGCGGCGACGTAAGCGGAGTAGCCGGCGTTGATTCCGAGCTGGCCGCGTATCGAGGAGATGTTCAGAATCCGCCCACCGCGCCCTGAGGCGATCATCGCCTTGGCGGCAGCCTGAGACGGAAAAAGGGTCGACTTCAGATTCAGGTCGACGATGCGATCCCATTCGCCCGGCGGGTAGTCCTCGGCCGCATAAAGGGCTGTGCCTGCGCCACCGCCGACCGCGTTGACCAGGATGTCGAGGCCGCCGAACCTGTCTACCGTGCTCTCGACCGCGGACCGGGCGTCTTCAGGGCGGGTCACATCGCCTGTGATAGAGAGGACGTCGGCACCGCCGCCTGCGTCTTTCAGGATGGCGTCGCGGGCTTCCGCTCCGTGGTCGGCAGAGCGGCTGACCAGAGCCACCCGCGCGCCGAGGCGGGCGAAGGCCACGCTCACCCGCCGGCCGATCGCACCGGCACCCCCCGGAACCAGCGCCACCCGACCCGCAAGCGAGAACCTTTCGAGCTCGTCAGGCATCGATGTGGTGATCTAGCCCGCCGTCGCGGGTCGCGCTTCGACGGATGCTGCCTTGCGGCTGCGGAACTCGTCGAGAATCGCGGCAGTCTGGGTGGCGCCGATCCGTGTGACCCCCAGCTCCATCACTGCGAGCAGGCCATCCAGGGTGCGCACGCCGCCGGCCGCTTTGACACCTACGTTCGGGGACACCGTCCGCCGCATGAGCGCCAGGTCTTCGTGCGTCGCGCCCGTGGGCGCAAAGCCGGTCGATGTCTTCACGAAATCGGCGCCGGCGGCCTCGGCCAGCCGGCAGCCACGCACCTTCTGATCGTCGTCGAGGTATGCATTCTCCAGGATGACCTTCACGATGGCGCCCGCCGGGTGCGCTTTGGCGACGATGGCGCCGATCTCCTCTTTGACGTAGGCATCGCGGCCCGAACGCAGGGCTCCGATGTTGATCACCATGTCAAGCTCGGTGGCGCCGTCGCGGAGCGCCTGCTCGGCTTCGAAGACCTTCACCTCCGTCGTCGTGCCGCCATGGGGGAATCCGATCACAGTTCCCACTGCGACCCCGGTTCCAGCGAGGAGCTCGGCGGCGCGCTTCACGTCGGCGGGCCGGCAGCAGACAGAAGCGACCTGGTACCTGGCCGCAAGGCGGCAGCCGTCTTCGATGAACTCGTCATCGAGCTCGGGCCGAAGGAGGGAGTGGTCGATGGTCTTCGCCACGTCCTCGTAGGTCAGTCGATCGATCAACGCGGTCATTGTTCCTCCTGATTATCGAGCGATGGGCTCGCGTTGTATTTCGACACGCTTGCCCTCGCGTGCGCTGCGCTCGACGCCTTCGCAGACGAGCATCTCGTCGTGCCCGTCGGCAAAAGTAGGGTACCGGTCCTTCGCGGGGCGGCCATCGAGCACAGCTTGATACACGGCGTTGTACAGCGCCCTGAACGTGTCGGCGAAGCCTTCGATGTGCCCACCGGGCAGGAATGAGGCGGCCGCGCCGGCGGCGTTCAACAGCCCTGGATCGCGCGGAAGCACCTCGTTGGGACGGCCGCGGTGCCCGAGCCAGAGCTCATCCGGAAGCTCCGACGACCAGGCCGCGGCGCCGCTCGCACCGTCGATCTCGACGCGCAGCGAGTTCTTTCGACCCGCGCTTATCTGCGACACCGCGAGAGAACCCATGGCGCCGTTGTCGTAGCGGACCAGGATCGTGGCGCAGTCTTCGGTCTTGATCTCCCGATCGATGGTCTGCCCGGATTTTTCCGTCGCGAAAGTCTCGACCGGCCCGACCGGCTGCCGGCGAACTTTGATGAACGTCTCGAGGTCGGCGGTAACGGAGATGATGCGAGATCCCGTGAGGAACGATGTGAGGTCAAACCAATGCGAGCCGATGTCACTCACGGCACGCAGTGTGCCCCCCAGCGCCGGATCGAGGCGCCAGTTCCAGTCCGTGTCGAGCAACAGCCAGTCCTGAAGATAGTGCCCGGTGACCAGGCGCACGGGGCCCAGCCCGCCCTCCCGGACGAGCTGGTGCAGGTGCTGGTTGATCGGATAGAAACGGATGTTGAAGTTCACTGCATGCACAAGGCCGCTCGATTCCGCCAGCGCGAGAAGGTCGGCGGACTCTGCGGATGTCATCGCCAGCGGCTTCTCGCAAACAACGTGCTTGCCGGCTTCGATTGCCGCCTTCGCGTGGGCATGGTGCAGGTGGTTGGGCGAGGTGATGTGAACGACGTCGACCCGCTCGTCGGCGAGCATGGCCTCCATCGATTCGTACGCGGGCGGCAGGCCGGCGGCGCGGGCTCGCTCGGCACCGCGAGCGGCGGTCGAGCCGACGACACCGTGCACCTGGATCCCAAGCCTGCGCAGCGCGTCGACATGCACGGCGCCGATGAAGCCGGTGCCGATTACGGCCGCGCCTAGCTCGCTACGCACTGATGCGGTCACGCGTCGCCAATAGACTAGGGGCATGGCGGTGAGCGAGGAGACCGCGTGGGCCTCTGCGACGGATCTGGCTCAGCGCATCCGCCGCCGCGAGCTGTCCCCGGTCGAGCTGATGGCGTCGACCATCGCGCGCATCGAACGGCGCAACCCGAGCCTGAATGCTTTCGTCTACCTCGACTTCGAGCAGGCGATGGAAAGGGCGCGCGCGGCCGAGGCCGCCGTCAGCTCCAGCGCAACCCTCGGGCCGATGCACGGGGTGCCTGCCGCGATGAAGGACCTGTTCGATTTCAAGCCAGGTTGGCCGTCGACGTTCGGCGGCATTCGCGCGCTCCACAACCAGGTCATCGACGCGTACTGCCATTTTTCGAAGCGGATGGAGGACGCGGGGGCGATCCTTGTCGGCAAGACCAATTCGCCGATCATGGGCCTGCGCGGCATCGCCGACAACTATCTCTTCGGGCCGACCCACAACCCTTTCGACCTAAGACGCAACCCCGGCGGCTCGTCGGG
>DASVEP010000145.1:0-8440 GCA_036380475.1 Candidatus Dormiibacterota bacterium
GGGCGCGTGCCCGCGAGGACCTCGCCGACCTCGGTCAAGGTGTTGGCATCCAGACCCTGGAGCTCGTGAGCGCCGGCCGGCGGTGCGTTTGTGGCTGCGCCGCGCCACTCGACGAAGACGCGCGCCGCGGTCATGGTTTCCAGATCGATCTCAGGTCCGAACGTACCCCCGACCGAGCTGACATGAGCGCCGGGCTTGAGCCAATCGAGACGTATGACCGGCTCGCGCGAGTCGGTGCAGCATGCGACCACATCGGCGCCGCGCACGGCCTCCTCGAACGAGGTCGCCACCCTAGCGCCCGGATGGCGCGACGCGAGCCTTGCAGCCTTGGCGCCGTCTCGTGACGCGATCCGGATGTCCACGAAATCGCGCACCCGAGGGAATGTCTCGAGATGCGATGCGCCCTGCACCCCGGCGCCGAGGATCGCCAACACCTTGGAGTTCTGGCGCGACAGCGCTCGCGTCGCGACTGCGGCAGTGCCTCCGGTGCGGATGGCGGTGATGTACGTGCCGTCCATCACTGCGAGGGGCGCCCCGTCGCCCTCATCGAACAGCGCGATCAGTCCCTGGTGCGAGGGCAGCGAATGGTGGTGATTGCCAGGAAAAACTGAGACCAGCTTGACCTCCAGCGCGACGCCGGGCACATAACCGGGCATCGACCCCATGAGCCCTAGGTCGGGGATTCGAATCGCGACGCGCGGCGGGACGATGGTGATGCCGGCCGAAAGAGCGACCAACGCTTTGCCGAGGGCATCGAGCATCGCGTCGATGTCGAGCAGCCGCTCAACGTCTTCGCGGCTCAGGTAGAGGAGCTCACGCACGCCGGGCATCATAGACGTGGACGGAAGATGAGAGAGTTCCTGCGCAACGGCAAGCTCGTCACGCTGATGCTCGGTCACCTGACCGTCGACAGCTACGTCGGCGTCATCCCCGTCCTGTATCCGATCTTGATCGGACGATTCCACCTGAGCCTCGCCACGGTCGGCCTGGTCAGCCTCGCGTACGGCGGGACGGCCGCCATCTCGCAGCCGCTGTTTGGCGTCATCGCCGACCGCTACGGAACGCGTCTCACGGGCCTTGCGCTTGGTTGGACCGCGCTCACATTTGCGCTCATTGGATTCGTGCCGACGTTTCCGCTTTTGCTTGTCGTCGCATGCGCGTCGGGCCTCGGATCCGGCGCGTTCCATCCTTTCGGAGCGCTCGATGTGCGAGGCCTCCTCCCGGCCTGGCGCCGTAGTTTCGGCATGTCGATCTACGTGACCGCCGGAACCGTGGGCGTTGCGCTCGGCCCGCTGATCGGGATCGGTGTGCTCGCACTGTTCGGAATTCGCGGGACCGGCTTGCTGCTCATCCCCGGCATAGCCACGGGTACGTATCTGCTGTGGCGAGTGCGAGAGCGAATCCCGTCGGCGGCCGCCGCCAAGAAGGCAGTAGTCGCGTCGCGGCCCGTGCCGGTGTTCGCGCTGGCGATGGTGATCGGCGTGATGATGTCGCGCAGCTGGACAGTCAACGTGTTCCAGTCCTTCACGCCGACCTGGTACCGCCAGCTCGGCTATGGCCCCGAGTTCTACGGGCCCCTGGTGACCGTCCTCGTCCTGGCGAGCGCGGTCGGCACCGTCGGCTGCGGATCGCTGGCAGATCGATTCGGCCGGCGCACCGTGATCCTCGCGACGCTGGTCCTGAGCATCCCCGCGATACTCCTGTACACGTCGTTTCCGGGGCCGTGGGCCTTCGCGACCGGGATTCTCATAGGCTTCCTCGCCGCGTCGACAGCGCCACTCATGCTGCTGATGGCCCAGCAGCTGATGGCGTCTCGCGCAGGGCTCGCGTCGGGCCTCGTGATGGGCCTGGGTTTCGTGACCGGTGCAATCGGCATTCCCATCAATGGCGCCATCGCGGACCACATCGGCCTGCAAAAGTCGCTGATGACCCACGTAATCCTGGTCCTCGTCACCATCGTGATCGCGTGGTACCTGCCGGGGGAGCGGGAGATGGAGCGTTTGTCGGAGGCCGTCCCGGCGACTAAGCCCGCGCTGGCGACGTGATCCGGCGGCGCCACTGTCGCGAGCTGATGCTGCGCACGACCGCAATCGCAATGGCCGCATAGGCGATCCCGCCGATCACGTCTGCGACGTAGTGCTCGCCGAGATAGACCACGACCAACCAGACGATGATCGCCCACAACCACAAAACGATGCCGACCGCCCGGTTGCGGCGCCACGCGGCCGCGGCGGCAACCACCGGGAACCCCGCATGCAGAGATGGAAACGCCGCGTACAGGTTGTAGTCGTGGTGTGAGTAGAGCCACACCAGGCTCGACGGCAGGTCGCTGCGCTGGATGGTCAGCTCCATGAGGTGTCGAACCGACGCCGGCTGGGCGAGCCAGGGTGGAGCCGTCGGCGCGACGACGTAGGTGACGAATGCGAGCGCGCACAGCACGACCAGCGTCAACCCGAACGTGCGGAATGCCTCGCGGTCCTTTGCCCACAACCACGCGCCGATGGCGACAGGCAGAAGGAAATGCGTGGCGTATACGAGGCTGCCAGCGTTCTCGAACACGTCTGCATCGGACAGCTTGCCGATCGCGGCCTGGAGGACGAGCGTCGGTTGGTTGCCGGCGAAGAGGGTTCGATCCAGACGCGCAAGGTCGTGTGCAGGCATGCCCAGGGCCGACGCGGCGCCGCGCATGACCTCGTACGCGACCAGCAGCAGCACGAATGGCGCCCACCCTCGGACGACCGACATTACCCGTCGATCGGCGATGGCGGCGATGCTCACAATTGCCAACTAGATACACATGAGTCCCGTCGAAGGCTTCAGGTTTCTGTAAACCGTTGGCGCTGAGCACCGACGACCAGCTCGAGTTCGTCGTTCATGACGACGCAGCGGCGCTTGCGCGGCTGTTCACTCTCCCGCTTCCGGCGCGGCTCGATGCGCTTGCGGCGATTCGAGGCGTTTCTTCGTTCGACACCGCCGGCATGGAGATGCTGCGCCAGATCCACGAGCAGGGCGACGGCTTTCGCGTCGAGGTCGACGATCCGCGTTACGCCGGCGCGGTCGCGCGCCTGGCCAAAGCCGATGCGTGGGGCCAGATCAAGCGCGACCTCGCGCGGGCCTGGGAGTACCAGAACGTCTCGCTTCCGGGGATCCATCATTCGGATCGAATCGAGGTCTCATTGACGCTCGGCAATCCTGACGACCCGGTGTTTCTGGAACGGACGCTCGGCTACTACGGCATGGGCTCGAACCCCGGGGAGATCTGGATGGTCGCCTGGCCGACCGACTACAACGAGACCAGGATCGGCGCCTGCGCTGTGCACGAGCTTGCGCACAACATCCGCACCCCCAACGTCGAGGGTCCGTTCAACCTGGCCGAATGGGTCGTGCACGAAGGGCTCGCCGAGGTCTTCACGATCGAGGTGTGCGGGCCTGATTCGACCGGGGCCTGGTACAAGGACGTGACGGGCAAGGTGCTGGACGAGACCTGGGACAAGGTGATCGGCGCATTCGGAACCGGCACCACGTTTCGAGAATGGAGCCCCTACGTACTCGGCGACGAGGTGGCCCGACGGCTTGGGGCGGAACCTGTCGGGATCCCTCACATGGGCGGTTACGCAGTGGGGAGGAGGATCGTGGAGCGGTACCTGGCGGCCACCGGGCTCAAGGCGGCGCAGATCATCGCGCGGCCGGTCCACGAACTGCTCGATGGTGCCGGCGTCACCCCACCTGCCGCGCCATGAGAGGACAGCCGCGCATCACGCGTCCATACATGCCCGGCTACGGCACCCTGCCCGCGAACGAGGGCAGCGGCCTCTTGCCTTGGTCGTGGGCAGAGGAGCGGCTGGTCGCCTCGCGCAACTACTGGATGGTCACCGTCTGGCCATACGTAAGGGATCCCCGCGAACTCACGGCGTCAGCCTCTGAGTTCGTGGGGTCATACGGGCGACCGCACGCGATGCCGGTGTGGGGGATGTGGCACGAGGGAGCGTTCCTGTTCAGCAGCAGCAACCCGTCGCGGAAGGCGAAAAACCTCACCGCCAACCCCCGCTGTGTCGTCACGACCGAGGACGCACTGAACCCGGTGGTCCTGGAAGGCACGGCCGAGAGGATCACCGATGAAAAGGACATTGCGGAAATGCTGGCGCTCGAGAACGCAAAGTACGAAACGGACTACAAGATCGACTCGCTCGACCCAGCCGTGAACTCGTGCTTTCGAGTTCGTCCGCGGTGGGTGTTCGGCATCAAGCACGACGACTTCGTGGGGTCGCCGACGAGGTGGGACTTCGAGAGCTAGGCGGTCTTCCGTGAAGGTTGCGCCGCGAGATATAGGCCGGCGGAGTAAGCGATCACGGCGATGGCAAAGCCTGTCGCCATCAACATGGAGCTGAAGTCCTGGTGGTAGTTCAGGTAGCTCCCGCCGTTGAACCCGGCGCCGAGAACTCCTATGAAGCCGAGAACGCTCGAAATGATCAATCCGCGCCGGCGCGCCTGGATCGCCTGCACCATCGTGCCGACCGCGGCGATCACCAGCACCAATCCGAAACCCGCATGGATGGCAAGGAGGATGTGTCCATGAAGGATCGCCCACACAACGCTCTGCGCGACCCCGCTGAAGTATTCCGGCGGGTTGGAGCCGGGGTGGTCCGTCGGTATTTTCACGAAGAGGTTGACGGCCATGCCCAGCATGAACTGGGCGATGAGCATCACCAGTGCGTAAAGGAAGCTGACCCGAAGCGCTGGGCTCCTGTCCATCGACCCGACCAGTCTAGGTACCCCACGAATTCGGCGGCTTCGCCGTGAGTTCGCGAGGACCCCGTATTTTCATTTGAGATGACGCTGTACGAGACCGCGGGTGGATACGAGACGTTCAAGACCCTGGTCGAGCGCTTCTACGCGGGTGTTGCCTCAGACCCTCTTCTGCGTCCGATCTATCCGGAGGCAGACCTCTCTGGAGCGACCGAGCGCCTGACGCTTTTCCTCATCCAGTACTGGGGTGGGCCGGACACCTACAGCGCTCGCCGAGGTCATCCGCGCTTGCGCCTGCGCCACCAGCCGTTCGCGATCGGGCAAGCCGCACGGGACGCCTGGCTGCGCCATATGACGGCGGCCGTGGAATCGATCGACGTCAGTCCAGAGGTGCGTAAGGAGCTGCTCGACTATTTCGAGACGGCGTCGACGGCGATGATCAACCAGCCGTCTTAGCGGCGTCGACATTCGACGAGGCGCCGTTCGAAGGCGCCGGCGTCCCGGGCACGGGCTGCACCAGGTCGACCGGGAGGGCAGTCGCCGGATCGTCGAGCTCGAGGATGGGCCCGCGCCCCGACGCCTTCGCGCGGCGCAGCGCAGTGCGCAGGCGTGGGATCTCGGCGCGCAGCGGCTCCTCCACCCAGTCGAATGCGACCACGCGCTCATTGACCTCCCAGAAAAGGCCGTTCTGCATCACTTCCATCCGGTCGAGAGCGGCCTCGACGAAATCCGGAGGCGCCGCGGCAATGCCCTCGACAAGGATGTGCACGATCTCCTTCGCTTCGGCGGCCATGGCCCAGAAGGTGAGCTTCGCGACGGCTTTGAAAAGGCCGTTCAAGCCGATCGGCCGCGCGTTGGGGATGAGCTCGAGCAGGTTGCGGACGAGAAGCAGCGCGAGGCGCCGGGTGACCTCGGGGTCGCGGCCCTGCGCTTCGATCGCGAGGTCGGCGACATCCTCCGCGGCGGCTCCGAATATCGCGGGCATGCCGGCTTCGTCGAAATGCCGGCCGTAGCGGAGCACGTGCGCGGCGCCTTCGACCGCGAGGTCGGGCCGCCACTCCAGGGCCCCGATTGCAAAGCGCCGGTACTCGTTCATCGTCGCTGACGCGAATGTCGGCGCTGACTGGTTGAGCGCGGCCCGCATGTAGGTGTTGAAGAAGCGCACGCACAGCTCGGCCACCTCATGGTCGCCGGCGTCGATCGCGGCAAGACCGATGTCGCGGGTGGCGACGGCGATGGCGTGCACCGCCTCCTTCCTGTGCACCGGCGTCAGGCCGACGATGTGAACGAAGCTCGAGAGCACCGTGTACTCGACCCATGTGTGAGCGCGGTTCACTTCCGCGAGGATCTGGTCGGAATCGCCGGGGAGCTCGGCATGGCCGACCTGGTACCACTCTGGGCCGAAGCGGCCCTTCACCTTGATGTAGTCCTGCGCCAGGAACTCGCCGAGGACCCCGATGGTCAGAAGGCACACAGGCATATCGCCAAGCTGGACCGAACCGAACGCGATGTCGGTGACCTGGTTGATGGATGTGAGCAGGTCGTTTCGCGTGCGTCCGATCTGCTTTCTTGCGACGGCGTGTGCCAGGTGCTTGCGGGCGTGGGTCCTGATGCTGTTGACGAGCGTCTCTGCGCGCATGACCGCGAAGATGTACCCGATGTACGGAAACACGATCGCGAAGTTGATGACCGCGAGCACTTCGGCCGCCGCGACGCTCCACATCGGCACGTAGCTGTTCTTGATCTCCGCGCGGACCAGGAAGGTATAGAGGATCGAGGCCAATGCGAAGCCCAGGACCACCGCGTTCAAGGGGTTCGTCGTGAAAAGACCGATGATGCGGGGCGAGTAGCGCGACGACGTCATCTGGATGCCGAAAACGACGACCAGGATGACGATGCTGAGGCACACGCCTTCGGCGCCGCCCACCAGGCCAAGCGTGCCCGCCGCCGCCGCCGGGTCGGGGGTGATGAAATCGCGGAAGGAGTGAAGGCGCGACCAGTCGAGGAAGCCGAAGAAGACGACCAGCATGGCCGCCACCGCGATGAGGGCGAAACCTGAAAGCGCCGCGCCGAACCATCCCGGGGAGGCCTGCAGGTCGGGATTGGGAGTGAAACGGGCGGTTTTGGTGGCCATTTGGAACGTCTGCGATCCTAAGCCTTTGAACGGAGTTCACAGCTAGAGTTGGCGAACCAGTTGATCAGCGCCCTCGTATTCGATTTCGACGGCCTCATCGTCGACACCGAGGAGCCGATCTACCGGTCGTGGGAGGAGGTTTACAGGGCCAACGGCGTGGCGCTCCCTTTCGAGCTGTGGGTCAAGACAATCGGCTCGTCAAACCAGGCCTTTCACCCCCAGCACTACCTGGAGGAGCAGCTCGGCCGCCCTCTGGCGCAGGAGGTGATCGACCGCCGCATCGCGCGGCGCGCAGAGATGGTGCTCGCCCAGCCGTTGCTGCCTGGCGTCGCCGGCCTCGTCGACTCGGCGAGGGCACAAGGTATGAAGGTCGCGGTTGCGTCGAGCTCTTCGCGGGAGTGGGTCGACGGCCACCTGCGGAGACTCGGCATGCTCGATCGGTTCGACTGCGTGCGGACGCGGGACGATGTCAAGAACGTCAAGCCCGAACCCGACCTTTACCTGGCGGTGATCGACTGCCTCGGCGTCGCGGCAGCGGAGGCTTTGGCGATCGAGGATTCGCCGAATGGGATCACCGCCGCCAAGCTCGCCGGGCTCCGATGCGTCGCGGTGCCGAATCCGATGACGTCGGGGCTTGACCTCAGTGAGGCGGATTTGCAGGTTTCCTCGTTGGCGGACGTGACGCTGTCCGAGCTATTGCAGAGAGTCGCCCACACGCCGTAGCTGCTGGGGGCTCTACCCTATGCGCGTGCGTATCGGGATCCTCACCGGAGGTGGAGACGCGCCCGGACTCAACGCCGCCATCCGGGCGGTTGCCCGGCGTGCGTTTCAGCTCGGCCACTCGGTCAGCGGCGTGCAGAACGGCTGGGCCGGCTGCCTCGAGGGCGGCGACATCGACGAGCTCGGGCCAGAGGACGTTCGAGGGATCCTGCCGCTCGGAGGCACGATCCTCGGCACGTCGCGCACCAACCCGCTGAAGATGAAGGACGGAGTTGCAACTGTGATCCGCGTCCTCCGCCGTCACGGCATCGACGCGATGGTCCCGATCGGCGGTGATGACACCCTCAGCGTCGCTGCTGCATTGCACGACGCCGGCTTCAAAACCGTGGGCGTCCCGAAGACGATCGACAACGATCTCAGCGTCACCGAGTTCTGCATCGGCTTCGACACCGCAGTTGGCGTTGTGACCGAGGCCCTCGACCGACTCCATACGACCGCGTCGGCGCACCACCGCGTGATGGTGGTCGAGGTCATGGGCCGCGACACCGGGTGGGTCGCGCTGATGGGCGGGGTCGCCGGCGGCGCAGATCTGATCATCATCCCCGAGTTTCCGATCGTGCTTGGCGACGTTGTCAGCCATCTGTACAGGCGCCGGGGCGAGGGCAAGCTTTTCAGCATCATCGTCGTTGCCGAGGGGGCGCACATCCCAGAGCTGCAGGAAGTGGACGGCGGTGCGACCGAGACCGACGCGTTCGGCCATGTACAGCTTGCAAAGCGTGGTATCGGCGACGCGCTGGCGAGGAAGGTCGAGGTCGAGACCGGGTTCGAGACCCGCGTCAC
>DASVEP010000146.1:0-5105 GCA_036380475.1 Candidatus Dormiibacterota bacterium
CTGTGCGGAGACTCCGAGCTCGCCGAAGGTTCGATCTGGGAAGCCTTCGACAAGGCCGGCTTCTACGGATTGGCCAACCTCACCGCGATCCTCGACATCAACCGCCTGGGCCAGCGGGGCGAGACCGAATACGGCTGGACCCTCGACACATACCGCCGCCGCATCGAGGCTTTCGGCTGCTTTCCGATCGTCATCGACGGCCACGACGTAACCGCTATCGATCGCGCTTACGGCACCGCGCTATCTGCCACCGGCAAGCCGACCGTGATCATCGCCAAGACGATCAAGGGCAAGGGTTTCTCGGAGATCGAGAACAAAGACGGCTGGCACGGCAAGGCGCTGCCGCCCGACATGGCCGAGCGGGCGATCAAAGAGCTCGGCGGCATCCGGCACCTGAAGGTGAAGACCGCCAAGCCCGAGGCGGGTGTGCCGGCGATCAAGCACGTCGATGCCCCTGTGACGCTGCCCGCATACAAGAAAGAGGACAAGGTCGCCACCCGGAAGGCATACGGCGATGCGCTCGTCGCGTTGGGCGCGATTCCCGACGTCGTCGCCATGGATGGCGAGGTGTCCAACTCAACGCATGCCGACGAGTTCGCGAAGGCTTTCCCGGACCGGTTCTTCGAGATATACATCGCTGAGCAGCAGCTGGTGGCCACCGCCGTCGGCATGAGCGTTCGCGGCTACCGCCCCTTCGCCTCGACGTTTGCCGCCTTCTTCAGCCGCGCCTACGACTTCATCCGGATGGCCGGCATCTCACAGGCGAATATCCGGCTGGTCGGTTCGCACGCGGGCGTGGAGATCGGGCAGGACGGCCCATCGCAGATGGCGCTCGAGGACCTCGCGTCGATTCGGGCGATTCACTCTTCGACCGTCCTCTACCCAAGCGACCCCAACCAGACGGCCAAGCTCACCCAGCTGATGGCTAATCAGAGCGGCATCGTCTACATGCGCACCACCCGCGGCGCGTACCCGACCATCTACGGGCCGGCAGACACGTTCAAGATCGGCGGCTCGAAGGTCGTGCGTCAGAGCCCGAAGGACAGGGTCACGCTGATCGGCGCCGGGGTCACGCTGCACAACTGCCTGGCCGCGGCCGACACGCTGGCGCAGAAGAAGATCGCAGCGCGCGTCATCGACCTGTACTCGGTCAAGCCGGTGGACGTGAAAACGCTCCGCGAGGCTGCGAAGGCAACCAAAGGCAAGTTCGTGATCGTCGAGGACCATTACCCACAAGGCGGATTGGGCGCCGCGGTGCTCGAGGCCTTGGCGCCTGAGGACGGCGTCCACGTCGCCCACCTCGCAGTCAAGGGCCTTCCCGGATCGGGCAAGCCGGAGGAGCTCATGAACGCCGCCGGGATCTCGGCGAGGCACATCGTGGCAGCGGCGACCAAGCTGCTCGCCGCCAGGTAGCGTCATGGCGACGAGAACCCGAATTCCGGCGCCGATCAAGGAGCTCAAGCGAGTCGGCCAGTCGCTGTGGCTGGACAACATCCGGCGCCAGCTGATCACGTCGGGCGAGCTGGCCCGCCTGCGGGATGAAGGCGTCACGGGCGTGACCTCCAACCCGACCATCTTCGAGAAGGCGGTCAGCGGCTCGACCGATTACGACGAGGCGATGGTGCAGCTCGTGAAAGCCGGCCACAAGCCGGAGCAGATCCTCTGGGAGCTGATGGTGGAAGACGTGTCAGCCGCGGCCGACGTCTTCCGCCCGATCCACGACCGCACCAAGGCCCATGACGGTTTCGTCAGCATCGAAGTCTCACCAACCGTTGCGAACAGCACGCGCCGGACCATCGCCTACGCCGAGGACCTGAGGACCCGATGCCACCGACCAAACGTGATGGTGAAGATCCCCGCCACCAAGGAAGGCATTCCCGCGATCTACGACCAGATCTCGAAAGGCCACAACATCAACATCACGCTCATCTTCTCGGTCGACCGCTATGGCGAAGTGATCGAGGCCTACCTCTCTGGTCTGGAGAAGCTGCACAAGGGAGGCGGCGACCTGCGCAAGGTCGCGAGCGTTGCCAGCTTCTTCGTCAGCCGGCTGGACACGAAGATCGACAAGATCCTGGCCCAGAAGATCGAGCTGAGCACCGACCCCGCGCAGAAGCGCGCACTGGAGCGGCTATACGGAAAGGCCGCGATCGCGAACTCCAAGATGGCGTACGAGCTGTTCCGCCAGCGTTTCGATGGTCCCCGCTGGGAGAAGCTGAGGAAGGCCGGCGCGCAGCTCCAGCGCCCACTGTGGGCCAGCACATCGACCAAGGACCCTCGCTATCCCGACACCTATTACGTCGAGGAGCTCATCGGTCCCGACACAGTCGACACCATCCCGCCCGCCACGCTGGCCGCTTTCCGCGAGCACGGCGAGTCGAGGCGCAGCATCGACGAGAACGTCGAGCTCGCCAGGCGCCAGCTCAAGCAGCTGGCGGAAATCGGCGTCGACCTCGACCAGGTCACGCGCGAGCTCGAGGTCGAGGGTGTCGAGTCCTTCACGAAGTCGTTCGAGAGCTTGCTCGCGACGATCAAGAAGGAGAGCCAGAACATCAAGACGGGGAAGGGACCCCGGCAGTGGTACAGCCTGGAGCAGCTCCAGCCGAAGGTGGACGCCCGGGTCGCGCAGCTCCAGAAGGCCGACGCCCCCCGGCGGCTGTGGGCGAAGGACTCGACACTGTGGACCTCAGACCCGGCCAAGCGCGAGGAGGTGCGTGATCGTCTCGGCTGGCTGAACGTCGCCGAGAAGATGCTCGAGCATGCGTCCGAGTTTCGGGAGCTGGCGACCGACGGGCGCACCTACTCCGACGTCGTCCTGCTCGGCATGGGCGGATCGAGCCTGTGCCCGGACGTGCTCAGGAACACATTCGGCCCGGTTCGCGGCTTTCCCCGGCTGCATGTCCTGGATACGACCGACCCGGCCACCATCCTTGGCGTGCGTTCGCGCATTCGAATCCAGGACACGCTCTTCATCGTCGCGTCGAAATCGGGCGAGACGACGGAGACGCTCTCGCACTTCGCATTTTTCTGGGACGAGGTGCGCGCGACCGGAAAGGAGGCCTCGGCGGGCCGGCATTTCGCCGCCATCACCGACCCCGGTTCCGGACTTGACAAGCTGGCCAAGGAGCATGGCTTTCGCTGGATCTTCCGCAACCCTCCGGACATCGGAGGCCGGTATTCGGCGCTGAGCTATTTCGGGCTCGTGCCTGGCGCCCTGATGGGCGTCGACGTAAGCGAGCTTCTCGAGCGCGCGGTCGAGATGGCCCATTCGTCCGCAGAATCCGTGCCTACCGAAAGCAACCCGGGGGTGTGGTTGGGTGCGGTGCTGGGCGAGCTCGCCCTGCAGGGTCGAAACAAGCTGACGCTCATCTGCTCGCCGAAGGTGGCCACGTTCGGCTACTGGGTGGAGCAGCTGATCGCGGAGAGCACGGGCAAGCAGGGCAAGGGCATCGTGCCCGTCGAGGGCGAGCCTGTCGGCAAGCCTGCGGTATACGGGGACGACCGCCTTTTCGTCTACATCCGCATGGATGCCGACCCCCCCAACAAAGCTGTGCAGGCGCTGGAGAAGGCTGGTGAGCCAGTCGTGACCCTGACGATGCGAGACAAGCTTGACCTCGGCGGCGAGTTCCTGCGCTGGGAGATCGCCACCGCCATCGCGGGTTCGGTCCTGGGGATAGATCCCTTCGACCAGCCCAACGTCCAGGAGTCGAAGGACAACACCAAGAAGGTCCTGGCCAAGTACCGCGCGAGCGGCAAGCTGCCGGCGGCGGATTCGGTCCCGGCGGCGAAGTCGCGAGCGGGCCTGAAGACTTTGCTCGGCCGCGCCAAGCATGGCGCCTACTTCGCGGTCATGGCCTACACGGCTCGGACGGCGGCGTCCGAGTCGGCCATCGCCTCGATCCGGACCAGCGTGCGCGACTCCACCCAGTACGCCACCACCGCCGGCTACGGGCCGAGGTTCCTGCACTCGACCGGCCAGCTGCACAAGGGCGGCCCGAAGACGGGGATTTTCCTGCAGGTCGTCCAGGAGGACACGCGCGACGTCCCCATCCCTGGCCAGCCGTTCAGCTTCTCGATCCTCAAACAGGCGCAATCACTGGGCGACCTCGAGTCGCTCACGTCCAGGCGGCTGCCGGTGCTGCGGGTGACGCTGGGCCGTGAAGCCGCCGCCGGCTGGAAGGCGCTCGCCGCGGCCGTCAAATCAGCGGTGAAGTAATCCCCTCTCCCCGCAGGGGAGAGGGTTAGGGAGAGGGAAAGCCATGGAGATGGGGATGGTCGGCCTGGGCCGCATGGGCGGCAACATGGTCTTGCGCTTGCTCAAGCGCGGTCACCGGATGATCGCGTACGACCGCTCCGCGGCAGCCGTCGACGAGAAGGCGTCGCAGGGCGCGGTTGGAGCCCATTCGGTGGAAGAGTTCGTCAGCAGCTTCCAATCAAAGCCGCGCGTGATGTGGGTGATGGTTCCGGCGGGCGACCCGACGACGCAAGCCATCGACCAGCTCATCGCGCTGGGCGACCCCGGCGACATCATCATCGACGGCGGTAACACGAACTGGAAGATCGCCATGGGCGACTGCGAGCGGATCAAGGCCAAGGGCATGCACTACATGGATGCCGGCACGTCAGGCGGTATCTGGGGCCTCGAGTACGGCTACTGCCTCATGGTCGGCGCTGAGCCGGAGATCTACAACTACTGCCTGCCGCTGCTCAAAGACCTCGCGCCCGACGACGGCGGCCTGGTGCGTACTGGGCCTGAGGGCTCAGGGCACTTCGTGAAGATGGTCCACAACGGCGTCGAGTACGGACTCATGCAGGCCTACGCCGAGGGATTCATGATCATGAAGCTCTCGAAGGCGTTCCCCGGCATGAACATGTACGCCATCGCCGAAGCCTGGCGCTCGGGCAGCGTTGTCCGGTCCTGGCTTCTCGATCTGGTCGCGCGCGGCCTGGAGCAGGATCCGGAACTCTCGCGCATCAAGGGCTACGTTGAGGACACGGGCGAGGGACGCTGGACCGTGGAGGCGGCCATCGATGAGTCCGTGCCGGTGCCGATCATCGCCGAGTCCCTCTTCGCGCGCTTCCGCAGCCGCATGGAGAACACATTC
>DASVEP010000147.1:0-64407 GCA_036380475.1 Candidatus Dormiibacterota bacterium
CAGGCTGCCACATCGACGCTCGACCTCAACCAGGTCCTCCAGCAGGTGCTGGCAGGAGCGGCGAAGGCGTCATCCGCGCAGATCGGCTGCCTTGCCCTGGACGAGTCGGGCCGCCTGATTCTCAAGGGCGGATTCGGCACCGACTCGCAGACGGCCGAGAAGCTTGCGCTCGGGGTGGGCGGCGACATCTGCCGCGACGTCATGGCGTCCGGCAAGCCGTTCATGGGCGCGATGGAGAGCGCGAGCCCGAAGGACAGCCCGCTCAACCCACGCGCGGTGTTATGCGTCCCGATCACCTTGCGCGGCAAGCCGACCGGCGTGCTGTTCCTGGCGCACTACCAGCTGGGGCACGCGTTCACGCCGGATCACCGCAACCTGGTGACCGAGCTGGCCGCACAGGCCGCTGTTGCCATCGACAACGCGCGTCTGTTCAAAGACCGGGAAGAGGTCATCCTGGCCTCCCTCGAAGCGCTGGCCAACACGGTCGACGCCAAGGACCCCTACACGGCCGGTCACTCGATCCGAGTCACGCAGTACGCGTTGATGATCGCGCGTCAGATGAAGTACTCGCCTACCGACCAGAGCGCCTGGGTTCGCCTCGAGCGAGGTGGCCGCCTGCACGACATCGGCAAGGTCGGTGTCCCGGACGCGGTGCTCCAGAAGGCTGGGAAACTCACCGACGACGAGTTCGCCAAGATGCGTGCTCACACGACCATCGGATTCAACATCCTCATCGGCCTGAAGATGCTCACCGACGAGCTCGTCATCGTGCGGTCACACCACGAGCGCTACGACGGCAAGGGCTACCCCGATCGCAAGAAAGACCTGCCGATGTACGCCTGGATCGTCAGCGCGGCGGACGCCATCGACGCGATGACCTCGGACAGGCCATACCGAAAAGGCATGTCGATGGAAGTTGCCCTATCGCAAGTGCGCGAAGGCGCGGGCACCCACTTCCATCCGGATGTCGCAGAAGCGGTGCTCGATGCTGCGAACAACGGCACGCTTAAGCTCATCCCGCAGGAATCGCTCTACGAGGACGCGCCCGCGATCGGCGCCTTCGAAAACCCTATGCCTCAGTAGACCAAGTGGAGCCTTAGGCCGGATTTATTCCGGCCGTCATCCTGCACGCCACCGTCCGAGCGCCACCGCGCGTCGCCGAGGAGAGGGGTGGGTCCGCGGCGGGGGACATCTGTCCCCCCCGCGATTTCTCAGTAGGCTTTAGCGAGCGCCACGCGGTGTTTGGCCGGCTTGCCGCAGACCAGGCATTTGCCTGAAGCCTTCTCGTCGGCATCGATCGTACGGATCGTCACACCGCCGGCCTCGGCCTTGATTCTCGCCTCACATTCGGCGTCGCCGCACCAGGGCGCCCACACGAAACCGGCGCGCTCTCGGAAGTGCGCGACGACCTCGTCGAGCGTGGACAGCTCGAACGTGTTCTGGCGCAGAAACTCCCGCGCGCGCTCGAAGAGCTTCGACTGATACTCGCTCAGCTCCTTCTGCAGCCGATCGGCGATGCCGGCGACCGGTACGGGGCGCCGCTCTCTCGACAATCGGTCGACCAGCTCGACCTGGCCTGCGTCGACGTCGCGGCCGCCGACGTTCAGCCTCAAAGGCACGCCCTTGAGCTCCCAGTGCGCGTACTTGTCGCCTGGCCGTTCGTCGCGCCAGTCGATTCGGTGTCGGATGCCGGCTGCCTTCAGCTCGCGCGACCAGCCGTTGATGAAGCCCTCGACTTTGCTGCGGCTCGCATCGTCGCGAAAGATGGGCACGACGATCACCTGGATCGGCGCCACCTTTGGTGGCACGATGAGGCCCGAGTCGTCACCGTGCGCCATCACCAGCGCGCCCACGAGCCGCGTGCTGATTCCCCACGAGGTCGAGTAGCACAGCTCGCGCTCGTTGTCTTTGTTCGAGAACGAGATGTCGTATGCGCGGGCGAAGTTCTGTCCGAAGTAATGCGACGTTCCCATCTGCAGCGCAAGCCCATCGCGCATGAGGCTTTCGACCGTGAGCGTGTGAACCGCACCCGGGAATGTTTCCGCGGGTGATTTCTTGCCGCTCAAGACAGGAACCGCGAGCCAGTCCTCGGCGATGGATCGGTAGTAGCCGAGGATGAGGTCAGCCTCTTCCATCGCCTCCTGGCCCGTGGCGTGGAACGTGTGCCCTTCTTGCCACCAGAACTCGCGCGAGCGCAGGAACAACCGCGATCGCATCTCCCAGCGCACGACGCTGTTCCACTGGTTGGTCAGCTTGGGCAGGTCGCGGTGGCTCTGGATATAGCGCTTGATCAGCGAGCCGACGATCGTCTCGGAAGTAGGCCGGACCGCAAGCGGCTCCTCGAGCTCTTCCATGCCGGCGCCCGCACGCGTGACCCACGCGACCTCGGGCGCGAACCCCTCGATGTGCTCGGCCTCCTTCATAAGGAACGAACGTGGGATGAGCAGCGGGAACGCCCAGTTCTCGTGTCCGCTTTCTTTGATCATGTCGTCGAAGGCGCGGGTGATCGTCTCCCACATCCCCCAGCCGTAGGGGCGCACGACCATCATTCCGCGCACGCCGGACCAATCTGCAAGCTCTGCCTTGCGCACGACGTCCGTGTACCAGCGGTCGAAGTCGTCGGACATCTTCGTGATGTCCTTCACGAAATCCTGTTGTTCTTCCACTTCCTGTTTCACAGCAATAGCTCCCCTGCTAGTTTTTCGACAAACGCGTGAAGGCCGCCTCGCCAGAGACGGCTAGCGCGGGAGCGGGGCTTCGGCCGCGAGGGGTCCCCGCAAAATCAAGGCGCAGCCTCGGATTTTGCGGGGCTGGCGATCGCGTCGATCTCAGCCAGAAGCACGGGCAAAAGCTCTTCCTGTGGCACGGTGCGGTAAAGCTTACCTTTCTTGAAAATCACGCCCTTGCCGCGGCCGCCGGTGACGCCGATGTCGGCATGGCGCGCCTCGGCCGGGCCGTTGACCACGCAGCCCATGACCGCGATCGTGATCGGGACCTTGAGCCTGGCGATGTGCGCCTCCACGGCCTTGACCGTGGGCACCATGTCGTACTCGAGCCGGCCGCAGGTCGGGCACGCGATGAGGGTCGCGCTCTCGTTGCGAAAAGCGAGCGTTTTCAGGATCTCGTGGGCGACGCGAACCTCCTCGCGCGGATCGGAGGTGGCGAGCGAAACGCGGATGGTGTCGCCGATGCCCTCGCTGAGCAGAATCCCCATGCCGACTGCGCTGCGGATGCTGCCCGCCTCGACCGGCCCCGATTCGGTGACGCCAAGGTGGATCGGATACGCGCGTGCGGCCGCGAACTTCCGGTTCGCCATGATGTTGGTCCAAACGTCCGTCGACTTGAGCGAGACCTTGATGAAGCCAGGACCGTAGTCCAGCTCCTCCAGGATCTTGCAGTGACCGAGCGCCACCTCGACCATGCGGTCCGCCGTCTGCTCGCGGTTGTCGCGGTCGATCGCGTGCTCCTCGCGCATGCTCTTGTGCACCTCTTCGGGCAGCGAGCCGGCGTTGACGCCGATGCGGAAGGGGATCTGTCGCTCCTTCGCAGCATTCACAACCTTGATCACCTTCTCGCGGTCGGGGATGTTGCCCGGGTTGAGGCGGAGGCAGGCCACACCCGCCTCGATCGCCATGAGCGCGAGCGTGTGGTCGTAATGGATATCGGCGATCACCGGCAGCGGCGAGCCCTTCACGATCTGTTTCAGAGCCTCCGCGGCCTCGTGGTCGGGAACAGCCGGGCGCACGAGCTCGCATCCGACTTCTTTCAGCTCGTGGATCTGGCGCAGAGTGGCCTTGACGTCGCGGGTGTCCGTCTTGGTCATCGTCTGCACTGCGATTGGCGCGGCGCCGCCGATGACCACCCCGCCTACGTTTACCGGGATCGATTTACGCCGAACGACGTTCAAAATCTAGTGGCCTCCCGGGAACTGGCCGGTGGCGATCCGCTGGATGTCAAGAAAGCTGATCACGGCCGCCAGTGCAAGCAGCGCGGCCAGACCCCAGCGCTGGAAGTTGAGCTCGCTCTTGCGATCGAACGGCCGGCGGCGTAGCCACTCGACGAGGACGACGACGATACGCCCGCCATCGAGTGCGGGCACTGGAAGGAGGTTGGTGAATCCCAGCGCGACCGAAAGAAGAGCCACCAGCAGGAGGTAATCGGTCGGCCCCTGGTTGACCGATTGCGCAGTGATGGTGGCGATTCCGATTGGACCTGTCAGCCCTTCCGGACCCAACAGGCCGCCCTTGACCTGTCCAGTCACCAACGCGTCGAGACCCTGGGCGATCCCGCCGATCGCGATGAAGGGGAACTTGACCCCGTTTGTGATTGCAGACTGTGGACTCACCAGCCCCGCGACGCTGATGCCGACATAGCAGGTGCTCTTGGTCTGACAAACGGGCGCGATGATGTAGCTGAACGGCTTGCCATCGGAATGGAATCCGCCGAGGACGATTGGCGTGTACGGGGCCGATCTCTCCTGCTCCTGGACGTAGCCCGGGCCAGTGATCGGCTTTCCGTTCACCGTTCGGATGCGGTCGCCCATCTGCACACCAGTCAGCGCCGCCGGCGTCCCCGGAAGCACCCGCACAACCTTGCCCGGGTCGTCGTTCAGCTGGGTCAGGCCGTATCCGGCCGTCAGCAGGATCGCGACCAGGAAGTTGACAGCAGGGCCGGCGGCGAGGATCGCGATCCGCTGGATCGGGGGCTTCGAGTGGAAGCCGTTCGCCTCATCGAAGTCGTCCGCCTCCATTCCGCCCATGCGCACGTAGCCGAGGATTGGCAGAGCCCTGAGCGCATACAGGGTGCCGCCGCGGGTAAACGACAGGACCTTCGTCCCGGCGCCGATCGAGAACTCGATCACCCTTACCTTGCAAAGCTTTGCGACCAGGAAATGGCCGGCTTCGTGGGGGCCGATCAGGAGCATGAAGGCGCCTGCTATTGCCACCACGGTCACGATCCAGTTGAGCAGCTGGCTCACGTCTTCAGCCTACCGGACTATGCCCCGTGGGCTCTCAGGCTAGGGCCAGAGTTCGCGGGGCCACCGAGGTGGCTTTTCACGTACTCGCGGGCCCAACGATCCGCTTCGAGGATGTCCTCGAGGCCATCGCCCCCGCCTGGGAAGGCGTCGAGGGCGCCCTCGACGGTCCGGATGATGCCGCTGAATGGGATCCCGCCGCCGAGGAATGCGGTTACAGCCTCCTCGTTCGCGGCGTTGAGCACGGCCGGCCGCCCTCCTGCGGCGTCGGCGGCCTGCCGGGCAAGCCGCACCGCCGGAAAACGGGTCTCATCCAGTGGATAGAACTCGAGCGGCCCGATGTCTTCCAGTAGCGTTTGTGGCACGGCGTCGGGCAGCCGGTCGGGGTAGCCGAGCGCGACGGAGATCGGGAGCCGCATGTCGGGCCGGCCGATCTGGGCTTTGAGGGAGCCGTCGACGAACTCCACCACCGAGTGGACCGCGCTCTGTGGATGGATCACCACTGCAATCTGACCCAATGCCACTCCGAAGAGGTGATGGGCCTCGATCAGCTCGAGGCCCTTGTTCATGAGGGTGGCCGAGTCGACGGTCACCTTGGGGCCCATCGACCAGCGGGGGTGGTTGAGCGCCTGCTCGACCGTGACCTGGTCCATGTCGAGGTCCGGATGAGACCAGAACGGCCCGCCACTCGCCGTGATGATCAAGCGACGAATGCTCTCGCGCCGCTCGCCCCACAAGCATTGCCAGATCGCGCTGTGCTCGGAATCCACCGGTCGGATGCCGCGCTCTCCCGCCGCCTTCATGACCAGTGCGCCGGCCATGACCAGGACCTCTTTCGTGGCGAGGGCGATCTCCTTCCCGGCTTTGAGCGCCGCCAGCGTCGGGGCGAGTGCGCGAGCACCCGGGATCGCGACGACGACCACGTCGCAGCGCGGATCGGTGACCATCTCCGTAACGCGCGCGTCGAAGTCGGGCTCACCTGCCTGGCCCTGAATAACGTATGTGGCGCTTCGCCTTGTCGAGCGCCGTCCCTCCGTGAGCCCGAACAGGCGCAGGCGTGCCGGGTTGCGGTCGATGACGTCGAGCGTCTGCTGGCCGATGGAGCCGGTGGCGCCGAGAACGGCGACGTTGAGTGGTCGGGTCACTAGTGGATCAGGTGAAACATGGTCACGTAGAAGTAGACGAGGATCGGGGGGAAAAGGATGGAATCGAGGCGGTCGAGGACACCACCGTGGCCGGGGATCAGGTGCGACGAATCCTTGACCTCGGCAATTCGCTTCATCTGAGACTCGACGAGATCGCCGACAAGGGCGCTGACGCCAACCAGGAGGCCGATGAGGATGGCGTGCAGCGGCGACAGGCCGAGGATCAGCGAGACTCCCACCAGCATCGCGAGCACGGAAGCGACCACGCCCGCAATGGCACCCTCGACGGTCTTGTGCGGGCTGATGGTGGCGAAGAACGGATGGCGGCCGATGCGTGAACCAATGAGCAGCGCCGCTGCATCGTTTGCGACGACGGCCAGGATGGTGAACAGCGTCCACGCGAGCCCGTTCGGCTTCGACGTGTAGAGCAGCAAGTAGTAGTTGAAGGGCATGCCGATGTACAGCGCGCCTGCCACTCCCATCGCCCACCGCCCGAGTCCCTGCCGGCGGCCAGGCACGACCAGAAAGGCGGCCAGCCCGCCCACAAGGGCGAGCGACAGCACGAGCGTGACGTTGATGTCTTTGAGGATGGTGCCGCTGAAGGCGAAGAAAAGGCCAAGTGGAAACAGCAGCCAGGCCGGTGCGCGCGAGCCCATGCCGTCTGACAGTCCGATGAACTCCCACAGAGCCAGGCCGCCGAGGATGAGGACCAGCGCATAGACCCCGATCAAGCCGGCGTACACGCCCGCGATCACAAGCCCGAGGAAGACGAATGCGCTGAGGATCCGGACCATCAGCGGGCTTGGCTTTGGTCGCGCCAACAATGGATTGCCTGTCGTCATCTGGCGGCGTTTCCTGCCGCGAGCTCGTGCTCAGGGCGGCCGCCAAATCTGCGCACGCGAGAGTTGTAGTCGGCTATTGCCGTCTTCAAGTCCTCTACGCCGAAATCGGGCCAAAGTGTGTCGGTGACGAGCATCTCTGCATAAGCGGATTGCCACAGTAGAAAGTTGCTCACACGGCTCTCGCCTGCCGTGCGGATGATGAGGTCGGGATCCGGGAGGTCCGGGTGGTACAGGCGCGACGCGATCGCCGCCTCGTCGATCTGGTCCGCGGGAGTGCCTTCTCGCACGAGCCGCTGAACCGAATCGACGATCTCCGCTCGCCCGCCGTAGTTGAGACAAACATTGAGAACCCCGTTGGTGTTTCCCGCCGTCCGCGCGGCCGCCTCGTCGATGCGATCCCGCATGCGGGGCGATAAGCCCTCACGCCGGCCGCTGACGACGATGCGCACTCCTCGACGATGCATCTCGTCGATCTCTCTTTGCATGGTCTCGTGAAAGAGCCTCATCAGCGCGCGGACCTCCGCACGGGGGCGCGACCAGTTCTCGGTCGAGAATGCGTAGACGGACAGCACGTGGACGCCGAGCTCTTCGCAGCCCTCCAGCACCCGCTTGATCGCCCGAACCCCGGCCCGATGGCCGAAGCTGGCGGGGTGGCCACGGCGGCGCGCCCAGCGGCCGTTGCCGTCCATGATGATTCCGATGTGCCGGGGAACTGAGGTGTCCAAGCCTTGCAACTGTACCTACGTGGCCCGGAACTGCCGAGTTACGGTCGCGGCCTAGACTTCCATGACCTCGGATTCTTTGCGGGCGGCGAGAGAGTCAACGCGCTCGACCTGACTCTCGGTCACCTTCTGCAGCCTGGTGTGGGCGCGCTTCGCCTCGTCCTCCGGCACCTCGCCCTGCTTGGCCATCTGGTCGACCCTGTGGATCTCGTCCCGGCGCACGTTGCGGATCGCGACCCGCGCCTCCTCGGCCTTGTGGCGGACGAGCTTGACGTACTCCTTGCGGCGCTCCTCCGTCAGGGGCGGGATCGGAACGCGGATGACCTGGCCGTCGCTGGCGGGATTCAGCCCCTGCTCGCCTGTGCGCAGAGCCTTCTCGATGGCTCCGATCTGGCTCTTGTCGTAAACCTGAACGACCAACAGCCTGGCCTCCGGGGCGCTGATCTGGGCCAGCTGGTTGAGAGGGGTCGGCGTGCCGTAGTACGGGACCATGATCTTGTCGATGAGCGCGGGGTTGGCCCGACCTGTGCGGATGGTCGAGAGCTCAGTCGCGAAGTGCTCGACCGACTTGGACATCTTCGACTCGGCGTCACGCAGGATCGGGTCGATCATCCGAGTGCGCCAACCAATGTGCCGATCTCCTCACCCAAAACGACGCGCTCGATGTTCCCGGGCTCGAGCAGATTGAAAACCACGATGGGCACGTTGTTGTCCATGCAGAGCGTCAGCGCGGTGTTGTCCATGACCTCGATGCCTCGGTTGAGGACCTCCAGATAATCCAGGTGCTCCAGCTTGACCGCTTTCGGGTCGAGCTTGGGGTCGGCGGTGTAGACGCCATCCACCTTGGTCGCCTTCAAGATGACGTCGGCCTCGATCTCGACGGCTCGCAATGCAGCCGTCGTGTCCGTCGTGAAGTACGGGTTGCCAGTGCCGGCGGCGAGGATGACAACGCGTCCTTTCTCGAGGTGGCGCACGGCGCGCCGTCGAATGTAAGGTTCGGCGACCTGCGGCATCTGTATCGCCGTCATCGTCCGAGCTGGGATGCCGGTGCGCTCGAGTGCATCCTGCAGCGCCAGCGCATTGATGACCGTGGCGAGCATGCCCATGTAGTCGCCGGTGGCGCGGTCGAACCCGCCCTCGCTGGCCGCGAGGCCGCGGAAGATGTTGCCGCCGCCCACAACCAGGGCGATCTGCACACCCATCTCGTGGACTCGCTTGACCTGGGTGGCGATCGTCGACACGACGGCGAGGTCGATGCCGTAATCGCGCGAACCACCGAGTGCCTCACCGCTCAGCTTGAGCAAGATGCGGTTGTACTTCGGGGTTCGATCACCCATCGACAGATCCTTTATTCATCCGCCTCGCGGACGTTGAACCGAGCGAACCGGCGCACCGTGATGTTCTCCTGCAGCTTTGAGATGTTTTCTGCGATCAGGTCCTTGACCGTGTGCTTCGGCTCTCGAAAGTATGCCTGCTCCAGGAGGCAGTACTCCTTGATGAAATTCTCGACCTGCCCGTCGACCCTCTTGGCGATCGCCTGCGGGGGCGTGCCGTCCTGCTCGGCCTTGCGCTCATAGAGAGAACGCTCCTCAACCAGCACCTCGTCCGGCACGTCCTCCCGCGACACCCATCTCGGATTGGTGGCTGCGATCTGCAGGGCGATCTCCTTCGTGAGCTTGCGGAAGTCTTCGCCCTTGGCCACGAAGTCGGTTTCGCAGTCGACCTCGACCAGCACGCCCACCTGAGGCGGGTAGTCGGGCGTCGTGCGGTGCAGGTAGGACTCGACCACGCCCTGGCCGGTGGCCCGCCCGGCGCGCTTGACTGCCTTCGCAATCCCCTTCTCGCGCAGGATCGTGTACGCCCTGTCGACGTCGCCTTCGGCTTCCTCGAGGGCGTTCTTGCAGTCCATCATCCCGGCGCCCGAGATCTCGCGGAGCTTCTTGACGAGCTCCATCGCTACTTTGGCCACTACCGCGCCTCCTCTTCCTCGGCGGTACGACCGATGAACTCGTCCTCCGAAACCGTCGGCAGGTAGTCCTCCTCGTCCTCGAGGTACTCCTCTATCTCCTCGTAGCGAGGCGTCTCCAGGAACTCGCGCTCCTCGACCTCGGCGGGAATCTCGCCGCGTGCCTGCGCCTCCTGACGACCTTCCTGGCATGCGTCGGCGATCTTGCCGGTCAGCAGCTTGACGGCGCGGATGGCGTCGTCGTTGCCCGGGATGACGTAGGTGATCAGGTCAGGGTCGCAGTTGGAGTCGACGATCGCGACGACAGGGATCTTCAATCGATTGGCCTCGGTGACGGCGATGTGCTCCTTGCGCGGGTCGACCACGTAAAGGGCGCCGGGCAGCCGCTTCATGTCGGCGATCCCGTCGAAGTGGAACATCAGCCGGTCGAGCTCGTCCTGAAGTTTCTTCGCTTCTTTCTTCGGCATCTGCTCGAACTGCCCTTCCTGCTGCATCTTGCGCAGCTCCTGCAACCGCTCGATGCGCTTCTTGACGGTGCTGAAGTTGGTCAGCATGCCGCCCATCCAGCGGCGGTTCACGAAGTACATGCCGCAGCGGGCGGCCTCGGTCTGGATAGTTTCCTGCGCCTGCTTCTTGGTGCCGACGAACAGCACAGGCCGGCCGCTGGCCGCGACGCCACGCACGAAGTCCCACGCGTCGTCGAGGAGCCGGACCGTCTTCTGCAGGTCGATGATGTGGATGCCGTTGCGCGCGGTGAAGATGTAGGTGCGCATCTTTGGGTTCCAGCGGCTGGTCTGATGTCCGAAGTGAACACCTGCCTCCAGCAGCTGCTTCAGAGTCACTTGAGCCACGTTTCGATTGCCTCCCTGTTCCACTTCCGCCCGGTTCTGGCCTTGAAAGAAGGACAGGAGCATTGCCCCGGGCGTGCTTACTCAGTCGAGTTGACTGGCGAACTCAGTATACCCAGGGCTCGGAATTTCGAATCCGAAAAGGGCTAGACCTCGACTTTCTTGGCTCCCTTCGGGCCTGGACACTTCGGATAGTCGGAGCAGGACTTGAACGGGCCGTACCTTCCCCGCCGCTCCACGAGCGGCTTGCCGCAGATCGGGCATGGCTCATCCAGCACCTTGGGGCCCTCGCGCGGCTTGCCGTCCTTGCCGATGTTGGCCCGGTACTTGCACTCGGGATAACGCGAGCAGGCGACGAACGGTCCGTAGCGGCCTGTGCGCTCGACGAGCTGCCCTTCCCCACACTGCGGGCACTTTTCGCCGGTCGGCTTGGCCTCGGCCTGAGACGCGTCGCGCTTGATGTACTTGCAATCCGGATACCCAGAGCAGCCGACGAACTCCCCGTACCGGCCGGTGCGCTGCTGCAGGGGCTTGCCGCAGACAGGGCATGGCTCGTCAAGCAACTTGGGCTCTGGCACCTCGCCGTTGGACGCGCTCGCCCTGCGGTACTTGCATTTCGGGTAGCGAGAGCATCCCAGGAACGGGCCAAAACGGCTGGCCTTCATGACCAGGTGGCCTTCATTGCACAGCGGGCAGACCTCGTCCGTGTCCGCCGGCATTGCTTTCTCGGCAGCGACCAGCATCTTCTGCAAGGGCCCGTAGAAATCGCTCACCACCGGCACCCATTCCTGGGTTCCGCGCTCGACCTCGTCCAGGCGCTTCTCGAGTGACGAGGTGTAGCCGTCGTCGGAGATGACCTTGAAGTGGTCGACCATGATCGAGTTCACCGCTTCGCCAATTCGCGTCGGGTGCAGGCGGCGCTCCTTGATCTCGACGTAACCGTGGTCCTTGATCGTCTCGACGATCGGCGCGTATGTCGACGGCCGCCCGATGCCGCGCTGTTCCAGCTCTTTGATCAGCGTCGCTTCCGAGTAGCGCGGAGGCGGCTGGCTGAAGTGCTGCTCGGGCTTGATGCCGTGGTACTGGAGATCCTCGCCCGCCGCCAGCTCCGGCAGGTCGGTCTCGCCGTTCTCATCGCGCTCCCACACTTTGTAGAAGCCATCGAACGCCAGCACCGAGCCGGTGGCCCTGAAGATGAAGTCCGCACCTTCAATCTCGACTTGCGTCTGGTCGTACACGGCCGGCGCCATCCGGCTCGCGACGAATCGCCGCCAGATGAGGTCGTAGAGCTTGAACTGGTCTGCGCTCAAGTGCTTGCGGATCGACTCGGGGGTGCGGCTCACATCGGTCGGGCGGATGGCCTCATGCGCGTCCTGAGCTCCGATGCTCGCTTTCGCGGTTCTCGGGCCGCCGACGTACTTCTCGCCGAACTGCTCTTTGACCATGGCCTTGACCTTCGCTTCGGCCTCGGCCGAAATTCGCGTCGAGTCCGTACGCATGTAGGTGATCAAGCCGGTCGAGCCCTCATCGAGGTCGATGCCTTCGTAGAGCTGCTGGGCGATGCGCATGGTGTTTCGTGGCCGGAAGCGCAGACGGCTGGAAGCGTCCTGCTGAAGGGTGGACGTGATGTAGGGCAGGTAAGAGCTCTTGGTCCGGCGCTTCTTCTCCACGCCGAGGACGCGGTAAGCCGCGCCTTCGAGGGCGGCCACGATCGCATCGGCCTCCGCCTGGGTCTTGACCTCGATCTTCGGCTCTGCATCGGCGCTGCCTTCGGCGTTGCGAGGACGGTTGAGTCGAGCCAGGAAGTGGCGCTCGTCGTTCAGCTTGGAGAGATCGATGTCGACGGTCCAGGACTCGACCGGGACGAACTTTCGGATCTCTTCCTCGCGGTCGACCACCAGTCGCAGGGCAACCGACGACACCCGGCCCGCGCCGATGCCCTTCTGGACCTTGCTCCACAAGAACGGGCTCAGGCGGAAACCGACCAGGCGGTCGACGACCCGCCGCGCCTGCTGCGCGTTGACCAGCCGCATGTCGATCTCGCGCGGCGCCTCGAGCGCCCTGCGGACGGCCTCGGAGGTGATCTCGTGGAACTCGATGCGCTTCGGTGACGTCAGCTTCAGCACCTCCGCCAGGTGCCAGGCGATCGCCTCTCCCTCGCGGTCGGGGTCGGAGGCGAGGATCACGTTCCCGCGATCCTTCTTGGTCGCCGCGCTCAGCTCGTTGATCGTCTTGCGCCTGCTTTCGACCACTTCGTAGTGCGGCTTGAAGCCGGCCTCGACCTCGACCCCCATCTCCTTTCCAGGGAGGTCACGGACGTGGCCCATCGAGGCCAGGACATCGAACCGGTCTCCCAAAAACCGCTTCAGGGTCCTCGCTTTGGCCGGCGACTCGACGATGATCAAACCTTCAGACACAGCACTTCCTTTATTCCCCAAAGGCCGGGTTTAGTCCCCAGGCGGTCTGAGCGAACACCCCACCGGCTTCTGAGGCGGGCAATCCTACGCCCGTTCTTTGGCCCGGCGCAATGCCTTTACGTAACCCGCCCCGTGACGGCGCACGGCGCCGTCGAGCTCCAGGGAGGTGAGCCTGCCGATCACCTCCGCGACCGGGAGATGCAGCTTCCGAGCCAGCTCGGCGGCGCTCACGGCAAGCACGTCGGAGAGGTGGACAAGCATGCCGTCTCGCCCGGCCGGGAGCTCGAAACCGAGCCGGCCGGGGGTGCCCAGAGGGTCGTCCAGGACCTCCCGCCCGACCCCCAGACCGGCCAGCACGTCGCGGGCGTTCTGAACCAGGGCTGCGCCGTCACGGATGAGGGCATGTGCGCCCACGGACAGCGGCGAGAAGATGCTGCCCGGCACGGCCATTACCTCTTTATGTAGGTCGAGCGCCGCCTCGGCCGTGATGAGGGCCCCGGAACCCTGGGCCGCCTCGACGACGACCACCGCGTCAGAGAGCGCGGCGATCGTCACGTTTCGGGCCGGGAAGTTGTGCCGTCGAGGCGACGTTCCGTCTGGGAACTGGCTCACCAGCGCCCCGCCGCCGGCGAGGATGTCCTCGGCGAGCGCGGCGTTTGCCGCGGGATAGATGACGTCGACTCCCGTGCCCATGACCGCGAGGGTGATCCCACCCGCGAGCAACGCGCCACGGTGTGCGGCGGCGTCGCATCCGAGCGCCAGGCCGCTGACGACGACGATCCCGGCACGCGCCAGGTCTGCCGCCAGCTGTTCGGCGACCGCCTCGCCGTAAGGCGAGGGGCGGCGCGACCCCACGATCGCGACGCGCGGGCCGTCAGGCGGTGGCCAGCGGCCGCGGGCGTTCAGCGTCGAGAGATCAAGCGGCAACGTCGTGCAGCCGATAACCCAGCGCCTCCAGAACGTGACGATCCGCGATCAGCTCGGACCCCTCGAGATCCGCCGCCGTCCGCGCGACGCGCCAGGCTCTGTGGAAGCCGCGAGCGGTGAGTCCTTTCTGCTCGGACCAGCGCTCGAGGGTTCGCCGCGAGCCCGACTCCAGGGCAGCGAGGTGGCGCAGTCGATTCGGTTTCAGCTGGGCGTTGAGGCACCCCTGGCGGTCGAGCTGGCGCGTCCTTGCGGCCACCACGCGTTCCCTGACCACCGCCGACGGCTCGCCCCGCGGCTCTGCCACCAGCTCCGCCAGCGGGACCCGGCGCACAGCAACCTGCAGGTCGATGCGGTCCAGCAGCGGGCCGGAGAGGCGGCGCTGATATCCATCGACCACCGCCGGCGTACACCGGCAGGTGCGGATCGGATCGCCGAGCCATCCACAAGGACACGGATTCGTGGCTCCCACGAGCGTGAAGCGTGCGGGGTATGTCACGGAGCCGCCCGACCTCGTGATCGTCACCCGGCCGGTTTCCAGCGGCTGGCGCAACGCCTGGAGCACGGAGCTCTGAAACTCGGCCAGCTCGTCGAGGAACAGAACACCGTGGTTTGCCCTGCTGATCTCGCCAGGCATCGCGAACCCGCTCCCGCCGCCGATCAGTCCGGCCATCGACACGCCGTGGTGCGGTGCGCGGAATGGCCGCGTCCAGTCAAGCGGGCGGCCTGGAGGCAGGTCTCCCAGCAGGCTGCGTACCTGCGCAACGTCGAACGCCTCGCCCACGCTCAGGGGCGGCAGGATGCCAGGCACGCAACGCGCGAGCATGGTCTTCCCGGCACCTGGAGGCCCGCTGAGGAGGAGGTGGTGGCCGCCGGCCGCGGCGACCTCGATCGCGCGGCGGGCCTCCTCCTGGCCGTGAACCTCGACAAGGTCGTGCTCCCCGCCGCCGCTCGCCGGATCGGCTTCAGCATTGGTGAATGGACGGGCCGCAATTTGAACTTCACCCAGAAGGTGCGCGATGAGCGCCGCCAGATCGCTGCATGGAATGACCTCGAGGCCTTCGACCAGCGCTGCCTCCTCGGCGTCGACGGCCGGTACGAAAAGGCGCTCGAATCCGAGCCTTTTCAGGGAGCGAGCAGCGACCAGAACCCCGTCGACATGCCGGATTCCGCCATCGAGTGCCAGCTCCCCCAGGAAAGCGCTACGCGGCGGCGCTCGCCTTCCAATCTCTGCGAGCGCGATGGCGACTGCGATCGGGAGGTCGAGGCCACTCCCTTCTTTGCGCATCTCGGCCGGTGCGAGGTTGACGGTAAGTCGCTTCCTCGGAAATCCCAGCCCGCTGTTCTTGATCGCCGACCGCACGCGCTCGCGCGCCTCCTTGACCGAGGTCGCCGCGAGGCCGACCAGGAAGAACTTCGGCTCGCCGTTCGCACTGTCGGCCTGGACCTCGACCCGCCGCGCTTCCAGGCCAGCGAGCACGCATGAATCGACGGTGGCAAGCACAACTCCGACCCTAGATGGGGCCTTGTGGACTGACTACGCCGCCTGTTAACGGGCCCTAAGCCAGGCGCGGCTCCGGACGCCAGCGGCCATCGTCTTCGATGTAGCCGGCCGGCTGGTCCGGCTCGTGGCTCAATACAAGCAGCCAGCGATGCATCTGTGCCTCCTCGAACAGCCTGGCCTTCTGGTCGAGGACTCGCAGCGGCTCCAGGTCCGCCGACATCGTCCATGGCACACGCAAGTGCGGCGTCTGGCAGACGAGATCACCGGTAACGGCACAGGCGAGCTCGCCTGAGCGGAGCAGGATGACCTGGCTCCCGGGCGTGTGCCCCCCTACGTGGCGCACGTGCACGCCAGGCAAGACCTCGGCGTCGCCATCGAGGAACTCGACGAGATTGTTTCCGTCCGCCAAAGGCGTGAAGTCGTCGGCGACATAGCCCGACTGGCTTCGCACATCTGGGTGCAGCGCGAAATCCCATTCACTGCGCTGGATGAAGTGGCGTGCTTTCGGAAACGTGAGCTCCAGGCAACCGCCCTCAAGCCGCGTGAGGCCGCCGGCGTGATCCCAATGCAGGTGGGTCGTGATCACGGCATCGACCTCGTCCGGCCTGATGCCGATCCTTTGCAGCGAGTGGAGCAGTCCCTCCGGCTCGCGCAGAAAGACCTGCCGGGCGCGCTTCTCACTCAACTTCGTCCCGATTCCGGTCTCGCAAACAACCACCTTCCCGTTGACACGAGCGATCAAGCCGACGCACGAGCAGTCGATCATGTTGTTGCCGTCGGCCGGCTTCAGCTTCTCCCACAGGATTTTGGGGACGACGCCAAACATGAGGCCCCCGTCCGCCTTCCAGCGGCCGGCCACGAGGATGTACAGGTCGAGATCTCCCAGCCTCATTGCTCACTAATATGCAGCGGCAATGACGGTTGCGGCGATCCAGACTGCAAGACTGTCCAAGAACTACGGCTTGGGTCGCGGTTTGTTCGAGCTCGATCTACACGTTCAGGCGCAAGAGATGTTCGGGTTCGTGGGCCCGAACGGAGCCAGCAAGACAACGACGATCCGCTGCTTGATGGGGCTCGTACGGCCCACCTCAGGTTCTGCGCACGTATTCGGGCTCGACTGCGTTCGCGACTACGTCGCAGTCAGTCAAAAGGTCGGCCATGTCCCCGGCGACATGGCACAGTTCGGCAGCCTTCGCGGCTCAGAGGTGGTGGCCTACTTTGGGGCGCGGCAGGGTCGTGCCGACTTCCAATACGCACGAAGCATCGCAGAGAGATTCAACCTCGACCTCAGCCGGCGTTACCGCGAATACTCCACCGGCAACAAGCAGAAGCTGGGCATCGTCCTGGCATTCATGAGCCGCCCGCCATTGCTGATTCTCGACGAGCCAACCAGCGGGTTGGATCCTCTCAACCAGCAGACTTTCTACACGCTGCTGGCCGAGGCCCGTCAAGGCGGAGCCACGATCTTCCTGTCATCGCATGTGCTGGCCGAAGTCGAGCGCACGTGCGACCGCGTCGGCATCATCCGCGCGGGCCATCTGGTCAGGGTGTTCGACCTCGACGAGATGCAGCGCATCCGACTGCACCACGTCGAGCTGGAGCTCGGCTCCGATAGCGATCCGCCGATCGACGCGATCCGAGCAGCGGCCGGCGTCGAAGATGTGAAGGTCAACGGCCGGATCATCACGTGCACCGTGAGCGGCCCTTTCGAGCCGCTGCTCGATGGGCTCAGGGGCGCGAAGGTGATAAGGCTGATCAGCCGAGAACCGACCCTCGAGGAGCTGTTCCTCGAGTACTACGGTGAAGCCCCTACCGCCATCACCACCACACGATGACGACGATGTATGTCCTCGCCCTGCGCCTGGGTCGGTGGGGCATCGCGGGTTTCGGGGCGATTGCTTTCTTCGTGACGCTCTTGCAGACCGTCGGCTTCTACAAGATTGCAGGCACGACGGAGAGCGAAAGACAGGCGTTCGGTCGATCCATGCGCGTTCTCGCCGCCCAGTTCTCGGTGATCATCGCGCCCCCGATGCGGCCCGACACCGTCGGCGGCTACGTTCAGTTCCGGGCTTTTGGAGCGCTAGCGATCATGTTCGCGATCTGGGCGCTGGCGTCGGCCAGTGGCGCGGTGCGAGGCGATGAGGAGCGCGGCCTCGTTCAGGCTGCCCTTGGACGTGGAATATCGCGCCCGAGGTTGGTTGCGGCGCGGGTGGCCGCGTTCGCGACGGGCAGCGTTGTCGCGGCCCTCGCGGCCGGCGCAGCTTTTTTGGTTGGGGTGGCGAGCGGAGGCGAGTCGGTCAGCGCCGCCGCCGCAGTCGAAGCCGCGATCGCGCTGGGGGCTCTAGCCATCTGCTGCTACTCGCTGACACTCTTCCTCGCCCAGCTCACAAGCGCTCGCAGCGCGATCGCTTTCGCGGGGGACATCCTGCTCACCCTCTTTCTCATCAACAGCCTCAGCCGAACTTTTGACTTTCTCGTGCCGTGGCGCTGGCTGTCTCCATTCCACTATTACGAGCTGAGCTCCCCGCTGGTCCCGGGAGGCACTCTCGACGTCAGGGCCACGTTCATCCTGCTTGCGGCCGCAATCGCAGCTGCGGCTCTTGCAGCCCAGGCATTCAGGCTGCGGGACGTTGGAGCGGCGCTCGTCAAGCTCCCAACCTGGCGACGTCCGCCGAGCTACAGGATGTCCCGGTCGAGCCTATGGCGCGTGCCCATCGTGCGCGACCTGTACGACCGTCGCATCGGACTTCTGGTCTGGACCGCCGGCGTCTCGGCGCTCGGCGCCGTCTTCGTCGTGCTCACCAAATCGATCGTCAAGCCGCTACTCGCCATCCCCGCGCTGGCGCCCTACTTCTCCGCCTTCGTGAACGGTGACGTCTTCACGTCGTTCTTTGCGTACATCTGGTTTGGATTCGCGCAGCTCCTGATGGCAGGCTTCGCCATCGCCCAGGTCGCACGCTGGGCAACCGAGGACTCTGACGGCCGCCTCGAGCTAATCGTGTCCAACCCCATATCCCGTGTCCGCGTCGTGCTGGAACGGGCGATGGTACTGACCCTCGAGGCGCTGGTCATCTCTTCTCTCAGCGGTGTCGTCGTGGGCATAGAAGCTCACGCTCAATCGATCGAGCTGGACAGGTGGCGCCTCGCCGAGGCCGCGCTGCTGCTGGTGCCGTTCACCCTTGTGTTTGGGACGGTGGGCGCGGTCCTCGCATCCAGAATTCCACGCGCGACCGTCGGCCTGCTTGGCGCTTTTGCGATCGCGACGTACGTTTTGGTCCAGCTCGGACCCATCTTCAAGCTGCCCACATGGCTGGTGGACGCATCGCCTTTCAAGCTCTACGGCCAACCGTTGAGTGCCGGAGTGGACCAAACTGGTCTAGGGGTCATGTTGGGGATCGTGGTCGTCGGAATCGGAGCCTCTGCGCTCGTCATGCAGCGCCGCGACATTGGCGCTTGACGAGCGGGCGGTAGCGTCGCGGCTCCGGGCAGCCGGGGACGCGCTTTATCGTGCAGCCGACGTCGAGGTCGATCATCACGAGGCCGATGTTGCCGGCGCGCGCACACACTGGATCACGGCGGGCAACGCCTCATCGCCGCATGTGGTGATGCTTCACGGTGCGGGCGGCTCGGCCGCCCTGTGGTATCCGGTCCTCCAGTCGCTCGCGGGGAGCCGTCACGTGGTCGCGGTCGACATGCCGGGCCACGGGGAAACCTCGATCCCGCTGTGGGCAAACCCGGGCACCATGGAGCGGATGCTCGAATGGCTCGCTGAGTTTCTCGACCGCTTCGAATGGCCGCTTCTCGTCGGGCATTCTCTCGGCGGTTACATGGCCCTCCTGCATTTCGCGCGCCGGCGCCCCAACCTCGCCGGGTTGGTCCTTGTCGATGCGGGAGGGATCGGGCCGAGGCCGCCGGGCTTCGTCATGGCCACGCGGCACCCGGTCCTCGGCGCCCTCCTCGGCCTTGCCGCCGGCGCCCGCCCGACGCGGCGGCGGTTGGAAAGAACGATTCGCAGGCTCACGGTCGACCCGTACACGATCCCCCACGGCACGCTTGCGTTCGATTACGCACTGCAGACCGCGAGCCGGCCCGGCGCGGGCCGCTTCCAGTTCGAGATCTATCGCAGTGTGGCGATCCACCAGGCGGAGCCGGACTACAAGGTCTGGGGCCGGCTGAACGAGATCGCCTGCCCCACTCTGCTGGTGTGGGGCGAGAAGGACTACTTTCCTCTGCGTTTCGCGAAGCAGGCGGCGGCGGAGATGCCGGCTGCGGAGCTGCAGGTCCTGCATCGGACCGGTCACCTCTCGTACCTCGAGGACCCTCACGCGTTCAACGAAGCGCTCGACGGCTGGCTCCGAGCCACCTACGAAAAGTAGCCAGTGACGGCAATTAGGAGGTAAGATTCGTCGCCATGCCGCGATCGATGTGGAAGGGAGTCGTTTCGTTCGGGATGGTCTCGATCCCAATCCGCCTTTACAACGCCACCGAATCAAGCGCCAAGGTCTCGTTTCGACAGCTTTGCCCCGAGCATCGATCGCCGATCAGCTACAGGCGGTGGTGCGCGGAGGGTGACCACGAAGTCCAGTACGGGGAGATCCTCAAGGGCTTCGAGGTTGGCAAGGACCGCTACGTGATCATCGACGAGAAGGACCTGGACAACATCCCGCTGGCGACCGCGCACAGCATCGACATCGCCGAGTTCGTCCCCAGGGACGACATCGAGCCTGGCCTCTACTACAACAGCGCCTACTACGTCGAGCCGGAGGAGCTCGGAAAGAAGCCGTACCACCTGATGCGCAAGGCTCTCGAAGCGACCAACAGGATGGCGGTGGCGAAGATCGCGCTGCGCGACCGGGAGCGCCTCTGCGCACTTCACCCGATCGGGAATGCGCTCCTCATGAACACGCTTCACTGGCCTGACGAGGTTCGGTCCTCGGAGGGGCTGAAGGGACTCGAAGGCGAGGTCAAGATCAACCCCAAGGAGCTAGAGATGGCCAAGGCCTTGATCGAGAGCCTGGCCGACTCGTTCGACCCAAGCCGCTACAAGGACGAATACCGCGAGGCCGTCATGAAGGTCGTCCAGGCGAAGATCGAGGGAGAGGTGATCGAGGCGCCGGAGACGCCGCAGCCTGCCAAGGTCATGGACCTCATGGAGGCGCTGAGGGCGTCGGTCGACGCGGCCAAGAAGCAGCGAGCGACCCGCGAGAAGGCCCAACCGGCCGAAGCCAAGAAGGCGCGCCGAAAAGCCTCTTAGCGGTCCGTAGTTAATCTGGAGCCATGGATTCGAACCAGCTCCAGATCGAGCTGGAGAGCTTTCCGACCGAGCTGCGCCCGATGCAGGCGGCTTCGGCCGAGGCTCCGTTCAGCTCACCCGAGTACCTCTTCGAGGTCAAGTGGGATGGGCTGCGCTGCATGCTGTTTCGCGACCCGGAAGGGAAGGTCCACCTGCAGGACCGCGGCCTCAACGACCTGACCGCGGACCTGCCTGAGGTGACGGCGGCGGCCGCGAGGGTTCCGCCGGGCAGCGTGATCGACGGCGAGCTCGTCGCAACCGACCAGGAGGGTCGTCCGGACTACACGCGCCTGCGCGAGCGGCTCGCCGGCGGCGCGGCCCGCAAGGATGAGATCCCGGTCGCGTATCTCGCATTCGACGCTCTCTATCTCGACGCGAAGCCCCTGGTGCGCCAGCCTTTGGAGCGACGGCGCACGCGCCTGCGCAAGGCGGTCGAGGCCGGTGGCCACATATTCGTGCCCGACCACATCGAGGAGGATGGCGTCGAGCTGTTCGAGGCCTGCCTCGAGCGCGGCCTCGAGGGCGTGGTGGCAAAGCACAGCCAGAGCCCCTACGTCCCGGGCCAGCGGAGTCCGTTCTGGCTCAAGGTCAAGGCAGTCAAGTCGGACGACTTCGTCGTCATCGGATGGACCGGGCTCAAGCCGTTCGAGGCGCTTCTTGTCGGCTATCACGAGGATGGACGCCTGCTGCCGTGCGGCACCGTCGGCGGCGGGTACGACCGAATTGCGACAGAGACGATCGCGGTGATGCTGGCGGACCTCGCGACCCAACAGTCGGCACTCGACCCGGTGCCGATCATGACCAAGCCGGTTCATTGGGTGCGGCCGGAGCTCGTTGTCAGCGTCCGCTACTCGGAATGGTCACCCGACGGCACGCTGAGGTTTCCGATCTTCAACGGGCTGCGGCCAGAGGTGCACCCCGCCGAGGCGGTGAGGCACCGGCCGCGCGTCGTGATCTCAGGACACGTCACACCTGACTCGCCCGCTTACCACCTGACCCGTTTCCCTTTCTGATGCCAGGAGATCTGGACGCTGTCACAGGCGCGTTCAGCTACACAGGCGGGTTCATCGCCCGTCGTCTGCTCGCCGAAGGCCGGCGTGTGCGCACGCTCACCAACCATCCGCAGCGACCCGGGGCCGAGGGGCTCGAGGTTGAGGTCGCTCCACTTCAATTCGAAGACCGCGACGCGCTGAGCTCGAACCTCCGTGGCGTCGACGTTCTGTACAACACGTACTGGATCCGCTTTCCTCACTCGAACATCGGATTCAGCGACGCGATCGCCAACACCCGGACACTGTTGAGCGCCGCCGCAACGGCAGGCGTGCGCAAGGTAGTCCACATCAGCGTCAGCAACCCCGCCGAAGACTCGCCGCTCGACTACTTCGCGGGCAAGGCGCGCACCGAGGCGATCGTGCGCGAGTCTGGATTGGCGTGGTCGGTCGTGAGGCCGACATTGATATTCGGCACGGGCGACATCCTCATCAATAACATCGCCTGGCTGCTGCGGCATATGCCGCTCTTCTTTGTCCCTGGCGATGGCGCGTATCGCGTGCAGCCTGTTGCAGGCGAAGACGTGGCGGCGATCGCGGTTTGGGCGGCAGCACAACCAGACGGCTTGACCGTGGATGCGGCCGGCCCTGACACCATCTCGTATGCCGAGCTTGTCGACAGCATCGCCATCGCCATCCACCACACGCGCCGAATCGTCTTCACGCCTCGGGGGCTGACGCTTTTGGCTGCACGCGTTCTGGGCGGATACGTGAAGGACGTGATCCTCACACCCCAGGAGCTGGCCGGCCTCATGGACGAGCTGCTGGTCTCCAAGGAACCGCCGCGCGGTCGCACGCGAATCGACGACTGGCTGCTTCGCAACGCCGATGGTCTCGGAATGAGCTACGCCTCGGAGCTCGATCGCCACTTCCGCCGATAGCGCGGCTGATCCGATCCCCTGCCCCTGTACCCTGCCCATGGGATGACGGCAGCCTTCGACCATAACGCCCCGGCCGTCGAAGCACGCCGGCTCGTCAAACGCTACGGCGCGCTGGTGGCTGTCGACGGCGTCAGCTTTCAGGCTATGCGCGGCGAGGTCTTCGGGTTCCTCGGCTCAAACGGCGCTGGTAAGACGACCACGCTGCGGATATTGTGCGGTCTTCTCAAGCCGACCTCCGGCAGTGCCCTGATCGATGGGATCGACATCGTCGCCGAGCCTCTCGCCGCCAAAGCAAGGCTCGGGTACCTGGACGAAGAGCCATTCGTCCATCCGCACCTGACGGGCCGCGAGTTCCTCCACTTCGTCGCCGATCTCTACCGGATGCCGCGTGGGGCGCAACGCGAGGAGAGGATGGCCAGGCTCCTCAGCCTCTTCGACCTGGCGGCAAAGGACGGCGAGCTGATCGGCAGCTACAGCCACGGGATGCGGCAGAAGATCGGTCTTGCATCGCTGCTCATCCGTGAGCCCGCGGTGCTGCTTTTGGATGAGCCCACCAACGGGCTCGATCCGCGTTCGGCCCGACTGGTCAAGGACCTGCTCGAAGAGCTCGCCGCGCGCGGGACAACGGTGCTTCTCTCGACGCATATCCTCGAGGTGGCTCAGGCGCTGTGCAGGCGGGTGGCGATCATCGACCGGGGGCGCATTGTCGCGGTTGGCACCATGGAGGAGCTCCGTGTGCAGGCAGGAAGTGCCGGCGCCAACCTCGAAGACCTGTTCCTCCAGCTGACCGCAGGCCCCGAGTCGCGCGAAATGATCGACCGGCTGCTCGCCGCAAGCTCGTGAGCGCTCCGAGCCTGCTCGGCGTGATCGTGCGCTCGGAGCTTCGCGCGTTTCGCAATCGGCTCTTGAAGCGCAATGCGGTCGGTCTTGCGGCGATCGGGATCCTCTTGCTGTTCGCGGGCGGCCCCATCCTCGGCGGTGCCTTTGCCGTTGGCGCCGCGGCGGGCCATTTCCTGACCCTCGCGACCGACTCGTTGCTTGCGGCGGCCTTCACAGGCCTGTCCATCTTGATGCTGTTGATCGGCTTTCCGACCGTGATCGCGACGCTGTTCGTCGGCCGAGACCTCCTGCAGCTTGTCGTCGCTCCCGTGCACACCAGAGACATCTTTGTCGCACGGTTGCTGGTCGCGATGGCCGCAAACCTGCTCATCAGCTCGATCGTGATCTCGGGGGTCCTTGGGATCGGGGCCGGCTCTGGCGCGCCGTGGGTGTTTTTCCCAATGGCGGTGATCCTGCTCGCCGCACAGGTGATCGTCATCACGACGCTGCAGGCGATCTTGATGGCCATGATCCTGCGCTGGGTACCGGCACGGCTGGCCCGAGACGTTGCGGCTGGAGTGGCTGGTCTGACCGGAGCGGCCCTCTACCTCGCGTGGAACTTGAGCCTCCGGCAGACGTTCACACGGAGGGCTCCACCCGACGTATCGATTTTGAGGTCGCTTGCCCAGCGGATCGATTGGCTGCCGACGACCTGGCCCGGCCACGCGCTTAGCTCCACCGTCGACGGGAGCATCGGCAGCGCGCTCGTTTGGTCGCTCGCGACGATCCTTCTCGCTGCCGTCCTTTTCGTCATCGCGGCGCTGCTTTACGAGCGGACGCTTCTGTCTGGGCTCGGGATCTTCGGCGACGCCACAGGCGTCTGGCGGCGACGAGGCCAGCGCGCCGCGACGCCGAGCGCAGCCGGCGGAACCGGCTCGCCTTTTCTCGCCATCGCCCGGAAGGACTGGCTCGGATTCCGGCGCGACGTGCGCCGCCTGACCAGGCTCCTCCCTGCTTTGCTGCTGCCGCTTGGTTACGCCGTCGCGTTGAGCCAGCCCGGCCGGAGTCTCACGGGCTTCTGGTCGAACGTGGCTCTGGTCACGTTCCTCGCGATGTTCATGTCTTCGGCGCTTGCCTCTCCATCCGTGCCGAGCGAAAGGCGGGGCTTCCAGCTCCTGAGGATGGCACCGTTTCCCATGTGGCAGCTTCTGCGCGCGAAAGTGTTCATCGCGCTGCCGCCGGTGATGGCGATGATGATCGTTTTCGTCGTTGTGGTCGACATCGCGAGCAAGAGCGGCGCCGGTCAGCTGTTGGGGCTTGTCATGTTCGGGACATGGCTGGCCGCGGGGTTTGTCTCCATCTCGGTTTCCGGAGGAGCGATCGATCCTCGCTTCGAAGCCACCGATGACCGCCGGTCGGTCGGAATCATCGGCACGCTCACGGCGATCGGTGGCTCGCTTGGATTTGCGGTGATGAGCGTGGGTGCGCTGGCTCTGTTCTTCTTTGGCGACCAGGCTGTAACTGGAACGGCGAACTTCGGTCCGATCCCTTCCACCCCTGCGATTGGCATCGCCATGATGGTGATCGGATTGCTGCTGCTGGTCGCCGGTGGGATCCTGGTCGGAATCCTGCTCGTACTCGCGAACAGCCGGCTGCGTTCGTTCGAGGCCGCAATCTCCGCGACCTAGCCGAACGGATCCTCGATGACCTCGCCCTCGAATCCCCCCTCAGGCTTGCTCAACAGGCCGACGATCGCATAGCGGATCGGTCCTTTCCATCCCGCAAGCAGCCGGTACTCCGATGCGGCCGCCGCAAGCGCACGACGCTTCCGCGCTCCGACCGCCTCAGCAGGCGTCCCAAACGCTTCGGAAGTCCTCGTTTTCACCTCCACGATCACCAGCTCCTGGCCACGACGGCACACGAGGTCGATCTCACCGCGCCGGGCCGTGAAGCCGGATCCGACCACCTCGTAGCCTCGCCTCTTCAGCAGCTCCGCCGCAGCCCTCTCGCCGGCGCGGCCAAGCTCTGCGGTTAGTTGGCGGCGAACTCTCGGAACGGCGCCCACGACGTGCGGTGAATCGGGCTGGGCCCGAGGCGGCGGATTGCGGCCCGATGCTCCGGGGTGGCGTAGCCCTTGTGGAACGCGAAGCCGTAGCCGGGGTAGATGCGGTCGTACTCGACCATTGCCCTGTCCCTCGCCACCTTGGCGACGATGCTGGCGGCCATGATCGAGGCGCACGTCCGGTCGCCCCTCACGACAGCCATCTGCGGCAACGGGGCCTCTGGCACATCCCAGGCGTCGACGAGCAGATACTCGGCCGGAACCTGGAGGCCAGCGACCGCGCCGGCGGTCGCGAGGTGGCGCGCCCGTATGAGTCCAAGCGAGTCGACCTGCGCATGGTCCACGGCGCACACCGAAACCGCGATGGCGCGCCGCCGGATGATGCGGTCGAGGCGCTCGCGCTCATCCGCGGTGAGCAGCTTGGAGTCATCGAGGCCCGGGATCCGGGTGCCGATTGGGAGCACGACAGCCCCGCCCACCACGGGCCCCGCCAGCGGGCCCATGCCGACCTCGTCGACCCCAGCGACCACGGTGTACCCCATGGCCCCCGCCATGCGCTCGTACTTCCACAGCATCGGTCGGGTCAAGGCGCGAAGCCCAGGTTCGTCATGAGCGGAGATTACCGACGAGGGACATCAGACACCAGCGCCCCTTAACAAGGGGCTACTCCTCGGCTTCCTCCTCCTCGGTTTCTGCTGCCTCGGGTGCGCTCTCGGTCCCGCGCGTGAGGCTCCTCCGCTCGCGGATGCGAGCCTCCTTGCCCACCTTTCCACGCAGGTAGTACAGCCTGCCCTGGCGGACGTCGCCATGGCGCAGGACATCGATCTTGTCGATTCGCGGCGAGTGGATGAGGAAGGTGCGCTCGACGCCGACACCGTGGGTTACACGACGGACCGTGAAGTTCTGTCGCAAACCCCCGCCGGTCACGCGGATGACCGTGCCTTCGAACACCTGGATGCGTTCTCGAGTGCCTTCGACGACCTTGGCGTGCACCTTGACCGTGTCGCCCGCGCGCAGCGCCGGGACCTTCTCCTTCTCCTGCTCCTTCTCGAGCTGGTGGATGACGTTCATGTCTTTTTCAACTCCTTGGTATGGACGGTGGATCTCTCGGCCGCCTGACGGCGGCGCCATTGGTTGATACGGGCGTGGTCACCGGAAAGGAGCACATCGGGGACCATCAAACCCCTATAGTCGGCCGGGCGTGTGAACTGCGGCCATCCGGCCGGCTCGTCTGAAAAGCTGTCCTGTGCGAGCGACGCCGGATCCCCGACAACGCCCGGCACGAGTCTCGCCACGGCATCGATCAGCACCATCGCCGGGATCTCCCCGCCGCTGAGCACGTAGTTGCCGATCGAGATCTCGCGCGATGCAAGCTCGCTCCGGACACGATCGTCGATGCCCTCGTAGCGCCCGCACACGATGATCAACCCGGGCTCGGCTGCCAGCTGCGCGGCAAGGTCCTGGTCAAGAGGTTCACCCCAGGGCTCCAGCAGAACGACAGGACCTGCATTGTCTGCACGGATCGACTCCACCGCCTCGAACACAGGCTCCGGCTTGATCACCATGCCCGGTCCGCCCCCAAACGGCATGTCGTCAACCTGCCGATGGCGGTCGTGCGTGTAATCGCGCAGGTCGTGTGCGCGCAGCTGAATGAGCCCGCGCTCGATCCCTCGGCCCACGACCCCGTGTTCGAAGACAGGGCCGAACATCGCCGGAAAGATCGTGACGACGTCAAATCGCATCTCTGCTGGCTACCTCGCGTCCTCGACGTTGACGATCCAGTCGGCCACGACGACGCGACCCGCCTCGAGGTTCACCTCGATCACGGCGTCGCGCGTGGCCGGGATGAGGTGCTCGATCTCGCCTTCGCGGCTCACCCAGACATCGTTTGCCGGGCGCTCCAGCACCTCGGCGATCGTGCCCAGGGGCTGGCCCGACCCGGTGAGCACCGGGAGTCCGACCAGCTGATGGTGGTAGTAGCGGCCTTCCCCCAGGGGACGACCAGCGTCATCTGGAACTTCGAGATACCGTCCCCGGAACAGCTCCGCCATCGTGCGGTTGTCGATGCCCCGCAGCTTGACCACGAGACCGGGCTGGCCCGCTCGGCACCACTCGACACTGCGCTCAGAACCATCGAGGACAAGCGCCGCGCCGGTGCTGAACCGATCCTGGAAGTCTGTCAAGGGCATTACCTTGACAGCGCCTTCGAGGCCGTAAGCTCCCGCCACCTGTCCGACGCGGATCACGATTGCGGCTCCCCACCGACGTCGCGGTGCTGGCGAGGCGAACTTGGTGCCAGCGATGGATTGGCCAGGTCGACGAACACGCGCTTGCGGTCGCGTAGGGACGCGACCCTGACGAGAGTCCTGATCGCTTCTATGTTTCGGCCCGCCTTGCCGATGAAACGACCGACATCACCGTCCGCGAGCTTGACCTTGATGGCGACGGTTCCGCCACCGCGCTCAAAAGCCTCCACCAGTACCTCGTCTGGCTTCTCGGCCAGGGAACGGGCTACGTACTCGACCAGCGCGCGGTAGTCGACGCTCGGCCCTGCAGCGCCTGGAGGACCTTCACGCCGGAAGCCTCGGTTGAAGCCACCACCCCGCCGCTGGTCACGCCTTATCGGTCGACTTCTCTGCGTGTCGCTCAAGAATCCCCTCCCGCTTCAACAGGCTCCGCGCGGCTTCGCTTGGCTGAGCGCCCTGCTGGAGCCAGCGCACGACTTTATCGACATCGATCTTCACCTTTACGGGGTCCGTCATCGGATCGTAGTACCCGAGGTGTTCGATGAATCGGCCGTCTCGCGGCGACCGCGAGTCCGCGACCACGAGGCGGTAGAAGGGGTGTTTCTTGGCCCCCATCCGCCTCAGCCTTATCTTGACCAACCCGAACCTCCTTGTCCAAACAGCCGGCCAAAGCCGGCCTTGCTGCCGCGATTCCCTGATCCGAACTGCTTGGCCAGCTTTTGCATCGCCTCGCGGGCCTTGATGACACGATTCACGTCAGCGGGCTGAAGCCCGCTCCCGCGCGCGATGCGGCGGCGGCGGGCGCCGTCGATGATCTCGGGGTGGGCCCGCTCTCGCGCCGTCATCGAAAGGATCACGGCCTCCATGCGCTTGACCTCGTGCTCGGTGTCTGCGCCGGCGACCTGGCCTTTGAGGGCCGCGCCTCCCGGCACCATTTCCAGGATGCCTTCGAGCGAGCCCATCTTGCGCAGCTGACGCACCTGGACGAGAAAGTCGTCGAACGTGAGATGACCCGAACGTAAGTGACTTTCGACCTCTTTCGCCGATTCCTGGTCGATCGATCGCTCCGCGCGCTCGATGAGGCTCAGGACGTCGCCCATGCCGAGTATCCGCGAGGCCATCCGCTCGGCGTGGAACACCTCGAAATCCTGCGGGCGCTCGCCGGTTCCGGCGAAGCGTATCTGCTGCCCGGTGGCCAATCGCAGCGAGAGCGCGGCGCCGCCGCGTGCATCACCGTCGAGCTTTGTCAAGATGACGCCGTCAACGCCGACGCTAGTCGCGAACGCCTCGCCCACCTTGACAGCTTCCTGCCCGGTCATGGCATCGGCCACCAGCAGCGTCTCCGTGACCGGCAAAGCGGCTTTGAGACGCTTCAGCTCCTCCATCAATTCGGCATCGATGTGCAACCGGCCGGCGGTGTCGAGGATCACGACATCCTGGCCCAGTCGCAAGGCCTCGTTGACGGCCGCGCGCGCGATGTCCTCGACAGCGCCTTGTCCGGAATGGAACGTGACGCCCTCGCGCTCAGCCAGGGTGCGGAGCTGATCGACAGCGGCCGGGCGACGGAGGTCGAGGGCCACGAGCATGGGCTTGTGCCCATCGCGCCGGGCCAGCAGGGCGAGCTTCACAGCGGTGGTCGTCTTGCCCGATCCCTGTAATCCCGCCAGCATGAGGACGGTCGGGGGCGCAGCCGCGTATCGAAGTCCATCAGCATTTGCGCCGAGGAGCTCGACCAGCTCCTCGTTCACAGCCTTGACCACCTGCTGCGGCGCGGTCAGGCCGGGCGCCACCTCGACGCCGGCCAGCCGGCCCCGAACGCGGTCGACGAACTCCTTGACGACCTTGAAGTTGACATCCGCCTCGAGCAACGCCAGCCGCACCTCGCGAAGCCCGGCATCCACGTCTTCAGGGCGCAGCACGCCCCTGCCAGAGATCTTCTTCAGCGCCGCCGCAAGGCGTTCTCCTAGCGATTCGAACATCTAAATTTCGAGCTCCGCGACGCGCTGCTTCAGCCCAGCAAGCTCACGCTCGAGCGAAGCCAGCTTGCGGCGACGCCTGCCGGCCTCTGCAAGCAGTCCCAGCCTGCGTTCGTATTCCTCGAGCGCCTCGGTCGAACGTTTGACGATGTCGTGCACGGCAGCGCGAGACGTGCCCTGATGGTCGGCGATTTCCGCCAGCGACCAATCGCTCCGAAGCGACAGGTCCAGGACCTCCTGCTGGTGCTTCGTGAGAAGCGGCCCGTAGCGCTCGAAGAGAGCCAGATTGCGACCCCTGGCCGCGAGAGTGTCAAGGCGCATGCCTTGACAGTCTAGCAAGTCTTAGAATCCGCCTATGCAGCCTTTGCTGGTCGAGGCGTTTCGCTACAACAAGTGGGCCAACCTGCACCTGCTCGATGTGTGCGCCGGATTCTCGGATGAGCAGCTGCAGATGACCGCCCCGGGGACATACGGAACGATCGCATCGACCTTCTTTCACCTGGTGGCAGCAGAGCAGCGATACCTCAAACGCCTGGGCGCGGGCGAGCCTCAGATCGGCGAGCGCGACGGCTTCCCGGGTATCGCTGCGCTCCGCGAGCATGCGGCTCGCAGCGGCGACAGGCTGATCGAGATCGCCCCAAACGTCTCCCCGGACGAGGCGCATGAGTCGAAGACCGCTCGTGAAGGCACGGTCGTGCTGTACTCGGGCGTGGTGGTCATCCAGGCGCTGCATCACGGCAATGATCACCGGACCCACATCTGCACAATCCTCGGTCACCACGGCATCGAGTACGGAGACATGGACGTGTGGGCGTACGGCGAGGCAACGGGCGCGCTGAAGCGCTTGGGAGCCTAGACGATGCTGACGGCCGTCATCCTCGTCAAGTCGACAAGGGATGCACTCACCGGTCTCGGCCCCAGGCTGGCCGACGTTCCTGGCGTGGCCGAGGTCTACACGGTAACGGGGAAGTGGGATTTCGTCGCCATCGTGCGAGTACGTGAGCATGACGAGCTGGCGGAAGTCGTGACAAAGCGACTGACCAAGCTCGACGGCATCGAGCGCACCGAAACGATGGTTGCGTTTCAGCAATTCTCCGCCCACGACCTGGAAGCGATGTTCGGCTTAGGCGTCGACGATCGGCCGGCCTGACTGCCTCTAGATCTGACCCCGCAATCGCCGCATCGGCAGCTCGACCATCGATTTCCACTGCTGCCGCAATGAGATGTCAAACGGCACACGCTTGGATGCGCGCCGGCGCGGCTCGGTGGTGCGCCGCGTAACGGCGGTCCGGAAATCGCCCTCATAAGCAGTCACGACCTGGGCGATGTCATGCCGTCCGAAATGGCAGTCGCTCGCGCCGATGGCGGCGCCGAGTCGTTCGCGATTCTCGTTCACGAACTCATCCAATAGTCGTCGGCGGCGGGCGCCGGCCGGCGCCGTGTACATGAGCTCTATCCCGTCGACCGGCTCCTTCTCTATGAGTCTTCGCAGCATCTCCGGTTGGATCGAGCCGAAATACACGGGCATGAAAGGGTGCGGAATGATCACCAGCCCGCCCTGGTCGTGAATCGCCGCGACCGTGTCCTCGACCGACATCGATCGCCTGATCGGTTTGTCGAGGAACCAACCGAGGATATGCGTCTGCGCGGGCCAACTGGTGGTGACCTCCTGGCCGGCGACGACCGTTAGCCCAGCAGCCTCGCCCCGCTCTTTGACCTCGCGTGCGGCCGCCATCGTGTCGTGATCGGTGATGGCGATTAGATCGAGGTCCGCTCCGATAGCGGCGGCGACCAGCTCCGCCGGCGTGACCATCCCGTCGGAAGCCCGCGTGTGGCAGTGTGGATCGGCGATTTTCATTTAATCCTCGAACATGGACCGCACAAAGCCTTCAGGGTCAAAAGGTTCAAGATCGTCGATCCCCTCACCCACTCCCGCCAGCTTGACCGGGACGTCCAGCTCCGACTCGATGCCGACGACGGCCCCGCCTTTGGCGCTGCCGTCGAGCTTTGCGAGGACGAGTCCGGTCATTGGGATCGCCTTGTGGAAAGCGCGAGCCTGCGCGAGGCTCGACAAGCCCAACACCGCATCAAGGACGAGCAGCGACTCATACGAACCGCCATCGAGGGCTTTGTTCGCGACCCGGCCGATCTTGGCGAGCTCCTGGAGCAGGTTGTGCTGCGTTTGGAGCCTCCCGGCGGTGTCAACGAGGACGACATCATTCCCCCGGCTGCGCGCGCGACGCACGCCATCGAAAACGACGGCGGCCGGATCCGCGGCCGGCTCCCCGGCGAAGCTCGCGGCCCCGGCGCGCTGCGCCCACGCCACCATCTGCTCGATCCCTGCTGCGCGATAGGTATCGGCTGCAACCACGAGCGGATTCCGACCATTCGCGCGCAGCCTGTGCGCGAGCTTGCCGATCGTCGTCGTCTTGCCCGCGCCATTGATCCCATAGAAGAGGATGCATGCAGGCGCACCGCGCAAGTCGAGATCTCGCGATCGTTTGGACATCGCCGCCAGCGCAGCGTCCACCAGCGCGATCTCGGCCTCCTCGCGAGTCCGTGGGCTGCGGGCACGCACGGCCGCCGTTAGGCGCGCGGCCATCGCGGGCCCCATGTCGGCGCCGATGAGCAGCTCTTCGAGCTCGGCGTAGTAGCCCGCGGCAAGCGGTGGGCTCAGGGCGCGAAGCCCCGCGGCGAGGACCTTTCTTGTGCGGCCGCCCACGCGGCTCCAGACGTTCACGCTCGGAGCCTCAGCCCGCCTGGGCGGTCGTCGTGGCGGAGCGAGTTGAGGGTTTGCGAATGTCTTCGAGGCGTACCGACACGATGTGAGAGGCACCGCTTTCATCAAGGTGGATCCCATACAGCGTCGATGCGTGCGACATGGTCACGTGGTTGTGCGTGATGACCAGGAACTGCCGCTGGCTGCCCAAACGCGCCACCATCTCGCCAAAGCGCCCTACGTTCGCGTCGTCGAGAGCGGCGTCGACCTCGTCGAGAATCGTGAACGGGCTGGGGTTTACCTCATCGAGCGCCAGCACCAGGGCCAGAGCTGCAAGCGATCGTTCGCCTGAGGAGAGCAGCGTGACGTTTTGCAGGCGCTTACGTGCCGGCTGAACCAGGATCTCGACGCCCGATCGCGGTCCTTCGTCGCCGTCTGCGTGGCGCAAGGTAGCCCGCCCGCCCGGTGCGAGCTGCGAGAAATATTCATGGAAGTTTGCCGCGACGGCCCCGAAGACGGCTTCGTAACGCATCTCTTCCTCGTCGCGAAGCTTGGCGATGAGCTGCTCCAGGTCGCTGCGCGCCGCAGCGATGTCATCGAGCTGAGTGCGCAGGGTCTCGAAGCGCTCCTCCAGCTCGCGGCACTCGGCCTCGGCGAGCGCGTTGGTGGGGCCGATCTCCTGCAAACGTCTCTCCAGCGCTCGCATCTCCTTTTCGCGAGCCTTGCCGCCCGGGATCTCTTCGGGAGCAACGCCGTCGGGCATGCGCTGGCGGATCTCTTCCATTCGGGCAGCCAGGAGTTCCGCCTCGCGTGCGATCAGCTCCAGGTTTCCCTCGAGGGTGCCTGCTTTGAGCCGCGCGTCGATGCGGGCCTCTTCCAGTGTCACGAGACGCCGCGCGCCTTCGGCCATCTCCGCTTCTTCGCCCGGAGACTCGCGCTCGGCGTCTATCAGACGAGCGGCAGCGGCCTCAGCCTCGCTCTTCAGTTGCGGCAGCACCTCCGCCGCGAGGGCAGCGCTGCCGTCCGCGTCTGCCACCCGGCGGGCGCGCTCCTCCGCAGCCAACAGCTGCCGAGCCAGGTCTTCGTCCACGGCGGCAATCTGCCGGTTGAGGTCGTCGCGGCGGTCGTGCCACCTTGCCCGCTCCATCGCCGCTTGCTGAAGCGCTGCCCTCTGGGCCGCCAGAGCCTCGAGCTGCCGCGCAGTCGAGGTTGCCAGCTCCTCTGCCTGCGCAGCGATCCGCTCGAGCTCGGGAAGCTTGGCCCCCTCGATCCGCTCTGCCTCGCGCGCCTCATCGAGCAGCCGCCTCGACTCATCAAGGCTCGTCGCGCCCGCCGCCCGCCTCCGCAGGTCGTCGAGCGCGGTTTCCGCTTCCTGGACCTGCTTTGCGGAGGCGTCCACACCAGCCGCTGTGGGTGCGAGCGTCTCGATTTGCTCACCGAGCCGGGCACGGCGAGCGTCGATCTCGACTCGGGGATCGGTCCCAGCGCGCAGCAGTCCTGGCTCGCGATAGACGCCTGCGATGGTCACATCGACCCCGACGATCACCTGGCCCAGGAGCCGGCGGCACACCAACTCGAAACCAGGTCTGATCCGGACGTGATGGAACATCGATCCCGTCTTGGCCTCAGGGGCTGACCCGAGCGGATACAGGACCGTCCGCTGCGACCCCTCCGGCTCACCGGCGCTCTCTGCGATTTCTTCGTCGGGAGCCACCAAAGCATCCGCCAGGGGACCAAGCACGGCGGACAGCGCCCGCTCATAGCCGGGCTCGGCAGTGAGCACGTCCCCGAGGCGGGTCAGTCCCCGCGCACCGGCGGGGCGCAGCGACTCCAGGCCGTCGAGCTCGGAGCGCAGCCGCGCTATCGAGATCGCAGCTGACTCGGCTGTTTGGGCCGCGGACTTCGCCGATTGCAGGTCCGATTCGCTGTCTGGGATCAGCCGCGCGGCCTCGGCCGCCGCCTGCGAGTGAGCGAGCTGCTGCTCTAGAAACTCGCGCCTCGTGCGGAGGCCGGCGAGTGAAGAGGTGGCGACCGCCACCGCCCGGCGCGCCTGCTCGGCTGCACGCACCGCGTGCTGGGCCTCTGCCGGGTCGATCGCCGTTGGAGGCGGAACGGCCTCCGGAACCGCCTCCAAAGCATCGACGGCCAACGCCAGCTCGGCCATGAGCTGCCCGCGAAGTGCGACCGCGGCCTCGGTCTGCCTCTGGTAGTCGACGTCCTCGCGGCGGAGGGCCTCGGCGAGGGCGCGGTGGCTGTCGGCACGCTCCTCCGCAAGCTCGAGCGAGTGCTCTGCCGCCGCGAGCTCAAGGCGGATCCGCCCCAGCCTGTTCTGGCGGTTGAGCCGCCGGTCCTGCGCCGCCTGCATCTCGGACCTCCAGGCCGCGAACTCGGCTTCGGCTGATTGCGCTTGCTCTCGGGCTTCGATCAAGCGCCGTTCCAGCGACTGCGCCTGCGAGGAAGCTCGCCGGTGCGCGTCGCGGGCCTCGCGCCATTCCTCCCAGACGATGCTGCCGCGAAGCAGCTCGAGCCTCGCCAGCGCCTCGGCGGCCTCTCGCGCCGACGCGGCCTGGACCCGCACCACCTCGAGCCGCGGCTCAATCTCCGAACGCAGGTCCTCGAGGCGGAGCAGGTTTTGGGCAAGCTCGGTCAAACGCTGCGTCGCTTCCTGGCGCCGGGTCTTCACACCCCGGACCTGGGCGGCCTCTTCGAGCAGCGCCCGCCGCTCGGCTGGTGAGCAGACGACGATCTGCTCGATGTCGTGCTGGTCGATGATCGCGTACGAGTCCACCGTGAGGCCGGTCGACGAGAGGATGTGGATCAGGTCGCGGCGGCGCACCCGGGTGCCGTTGAGGAAGTAGTCGCTCTCGCCATCGCGCTCGACGCGGCGCTTGATCGCGACCTCGTGGTAGTCGACTGGCAACCGGCCCGCCGTATTGTCGAAAACCACCGTGACTTCCGCATAAGAGGCCCGCGAGCGGCGCTCGCCACCCACGTAGATGACCTCCTCCATCTTCTTGCCGCGGAGGTCACGCGCCTGACCAGACCCGAGCACCCACTTGATGGCGTCGACGATGTTTGTCTTGCCCGAGCCGTTCGGACCAACGATCGCCGTGACGCCGCCTTCGAATCGGATCTCGGTCGGCCGGGCGAAGGTCTTGAAGCCCAGCAGGCTCAGCGATCTCAGGAACAAATTCGCTCCAACGTAGCAGATGTGGGGCTCATCTGCCCCCCGGGCACAACATGTGCCCTATTCGATCGGTTCTCCGAACTGGCGGCTGCGGGCCGGCTCTGAAGACGGCGTCGCCGGTTCAGGGGCCGGCGCCTCTGGCTCGGGCGCGGGCTGGAACTCCGGATCGGGCAAGAGCGTCAGGATCTCGGCCGGGGCTGGGGAACCGTCATCAGGCGCCGCAGGGGCCGCAGGCGTCGTGCGTTCGCCCGAAGGCTTCCGCTTACGCGGGCGCGGCGTACGACCGGTCTTGGGCGCCGCCGTCACCACGTGACTGTCCCCAAGCTTCCGCAATGCGGCCCGCGCGGCCTCCTGCTCAGCCTCCTGCTTGGTCTTGCCATGCCCGGTGCCGAGCGGCTCGGCACCCGCGAAGACCACCGACGTGTACTCCCTCTGCGCGCCGACACGCGCCCCCTCGCTGTCATAGAACGGCGTCTGGCCGAACTTTTCCTGCGCAACCTGCTGGAGGCGGCCCTTGAAGTTTTCATCCTGGGCCGGGGCCGGCAGCGATCGATAGCGGTTCAGGTAGTAGTGATAGGCGGCGTCGTAGCCGGCATCGAGGAACACGGCGCCGAGCACGGCTTCGAACCCGTTGGCGAGCAGAGACTTGAGGTTGCGGCCACCGCCTTTTGCGATGCCCTTGCCCAGGTAGAGGTAGCTGCCGAGGTCGAGCTGCTCCGCCATCTGCGCGAGCGTGTTGGTGTTGACCATCGCCGAGCGCGTCTGCGTGAGCTCGCCCTCGGTCGCTCCAGGATGGTGCTTGTACAGATACTCGGCAGTGATCAGCTGCAGGACTGCGTCGCCGAGATATTCGAGACGCTCGTTGTCCCGGGGTGATTGGTGAGGGCTCTCATTGGCGAATGAGCTGTGGGTGACCGCCTCGAGTAAAAGGCCCGGATCTCGAAAGTGAATCCCGATCTTCTGCTGGAGCTCTTGTAACGACTGCGCGAGCGGAGCTGCTCCCTGTGCTATGAGCCGGCCTTCTCCTGTATGTATTCCCAGGCTTGGCCTACCGTCGTGATCTTCTCTGCATCCTCGTCCGGAATCTCAAGACCCGTGTTCTCCTCGAATGCATAGATCAGCTCAACGAGGTCGAGCGAGTCGGCGTTCAGGTCCTCCTGAAAGGAGGCATCCATCGTCACCTGTTCGGGCTCGCAGCCAAGCCGCTCCACCACGATGTTCTTGAAGTCTTCGAAGCTAAGTTTCTGGGTTTCCAATCTCGCCTCCAGTGCGAAAGCACATAGGGGGTTACCGGGAACTACTGTAACAGTCCCGCCTAGGCGGGTATTGCGAGCTCCTGGCACGCGGCGGGAGTGCCCACCGCGACCGCATTCCTGCCGGGGGCCAGCTCTTTCATCATCCCGGTCAGAGCGCGCTTGGGCCCGACCTCGATGAACATGTTGCAGCCCATGTCCACCAGCGATCCGACGCAGGCACCCCACCGCACCGGCGACCGCAGCTGCATCTCCATCACATGCGGGATGCGATCCCCGCCTTGGTGCTGCCGCCCGGTCAGGTTGGCCATCACGGGCACTCGGGGCGAGCGCCATTCGATGCGCTCGAGCGCAGCGCGGAGTCGTTCGGCGGCCGGCGCCATCAGCGGTGTGTGAAACGCCGCGCTGACGTTGAGCGGTATCACGCGCTTGGCGCCGGCCTCCTGCAGCCTCTTCGTCGCAACCTCGAGGCCGGCTGTAGTGCCCGCGATCACCGTCTGCGTCGGAGTGTTGTAGTTGGCGGGCCAGGCGTCGTTCATCCCTGCCAGCGCCACCTCCACCGCCGGCGAGTCGAGACCAAGCACCGCAGCCATTGAGCTGGTGCCGGCAGGTGCGGCCTCCGCCATCGCCTTGCCGCGCTCGACAACAGCCTTGATGACCTGCGTCGGACCCACTGCCCCACCGGCGGCGAGCGCTGCATACTCACCCACCGAATGGCCGGCGGCCGCCTCGGGAGTGACGCCGCGGCGCGCGAGCAGCAACGTCAGTCCCACGCCCATGAAGCAGAGGGCCGGCTGAGCATTCTGTGTGAGCCGCAGCTCATCGTCGTCGGCGCCGATGAGCAGGTGGCGAAGGTCCACTCCTGCGAAGCTCGAGCAGCGCTCGCAAAGGTCGGCGACCTCGGGATCGGTGAGGAGCTCGGCGCCCATTCCGGCGTGCTGGGAACCCTGGCCTGGAAACAAGAAGGCGACCTTTGCCACGCGGCCACCCTACTCCTTGGCTTTGATCACCTCGCGGCCCGCATAGTGGCCGCAGTTACGGCAGATCGCGTGCGGGCGCATGAGCCTCTTGCAGTTCGGGCAGGGCTGGAGCTGTATGTGGACCAGCGCCAGGTGCGAGCGCCTGCGACCTTTCTTCGACTTGGATAGCTTGACCTTCGGCAGAGCCATGGCTGGCGAATTTTACCGGAGATCGCTACTTCGACGCCGCTTCTCCGGTTTCCTCGGACTCGGGCTGGCTCGACTGCAGGGCCTCGACGCCTCGCCGAACTGTGGCCAGAGTGCGCCCGAGATGTGCTTCCAGCTGCTTGAGCTGCTCGAGCGCGTAAGCCTCGGCCTGCCGAACGATCTCGTCTGACTTCGCCTGCGCGTCTTTGACGATCTGCGCACCGTGGCGCTCGGCGCGCCTCAGGATCTCGTGGTCGGCGGCGGTCTCCTCCGCTCGCTCGTTGGCACGCGACATGATGCGCGCGGCCTCAGCATGGGCTTCCGTGATGATGCGCTGCTGCTCGGAAACGGTCCAGTTCGCCTGCTTGATCTCATCCGGGAGGTTGAAGCGAAGCTGATCGATGAGCTCCATGATCTCGTCTTCGTTCACCATGACCTGGGTCGACAGCGGAACGTGACGGGCGTTCTGGATCAGATACTCGAAGCGGTCAAGCAGCTCGTCGACCTTTATCTGAACTTCTCCTTCAGCGCCTTGGCGACTCCAGGCGGTACCAGGTCTGACACATTCCCGCCGTAGCTCGCGATGTCCTTCAAGATACTTGACGAGACGTATATGTGGGCGAAGCTCGACATCAGGAAGACGGTGTGGATGTCGGGCGCAAGCTTCCGGTTCATGAGCGCCTGCTGCAGCTCCGCGTCGAAGTCGGAGTAGGCGCGAAGACCCTTGACCAGCGTGTTCGCGCCTCGTGAGCGCGCATATTCGACCGTCAGGCCCGTGTAGCTGGCGACCTCCACACGGTCGTGGCCTTCGAGTGCGTCCTTGATCAAATGAAGCCTCTCCTCGACTGTGAAGAGCGGCTGCCGCTTTTCGGGGTTCGCAGCCACGGCCACGATGAGGCGGTCGAAGATGCCAAGCGCTCGTTCCGCGACATCGAGGTGCCCGTTCGTAAACGGATCAAAGGATCCCGGGTACACCGCCGTTTTATCGCTCAAACGCGGAGCACCGTGACGATCGTGTCGCCGTAGCGGCGCTGGCGATCGACGCGCAGCCGCGTCAGCGAAGGCATCGCCTGGCGACGCGAGTGCTCCGCCACGACCATTGCGTCCGTGAGAGTGCGGTCGAGAACCATCAGCGCACGATCGAGAACGTCGTCTTCATACGGCGGATCGAGGACCACCAGGCCTGCTCTTGCAACTTCATCGGGCGAGCTCTCGAGCCAACGGACGACATCGCCACGGATTACGTGCGCTCTCTCCTTCAGCTCGAGGGCGTCCAAGTTCTGGCGCAGGATAGCAAGACCACGCGGCTCCCGGTCCACGAAGGTGACCTCCGACGCGCCACGCGACAGTGCTTCGATGCCAATGGCCCCCGAGCCCGCGAAGAGGTCGAGGACGTGCGCGCCCTCGATTCCCGGACCAACGATGTTGAAGATCGCGGCCTTCACCATTCCCTGGGTCGGGCGGATGCCTTTGGGGGCTTTCAGCCGGCGGCCCCGCGCCTCGCCGCCCCCTACGCGAAGCTTGCCCAACTACTTGAAAGGTGGGCGGCGGCCGCTCCAAGGCCGGGCCTGCTCGAGCTGCGCAGCTAGGCTCAGGATCAACTTCTCTCCGCGCGGCGGGCCGATGAGCTGGACCCCGATCGGCAAACCGGTGGAATCTACTCCGAGCGGCAGGGAGATCGCGGGCTGGCCAGTGCAGTTGTACGGATACGTGAAGCTGATGAAGTCCATGTACTCATCGCCGGCGGTCGCGAGCTCTGCGCCGAGGGTGTTGAGAGGAGGCGCAGTTCTCGGCAGGGTCGGTGTCACCAACACGTCGTGCTCCTCCCAAAACGCAACCACCACGCGGCTGTGCATTCGAATCGCATCCACCGAGCGGACGTAGTCGACTGCCGTCAGCTGTCGAGCGAGCGCAAGCCCGAGGGCATTGAACGGCTCGAGCTTGCTCTCGTCGCCGATCGGCAATGATCCGAGGCCGGCGACGACGATCAGCTGCATCGGCGTGCGGAACGGCTCGGTGTCGGGGCCGCCCTCGGTCACGTTGTGCCCGAGGCCTTCGAGCAGGCGCGCCGTCTCCCGCACGCATCCGGCAACCTCATCATCGACTTTGGTGCCTGCCCGAACCGTGAACCCAACGCGCAGCTTGCGGTCGGTCGGCGTCGCCGAATCGGCGAACCTCCCATCGATGTCAGCCCAGTAAGCATCACCTGGTAGGTGCCCGGCCATCGCGTCGAGGCCGGCCGCGGCATCGGCGACCGTGCGCGCGATCACGCCGTCGGTGGAGAGGCCCGCCCAGTGCTCACCCAGCAGCGGCCCTGGAGATATGCGCCCTCGCGATGGCTTGAGGCCGACTGTTCCGCAACAGCTTGATGGAATGCGAACCGAGCCGCCGCCATCCGTGCCGTGCGCGAATGCGCACAGGCCAGACGCAACGGCGGCAGCCGCGCCGCCGCTTGATCCGCCCGCGGAGTGGTCGAGCTTCCACGGATTGTGGGTGGCGCCGAATAGGCCATGCTCGGTCGTCGGCCGCGTGCCGAACTCGGAGAGGTTGGTCTTGCCGAGGATGGGACAGCCTTCCTCTTTCAATCGCGCCACCGGAAAGAAATCAATCGGCAGCGTCTGATCCTCGAAGGCCCTCGAGCCCAGGGTCATCGGGTACCCCGCCAGGGAAACCAGGTCTTTGATGGACGTCGGCACGCCCCGCAGCGGGTAGCCGATGTTCGCCGAGTCTGCGGCCTTCGCCTGTTCGAGAGCGAGCTCGGGCGTCACCAGCACGTATGCGTTGAGGGTCGGGTTGAAACGTTCGATGCGCTCGAGGTATGCGCGGGTGAGCTCCGTCGACGAAACTTCGCGCCGTCGAACCGCCGCGGCCTGGTTAAGCGCGGACGCGAATGGATCCATACCCGTTAATGGTGCCGATTCTGACCGCGGGGTAGGGCGCCCCGGCAAAAGCGCTCTCGAACGCAGATGCGTTCTCGGGTGGAATGGCGACGAGAAGGCCCCCGCTCGTCTGAGCGTCGCACAGCATCAGCTGGTCGAGCTCCGGGATGCCGCCCCAGTCGACCTGCGAACGAAAGGCATCGTAGTTGCGGCGGCTCCCGGATGGGAAAAGGTCGCGCATTGCGAGATCGCGGGCCCCTTCCAGAAACGGGACTGCGCTCGCGTCGATATCCGCGCCACCGGCGATATTGGCGAGGTGGCCTATCAGGCCGTAGCCCGTGACGTCTGTCGCCGCGGTCGCGCCCGCCGTGACCATCGCGTCCGACGCGCGGCGATTGAGCGCCGACATCATCTCGACCGCCTGGCGCTCGAGCAATGGTGGGCAGAGCCCGCGCTTGATCGCCGTCGCGACCAACCCCGACCCGAGAGGCTTGGTCAGGAACAAGATGTCGCCCGCGCGCGCTCCCTCGTGACCGATGACGCGATCCGGATGCACCTCGCCGATCACTGTGTATCCGAACTTCGGCTCGGCATCATCGACTGAATGGCCGCCGACGACCGCAATTCCGGCCTCCGCCATCTTGCTTGCACCGCCGGCGACGATTTTTTCCAGGAGACCAGTGCCCAGCTTGTCGCGCGGAAAGGCGGTGATCCCGAGTGCGAAAAGCGGACGCGCTCCAACCGCGTAAACATCGCTGATCGAATTTGCCGCGGCGATCGCGCCGAAATCCGTCGGGTCGTCGACGATGGGCGTGAAGAAATCCACCGTTGCAACCAGCGCGCGATCGGGCGCGATGCGATACACCGCCGCATCGTCGCGAGACGACGCCGCGGCCAGCACGTTGGGATCAATGATTGGGGGCAGAGCCCCGAGTACTTGCCCTAGCTCCACCGGGCTGAGCTTGCAGGCTCAACCGGCCCCGTGGCTGTACTCCGTCAATCGCATCGGTGAGTCCATTGGTGCTAAGTATCACCACCATGGGTTTGGTGTTTGCCGCCATCGCACCGCACGGAGGGATAGCGGTCGCAGAGGCCTGCACGCCCGAAGAGCTCGAGCTCGCGAGGGTGACGCGCTCAGGAATGGAGGAGCTCGGCCGAGCGTTCAGCGCCGCTAGGCCCCAGACCGTCGTCGTCGCTACGCCGCACAACGTCCATATCGCAGGGGCCTTCGGTGTCCTGGTTGCAGGTCGGTTGGCCGGCAACCTGGATGGCACTTCGGTCACGCTCGACGTGCCCAGCGACAGCGCGCTCGCGTGGCTGCTGCTCGGTGCCCTGGTCGGCGAGGATCTTCCCGCCGTTGGCGTGAGCTTCGGCTCCAACGATCCATCGACGGCGGTGGCGCCAATGGATTGGGGAGTCCTCATTCCGCTGTGGTTCATGGGCGGCCGTGACGACCCACCGCTGCCGGTGGTCGTGATCACGCCGGCTCGGGATCTTTCGCCGGAGCTGCATGTGCGTGCGGGTGCTGCAGTGGCCGCGGCGGCGGCAGCATCTGGGCGACGCGTTGCGTTCATAGCCAGCGCCGACCACGGCCATGCGCATCGCGGCGACGGCCCTTATGGGTTTCATCCCAACGCGAAGGTCTACGACGACCTCGTCTGCAAGCTCGTACGGAAAGACGCACTGCGGGGATTGCTTGACGTACCGAGCGAGTTCGTCGAGCAGGCGAAGGCCGACAGCTGGTGGCAGATGCTGATGCTCCTCGGCGCAACTGGCGACGGATGGCGCGGCCGTCTGATCAGCTACGAGGCTCCGACCTATTTCGGGATGCTGACCGCCGCTTACGAACCCATCACGAAGCCTATCCGCGATACCGCATCGCGGCCTCGAACACGCACTCGGCCCCGAACTCCAGCGCGGTAACAGGAACACGTTCGTCGGCCGCGTGAATGGTCGGCGATGAGTTGAAGTCGGGCGGAACGTTCAGCGGCAGAAAGCCATAAGTGCGGATGCCAAGCCGCGCGAAATGGCGGGCGTCCGTGCCGCCCGTGACGAGAGACGGGACCGGCACACATCCGGGGTCGGCCTCTTTCAGGACCGATGCGAAAAGATCGAACTGGGAGAGGTCGACCTCAGGTTGCGCGGGCCCTACCAGCGTCACAGCGATGTCAGGCTCCGAGCCGACCACCGCGCGCAGCTCCTCGAGCATGTCCTCCGGTCCGAAGCCGGGCAGCAGCCGGCCGTCGAGCTGCACACGCACCTCGCTCGGGATGACATTCACCTTGAGGCCGCCACTGACGATGGTGGCGTTGACGGTGTTGTGGAGGCAGGCATCGAGGCCACGGCTCAATGGACCCAGGTCGCCCAGCGCGGCATCCGCGCGAACTGGATCAAGAAGGGCGCCGATACGACCCTTCAACGGCTCGTCCAGGGCGTCGCGCATTGCTTCGAGCTGGTGGCGGACCGGCGTAGTGATGTGGACGGGCAGCCGGCTGCTGTCGAGCTTTGTCAGGAGCTGACCGAGTTTCGCCATCGCGCCGCCGTGGGCGGGGATGGAACCGTGGCCGCCGGAGCCTCGCAGGGTGACGAGCATCTGGCAGCCGCGCTTCTCGGAAACCATGATCGGATAGAAGCGACGCCCACCCAGGTGAAGGGCAACCCCACCCGATTCACCGATCGCGTGCAGGATGCCTGTAAACAGTTCCGGGTGCGTCTCCACCAACCACCGGGCTCCGCATAGGCCGCCGGCCTCTTCATCGGCAAGGACGGCCAGGACCAGGTCGCCCGCTGCGCCACCACGTTCCTGTGCGCGGAGGAGGGTCGCCACCATCATCGCCACCCCGCTCTTCATGTCGAGCGCGCCACGTCCCCACAGATAGCCGTCGATGATGTCGCCGCCGAATGGCGGCCGGCGCCAGTCCTGGTTGACGGTTGTGACCACGTCGACATGACCCTGAAGCAACAGCGGCGGCGCTTCTCCCCGGCCCTTCACACGCGCGACGAGGTTTGGACGACCGGGCTCGCTCTCATATCGCGCGCATTCGATGTTGGCGTCGCCCAGCAGGCGTTCGATGAGCTCGACTGCGATGTGCTCCTCGCCCGGCGGGTTCGTGGTGTCGAGCCGGATGAGGTCGCGGGTCAGCTCGACCACGAAAGGCAACGCCATTGAAGACACGCTAGCTGATCGAGGTTTGTTCGAGTCGGCGATTGATCGCCGCCAGTAACAGTGGATATCGGTTGAACCCAGGATCGTTCTCACGCACGCGTTCCACCTCGGACCGGATCTCGTCGATGAGCGACGGCCGCTCCAGGGCTTGCATGGCCACGTCCGACATGCCGTGCTGCCGCGCACCCAGCAGCTCCCCCATCCCCCGAATCCTCATGTCCTCGAGGGCAAGTTTGAAGCCGTCTCGGATCCGCGTGACCAGGCCGAGGCGCTCGATGCTCGCGTCCGACGGGTCGTCGGCGAGCAGCAGGCAGTAGCTCTCGGCGGCGCCACGCCCGACGCGTCCGCGGAACTGGTGCAGCTGTGCCAGGCCAAAGCGGTCCGCGCCCTCAACCATCATCACCGTCGCGTTGGGGACATCCACGCCGACCTCGACCACGGCCGTCGCTACGAGAACCTGGATCTCGCCGGCGACGAACCGTTTCATCACGTCGTCCTTGTCTTTGAGACGGCCGTGGATCATATCCATGCTCAGGTCCGGAAACACCTCTTTGCTCAGGCGCTCGAACTCCGCAGTGGCGGAGCGCGCGACCACCTTCTCCGATTCCTCGATCAGCGGGCAGATGACGAACGCCTGCCGTCCGAGCTGCACCTGGCGCCTGACCAGCTCGTAGGCGCGCGAACGCTCATCCGGCGGAACGACTTCGGTTTCCACGGGAGTGCGGCCGGGGGGCAGCTCGTCGAGAACCGACACCGACATCTCTCCGAAGCTGGCAAGCGCCAGAGTGCGCGGGATGGGCGTCGCAGTCATGGCCAGGAAATGCGGACGGCCGCGGCCTTTGGAGCGCAGCAGCTCACGCTGACGTGTTCCGAATCGATGCTGTTCGTCGACTATCGCAAGCCCCAGGTTCGCGAACTCGACGTCCTCTTCGATGAGTGCGTGGGTGCCGACGACGAGTGCGCAATGCCCGCTGGCGGCTGCTGAACGGACCCGCCTGCGCTCGGCCGCGCCTTGGCTGCTGACGAGCAGCTCGACCTTCAACGAAGGGAAGCTCTCTTCCAGATACTCCCTGAACTTGCCCAGATGCTGGCGCGCCAGGATTTCCGTCGGCGCCATCACCACCGACTGCAGGCCGGCCGCATGGGCCATCGCTGCGCACGCCGCCGCCACAGCAGTTTTGCCCGATCCAACGTCCCCGTTGAGCAGCCGGTTCATCGGCGACGGCCGAGCCATGTCCTGGAACGCCTCCCACATCGAGCGGCGTTGGGCCCTGGTGAGCTCGAAACCGAGCCCGGCCTTGAACGCGTCGATGACCTCCTGGCGGTACGGGATCGGCTCGGCCGGCTCGGCGGCGATGCTCGCACGCATGAGCGCGAAAGCCGCTTGCAGCTCGAACAGCTCGGCAAAGCCCATGCGTCGCCGGGCTTCGGACCACTCGTTCTCGGTCTTCGGCTTGTGTCCGAGCCTCACCGCCTCCGACAGCGGCAGCAACCGGTGACGTTCGCGTACATCTTGCGGAAGCTCGTCCTCGAGCTTGGCCGCGAGTGGCAGAGCTGCGTCGACCAGGCCCGAGACCTTCTTTGACGTGAGGCCTTTAACCAGGTGGTACCTGGGCATGAGCCCGCCGATATTCCTCGGCCCAGCGCCATCGCCGCCGTTGAGCTTTTCGTGATGCGGGTTGCGCATCTCGAAGCTTCCATATCGGCTTGCCCTGACCATCCCGGCGACGGCGACGCGGTCGCCTTTGTGCAGCTGATTGGCCACCCACGGCTGGTTGAACCAGACGATGCTGAGCTCGTCGTCGTCCGCGTCGACCAGAGTGGCCTGGGTGAGCTTCAGCCTTTTCAGCTTTGTCATACGCGGCGCGATCCTGACGATCGTTCCCGATACGGTGGCGAGAATTCCATCGGTCAGATCTGCGACCGGTTTCGGATCGCCGAACTGGTCCCATGCGAACGGCAGCTGCAGCAGCAGGTCACGAACCGTCCGGATCCCAAGGGCTGCGAGCCTCTTCTGATCGAGCGGTTTTACCTTGGGCAGCTCGCCGACGGGCGAGTCCAGCGCTAGACGAGGGTTGAGCACGGGTCTTAAGTTAGAGTGCTGGGATCGTGAGCGAAGGACCGACAGGCCCCTCGCCTGAGGAGACGCCCCCGGCGCGCGCCTCGTGGGAAATAGTCCCGCCTCAGGCTCCTGAACCGCTGCCGCCCCCGCCGGACGCACCCCCATCTGCGCCGGCACCGGACTATTCGGCCCCGCCTGGTTACGCGGTGCATCCATACGCGACAGCGCCTCCCGGCCGGAACATGCGACCGATCATCGCCGGCGTTGTCGTCGTGGCCGTGCTCGTCGTCGCGGTCATCGGGTATGGCATCGCCGGCTTCGCGTTCGCCCAGGGCCGGCTTGATGCCGCCCGCAGCACCTACAACACAGTGGTGTCGCATCAGAACACGATCACCGATGAGTTCAACTCATTCGACAGCAAGGTGACCGGCGTCAACGTGACCAGCGCCACGGCCGCGGACCTCAAGACAAACCAGGACGCCTACGCACTGCTCGTTACGCAGTCCCAGGCTGCCCAGCCGACCATTGCGTCGGACAACGCCTCGCTGGCCACCGCCCAGGCCGGCCTTCGCCAGAACTCGTGGTTGACCGTCCTCAACCGCTCGAGCCTGGACCAGGCGTCATCGAAGATCGACCATGAGCGCAAGGCGCTGGCGAGCGCAAAGACGATCACCGGAGACCTGGTCGAGCTGGGTACGTTCTACCAGCAGTTCTACACAGCGCTGCTCGATCTCGACACCCTGGACACCAAGACCCAGGCCAGCGACTTTCCCGGTGCGTCAACCGCCATCACCACGCTGAAGGCCGACATCGACAAGGCGATCCAGCTCGCTTCTGCGCCTGGGCTGCCGCCCGAGATGAAGCTCTTCCTGACCGATTTCCAGGCCCTGGCCGGCGATTTCGGAAAGCTCCTCAACGCCGCCCTTGCCGGCGACACCAACGGTGCGAATGCGGACCTGGCATCGGTCAAGGCAGACCTGACCAAGATCGAGTCGTACGACTTCGACAAGATGTCAACCGCGATCAAGGCTTTCTATCAACCGCTGATCGACAGCTTCAACTCCGAGGTCGCCAAAGCCAACTCGATGTAAGGGCGCCGGTGGCGCACCGGGCCCGCGAGATAATCACCTGTGGTGAGTGAACAACCGCCGGCCTATCCGCCACCCCCAGAAGGGCCTCCGGCCGACTATGCGCCGCCGCCCGGGCTGCCGCCCGCCGAACCTGCACAGCCTCCCTCAGGGCCACCTTCGACCGCGTATCCGCCAGCCCCAGCCTACGGATATACGCCTGCTCCCCCGGCTCCGCATCGCGCCTCGGGGGGCGTCCGTGCCGTCGTCGCTTCCGTGGTTGTTGTCGTGGTCCTGCTGGTCGGAGTGATCGGCTACGGGCTGGGCGGGTACGCGTACGGCTCGAGCCGGATCTCGGATGCCACCGGTGCCATCAACTCGGTGCAGGCTCATCGAAGCTACGTCAACACGACCTTCGACCTGCTCAACCAGCAGGTGTCGACCCTCGAAGCGAGCACGGACCCGACCGCTGCCAAGTCCACATCGGGCCAGCTGGTGACCGAATCGGAGGGAATGCAGGCGAATCTCGCCGGCGACGATCAGGCGCTCGTGTCGGCCCGCTCCCGGCTGAACGACCAGCAGTGGCTGACGGCGCTGAGCAAGGGCCGTCTGGCGGCCGCAGCCGGCCGGATCGATCACGCGCGCCAGGCGGTCGCTTCGCTCGAGTCGGCGGCGGGCGGCATCGTCCAGCTCGGGCAGTACTTCCAGGGCTTTTTCCAGGCGTTGGTCGATGCCAGGACGATGCTCACCGCCGCCGGCAACAATGACCTGGTGGGGACCGTCGCCGCCGACGGCGCATTCCAGGCCGACAGCGCGAAAGCGATGCAGGCGCCAAACCCGCCCGGCCTGCCGCACGAATACGCGGACTTCCTCATCGTGCTCCAGGCATACGCCGCGGATTTCGGGAAGGAGTTGAATGCGCGAGACACCGCCACCTTCAACGCTGCGCACGACCTGGTGATGGCCGACATCGCGAAGTTGAACGCCGTCAACTTCGCCGGCACCGCAGGCGCGATCCAGAACTACTACCAGAAGTACCGCGACACCTTCAATGTGGAGATGGACAAGGCAACTGTCTGACGCATGGCTCCAGGACTCTTCGAAGACGTTTCGATAACCCGTCGTGTCAATCGCGAGAACATCCTGCTTTTGGGCGGCGGCCGCGCCCTCCTAATGCAGCTGGCGCACCCGAAGGTCGCGGCCGGAGTCGACGACCATTCGGACTTTCGCACGCGTCCGATCCGGCGTCTTCGCCGCACCGTCGTGATGACGATGGCGATCGTCTTCGGCGAGCGTGAGACTGCGCTTGCCGCTGCGCGTTCAGTCAACCAGGCGCACGGTCGTGTGCAGGGCAAGGACTACCGCGCGCTCGACCCGGATCTTTTGATGTGGGTGCACGCAACGCTGGTCGACTCCGCGCTAGTCACCTATGAGACCTTCGTTCAACGACTCACCGCGTCGGAGCGGGAGGACTTCTACCAGGAGTCGAAGCTGGTCGGCGAGCTTCTGGGAATCCCGCGCGGCCGATTTCCGGATCGGCTCGAGGATTTCAACCGGTACATGCAGCGAATGATCGATACCGGAGAGGTGCGGGCCAGCGAGCGGGCGAAAGAGCTGGGCCGATTGGTGATTCGACCGCCGCTCCGCCTGCTGCCAGGCCCGGTGATGGTCCCCTTCAAGGTGGTTACCACCGGCCTCCTGCCCGACGCCATGAGAGCGGACTACGGGCTGCCCTGGGGTCGCGGCCAGCAGCGGGCGTTCAAGCTCGCAGTGGCAGCTGTGCCGCGGATCGTTGCATTGACACCGCCCGTCATCCGCGTATGGCCGCTCCCTGGCCACACCGTGAGCCTGAAGGCTATTTCTTGATGTAGACGACGCCCAGTGCCTTCGGGCCTGTGTGCGTGCCGAGAACGCAGCCGATCTTGCCGACCACGATCTCCTGTCCCGGCAGCTGCTCGCGGAGCCGCGCCGCTATCGTGTCGGCCTCGTCCGGAGCCTGGGCGTGCATCACAGCGACCTGTTCGACCGGCAGATCGCCACGAAAGTATTCGACCATCCTCGGGATCGCTCGAGACCGCGTGCGCACGCGGTCGACCGGCTTGATCTCGCGGTCCACGACCAGCAGCAAAGGCTTGAGGTCTAGCAGCGTCCCGATCATCGCCCCCGCCCGGCTCAGACGGCCGCCCATCTCCAGATAGCGGAGCGTGTCGAGGAGGGCGAGCACGCGGCATTTCGGCACGCGTTCCTCGACCGCCGCCTTTGCTGCATCCAGTGATTCGCTTTCGGCGGCCACCTTGCATAGAAATGCAATCGGCATGGTCACGGTCTCGCTGTCGATGACCTCGACCCTGAAGCCTTCAACCGATTGCGCGCCGACCCGCGCGGATTCGGCGGTGGCCGACAGCTGCGCGCCCAGGTGGATGGATATGCAGCCGTCGTAGGTCTCGGCCAATCGCCTGTACACATCCGCAAATTCACCTGGCGACGGCGCCGAGGTTGTCGGCAGCTTGGTCGCGACGGCGAGTCGCTGAAAGAATTGCTCATCTGTGATGTCGACGCGATCCCGAAACGTCTCGTTGCCGAAGATGACCTTCAGCGGGACCACCTCGATCCCGTAGCGCGTGCGCCACTCGTCGGGAAGATCGGCCGTGGAGTCGGTGACGACCGCGAAACGACGACTTGGCGTCACCAGTTCGGCGCTATTCGACGGAGAGGATGAACGGATAGTGCTGCTGACCGCCTTGCTGAACCTCGACCTCCAGCCCGGGGAATGTGGAGCGGATCGCCGATTCGAGGCTCGCCAGCTCGTCGTCGCTGGCGCCCTGGCCGCGATACACGGTGACGAGCTCGTATGAGTCCGGGCCCAGCTTGCCAAGCGCTTTATTGACGACCTCGGCGTAGCCCGCGCCCGCAAACTCCAGCTTGTCGTTGATGAGCCCGATGACGTCCCCCTTCTTGACCTTGAGCCCGTTGGAGCGAGTGTCACGTACCGCGTGGGTTACCTCGATCGTCTGCACGCGGGCCGCTTCGGCCTTCATCGCGGCCACGTTGTCGGCGCCGCTTCGCTCGGGACGGAAAGCGACAACGGCAGCAACCCCCTGGGGCACGCTGTGCGTCTCGATTACGTGCACTTTCTTCTTCGTCAGGTTGGGGACCTGGCTCGCGGCGAGGATGACGTTGCCGTTGTTCGGCAGGAGCACCACCTCGTCGTAAGGGACGCTGTCGACGGCTGTGAGCATATCCTGCGTGCTCGGGTTCATGGTCTGGCCGCCTTCGACGATCGCATCGACCCCGAGGCCGCGGAAGATGTCGACCAGTCCGCTGCCGGCGACGACGGAAACCAGGCCGACTCCGTTGGGCCGCGGCGGCCGGGCCGACGCGGCGGCGCTATCTAGGATGCGCCGGTGCTGCGTCGACATGTCTCCGACGCTTAGCTTCAGCAGCTTCCCGAAGCCACCGGCGAGCGTGATGACGCGAGTCGGATCGTCGGTGTGCACGTGGACCTTGACCAGCTCCGGCTCGCCGACGACGAGGACAGAGTTGCCAAGCGATTCGATCTCGCCACGGATCCTGTCGATGTCCAGGTCAGAGCCCTCGATGAGGAACTCCGTGCAGTAGCCCCACCCACCCTCGGGCAGGTCGAGCGCCACCTGCGCGGCCTTCGGCTTGGCGGCAATCGCGTCGACGTGGAACGACTCGGCTTGCTCGACCGTCTGCAGCATGCCTTCGAGGATGATCTGCAGGCCGAAGCCGCCGGCGTCGACAACACCCGCGTCTCGAAGGATCTGGAGCTGGTTCGGCGTCTTCGCGACGGCGGCCTTCGCACCCGCGGCTGCGGCAGCAATCACGCCGGGGACAGTGGCATCGGGGTCGCCGGCCGCGTTGGAAGCGGCTCGGCCTGCTTCGCGCGCGACGGTGAGGATGGTCCCTTCGGTCGGTTTGTTGACCGCGCGATATGCGGCGTTGGCCGCCTCTTCGAAGGCCGCCGCGAGCTCTCGGGGCGTCAGCGAGCTCTTGCCTTCGACTGCCCGCGCAAACCCGCGAAAGATCTGCGACAGGATGACGCCCGAGTTCCCGCGGGCGCCCATCAGGCTCCCATGCGAGGCGAGCTTGGCGATCTTGCTTACCTCTGCCGCGCTCGACTCTTTGATGTCCTCGACCGCGGACTGGAGCGTGAGCAGCATGTTCGTGCCGGTGTCCCCGTCTGGAACCGGGAACACGTTGAGACGGTTGACCTCCTCGTGGTTTGCCGACAGCCAGCTGAGGCTGCCGAGCAGCGCTTGTTTGAAGAGGGGTCCGTCCACCCCGACTGGTCTACGCGAGGCCATGCTCGAGCCCCACGAACTCAGAGGCTGCGCCGCGAATTCGCGGGGACCCCTCCACTCAGCGCCGCTCTTCCTTGACGCCCTGAACGTTCACGTTGACCTCGACCACCGGTACGTTCACCGCTCGTTCGACATCGAATTTCACCGTCTCCTGCAGGTTGTGCGCCACCTCGGAGATCCGCATGCCGTACTGGACGATCACGTAGAGGTCGATCGACAGGCCGCCCTCAACCTCGATCACCTCGACCCCACGGTCGACGCTCTCCCGGCGGACCAGCTCGGCAACCCCGTCACGAAGGCCCCGCGCGGCCATGCCGCTGACGCCGTAGCAACCCAAGGCGGCATGCGCCGCGATCGCCGCGACCGCCGACGGGAAGACCTCGATGCGGCCCCACCGCTGAGCCTGACCGAGCGCCGTTGGGGTTTTCGGGGCCATGGAGAGCCCATGGTACAATTCGTTCACGCCCAGGTGAGCTCGGCGACCCTTGGCGTTTCTTTTTGGATCAAATTCCCCACTCTGAAGGTGACTCATGGCCAAGCGTTGCGCGATTTGCGGCAAGGAGCCGCAGTACGGACACCACGTCAGTCATGCCAAGAACCGGGTCAACCGGCGATTTGAGCCCAACCTGCAAATGGGCCGCGTGACCGTGGCCGGCCGCTCGATGAGAGCGCGCGTCTGCACCCGCTGCCTGCGCACGTACTCCGCCTGAACGACAGCGCGTTCCTGACCTTCGGGATCCTCGCCTTTCTCCTCACGCTTGGCGCGCAGTACGGCCTCTATCACAACATGCTCCGCAAGCCCCTCCTGACGCGCGACGTCGCCATGATGCGGCCGGCTGTAGTCCGCTGGTTGAAGGTGATACTCGCCTGGCAGGTGGTGGTGGTCGGCGCCGCCATCGGTTATGTGGCGGTGCTCGCCTCGACACGACCTCTCGGATACGCCTGGGTAGCACCCGCGATCGGCGCAGTCTTCGGCACGGCGTTGCCGCTGCAGTTCGCGGTCGTGGCCATCCTGCGGGCCAGCCGCCCGTCCTAGCCGGCGGGATCGCCGAAGTCGAGTCCGTGGACTTCGCCGAGCGTCTTTAGATCTTTGCGCAGCGAGGCCCACACGCGTACCTGGACTTCCGTCGGGGGGACGGGGCCCGTTGCGTCGTTGAAAGACTCCGCCAGGTCTGGCCGCTCGACCATCTCGGCGAAGAACAGCGTCCAGGCTCGGGGCACCACCTCGTAGATGGCGTAGCCCCCGCCCCCCAACGCGAGCCACCGGCCCTCGCAGAGCTCATGGGCGATCTCATGGAACACCTTGCCCACACGCGGCCAGATCCGCGTCGTCGCTGCGATGTGCGCGAGTGGGTCGAGGTAGTGCGTGTCACAACCGTCCTGGGTCACGAGCACGGTCGGCTTGAACCGCCTCAGCAGGGCCGGCACCACCCTTTCGAAGCCTTCGAGCCAGGGCTCGTCCCACGTATACGGCTGGAAAGGCAGATTCGCTGCAGCGCCTAGGCCATCGCCAACGCCGGAGTCCTGGGAAAATCCCGTGCCTGGAAACAAGTAGCGACCGCTCTCATGAAGGCTGATGGTGAGGACATCCGGATCCGCGTAGAAGATGTCCTCGACGCCATCGCCATGGTGGACGTCGACGTCTACGTAAGCGACGCGATGGCCGCGGTCCTTCAACCACCGGCAGGCGATCGCGGGGTCGTCATACGTGCAGAAGCCCGATGCGCGATCGCGATGCGCGTGATGCAGGCCGCCAGATGGGCTGAACACGTGAAGGGCGGCGCCGCTTTCCAAGGCTTCGGCGCCGACCAGGGTTGCGCCCGCCACCAGGGAGGCCCCCTCGTGCAGCTCATCCGAGATGGGATTGTCGGCGGATCCAAACCCCGCAGCGTCGATGAGCTCGACCGGCACCGCGCGCCGTTGCGCCGGATCGCTCAGCTTGCGCACGAGGTCCACGTACTCCGGGGAATGAACCAGTTCGAGCTCAGCCACGGTCGCACGTCGCGGCGGCAGTAGGTGACTGTATTCGATTAGGCCGGAGGAGCGGATCAGGTCCACGGCCAGCTTGACCCGAATGGGCTGCAGCGGATGCTGATCGGAGAGGTGATGCTTCATGAGCTCCTCGCCGTAGACGAGCGCGACCGGTCCGGGCATGGGCACGTAGGCTAACAGGCGCATGCGCGCGCATCCGCTGTTCGAATCGGTCCCAAATTTCTCTGAAGGCACCCGCGGCGAAATCGTCGCCGCGTTCGCTGGAGCCGCTGCGCTGGCGCACGTCCTCGACGTCGATGCGGACGTCGATCACAATCGCGTCGTCGTCTCCCTCGCGGGCAACGCGTCCCATGTTGTGGATGCGCTTCTTGCGTCCGTGGAGGTGGCGATCGATCACATCGATCTCCGTGAGCATCGAGGTGTCCACCCACGCGTCGGAGCCGCTGACGTACTTCCGATCGTTCCGCTCGGCGATGCGAAGCTGGCCGGCGCCCACGAGCTCGCGAGGGAGCTCGGCGAGCGCGTGTGGAACGAACAGCACGTCCCGGTCTACTTCTACGGCCACGGTGAGCCTCACACGCTCGCAGACATCCGCGCCCGTCGGGTAACCCCCGACCTGGGCGGCCCCGACCTGCATGAGTCAGCGGGGGCTGTCTGCATCGGGGCCCGGCCGCCTTTGCTTGCATTCAATGTGTTGTTGCCGGGCGCGCCACCAGAAGCCGCTCGTGCCCTGGCGCGGTCGCTGCGAGAGGCCAACGGAGGATTGCGTGGGGTCCAGGCGCTTGCCTTCATGCTCCCGGGCGGCGTGATGCAGCTGTCCATGAACCTGTTCCGCCTCGAAGAGACGCCACCCGCCGCCGTAATTGCCGAGCTGGAGCAGCGCGGTGTTGTCATCGGACCCCAACAGGTGATCGGGCTGTGCCCGGCGGCCGCTGCAAACGATGCCGCCGGTGGGCGCCTGCTCGAGGGGCGTCTCGCCGCCGCTGCGGCCCGCCGTGGTGCTGAGCTCTGTGCCGCGCAGGGCGACGACGAGCACTTGAGACTTGCGGTGCGATTGGAGCAGGTGGCCGGCCAGCTGGCCGGGTCGGGCATCGACCAGGAGGAGCTTCTCGCGGGCGCCGAACGGGCGACAGCGCTGATTGGAGTCCTCGTGGCCGCGGGTGTTCTCGACCACGAGCTGCGGACGATGCTGGAGTGCGCGGCGCGAGGCCTCCGGTCAGCCCTCCTTTATCCGACTCTGTCCCACTACCCGGCACGCATCGAAGCGCTTGACGAGAAGCTCGAAGCGAAGGACTAGGCGGTCGGCGCGGTCCCGTTCACGGTGACATTGCAAGCGCCGCCGTTGACCTGGATCTGGTAGCGGTCCGAAGCGCTGTCGTAGTCCCCCGTCTGCGCGGTCACAGTCCCGACTGCTCGGGTTTGCCGACCATCGAAGTTCAAGCTCACGGCACCGCCGGACACGTTGACCGAGGCTGCCGCGGTGGATGGTCTGTGGACGAATACCGTCAGGGCGCCGCCGTTGATTGTGATCGGCACCGTCCCTGTCGGAGGGCCGAAGGTCATGTCCTCGCGGCTCGCGCCGGTGTTCACATCCACGCTCGCGACGCGAAGATTCAACAGGTTGAAGTTATCCGTTGCGGCTCCGCTGTTGACGGCGATCTTCCACTGAACGCTGGGGTTCAGCTGAAGCTTGAGCACGAAGCGGCGGCTCTGGAAGAAGAATCCGGATGTGTTGTTCTGCGAGATGTGCAGATCGCCGCTCGAATTGTCGAGGCTGACCTCCGGTTTGATCCCGGAGTATTCGATGTGCGCGCGATACAGGTCATCGCCGATGGATGCGTCTCCGGCCATCGTGATGGTGGCGGCGCCTGCGTCGACCCGCACGTTGGCGTGGTCGAGATTGCCCAGCTTCCCCGACGTGTCCAACGAGTGTGTTCCCGTCGGTATCGAGGGCCCGAGGGCGACGTATGCAGCCGCGCCCCCAATTGCAACCAGCACGATCAAGGCCGCGGCGAGCTCGGCCGCCGGACCCTGGACGGCTCGACGGAGCAGCAGCTCAAGGCCAATCACGACCAGGATGAGCGGCCATAGATCGACCAGGCGATCCAGGCGTTCGACGGGCACGATCCCTGCATTGACAAGCAGCGCGAAGACGCCGATCAGGATCAGGACCGCCGGCCAGAAGAAGCTGCGATACGAACGCGTCATCGTCAGCGGGCTCGGCGGAGGATCAGCCACACCCCGAGTGCGATCAACAGGACCGGCCAGACCACATCCGCATGCAGCCATGTCAGCAGGTTCAGGTTGCTCAGAAGGAAGTAGACCCCGAGAACGATCAAGACTCCCGGCCAGAAGTACTCACGGCGCCACAGATTCATGGCGCCGATTGTGACATGGGCGGATTCAGACGGGCGCCACGACCTCGAACAGCCCCGGTCGCTCCTTGGTTGCCGCCTCGACCAGCTCCGGTCCGGCCACAGTCGTCTGCGCGTAGTGCCCGACTGACAGATATTTGCGCGCGATTCGCTTCATATCGGCCGCCGTCACTTCGAGCAGGCGCTGCTTGAACCTCTCTCTCTCCTCGCGTGTAAAGCCGGCGAGCCGGTTTGTCCATTCGCGGCGGCCCTTGATGTCCGGAGATTCGAGCGGGTCGACGTCACCGCACGCACCGAGGATCGCTTCCTTGAGGGCCTCGTCGGCCACCGCGTCCTCGATGATCCAGGCAGTCGCGCGATCGAACGTGTCATAGGTTCGCGTGATATTTGGGTCTCGGTACGAGGCCATGTAAAACGTCCCTCCACCGATGCTGGCCTGCGCGACAGCGCCGTACGCTCCACCCTTTTCTCGGAGCTCTCGATGCAGGAACGTGTCGCGCAGATAATTCGCGAGCACCAGCAGCGCCGGCGAGTCCGGGTGCGTGTAGCGAACGGTCTTGAAGATGCGGACGTTGAACGCCACAGGAAGGGGCGCTGTCCGCGCCTCGGGAACCGGAGCGAGCGCGTCTGGCTTCTCCACGTGACCGTTGGCACGACCGGTGGGCAGCGCATCTATCAATCCCTGCAACTTCTCAGATATGGAGTCGATCATCGATTCCTCGCAGGTCACGATGATGTTGATCGAGTCCTTCCGAAATAGTGTCGTGCGGATAGCCGTCAGCTTTGCAATCACATCGCCGAGCTCGGCGTCACCGAGGCCCGCCAGCCGGCGCGTCTGATGAAGCATCCCGATGCCCTGAAGGCTGTCATTGATCGCGCCTTCCGAGCTCAGCTTTGACGTCGCGCGAAGGATCGCGAACTGGAAGCCGAGACCCGCGATCGAGCTCTCCAACCGGGTTGCGCTTTCGTCGATCACATCTTTCAGCCTGTGCGGCTCGATTTCCATGCGAGCGGTCAGGTCGGTGAGCAGATCGATGAAGGGACCGACGTTGCGGTCAAGGGCGCGACCAGAAACCAGAAAGGACTGGAGGTAGTCGTCACGCGCCGCTAGCGGCTGGACCGAGGGCGCGGCGCCGACGCCGCCCGTGTGCGCGGCGATGCGCGCCGCGATCTGTACGTAGTCTTGCCCCGCGGCGCCCGTTTGCGTGAACACGCGGCTGAACAGCGGCAGAAGGTCCTTGAGCTCCTCGCTAAGCGCACCGAAATCCGACCGGATGTCCAGATACGTGATCCCGTTTGTCGGCAGTGGAAAGAACTCCACGGTTACCGGGCCGATCTTCACCGCGCGGCTGGGGACCTCCTCGAACTGCATCGGTATGTCGGTCAGCTCGAGCGTGGGCAGAACTGCGACGTCCTGCTTGGCCTCCTGCTCGGCTTTGAGGCGCAGCCCGTCGGCGACGATGCGTGCCTTGTCGGCATCGGTGAGAGTCGCCTCGACGGCAGCCAGGCGATCGAGCTCTTTGCGCCTGGTGCGCTCCTCGAGCTCGGGGTCGGGTTCGAGGCTGAGCAAGGCTCGGTGGCGGTTGTTCAAGAGCTCGGTCGCGATGAGATTTTCGAAGAACCTCCCATCCTCGCGAGCCTGCTGCAGGCGCTCGAGATCGGCATCCAGGTTCAGGCTGCTGTACGGATCCCCGCCGTACTGGTAGGAACCGAAAAGGGTGAACATCACCTTGAGCGCGTACGGGAAGCCCGCGTTGGAGCGTTCGCGCTTCTCGAACTCGAGCCGGTGGATCGCGGCATCGACCTGGGTTGCGTCCAAACCCTCTTCGACGAGCTTCTCGAGCGTGTCGAGGACGACCTTCTCCACCTTTTCCGCATCGCCGGTTGCAATTCCCTTCAGGCCGGCGCCAAACACCGTCTCCTTGTAGTCGTCCTGAAAACCGCTGCCGTCAGCCAGAGCGCCGCCGATCTTGGAGTCGATCAGCGCCTTTCGCAGCGGTGAGCCGGAGTTCCCGAGCAGAACCTCGGATAGAACCCTCATGGCGAGGAGCTGAAAGGAGTCGATGGCCGGCACGGTGACCCACGCGACCAGAGCCTGCCCCTTTCGTGAATTGTCTTCACCTGCAGCCGCTGGATAGGGCTCGACCGACGCTTTCGGCTTCGAGAATCGAGTCACGTTCGGGATCGACGTATCGATCTCGATTCGCTCGAAATGCGCAAGCGCGTTGTCCTCGATCGCCGCCAGCGTCCTTTCCAACGGCTGGTTGCCGTACGTATAGAAGTAGGCGTTGCTCGGGTGGTAGTGAGCGGCATGAAATCTGCGCAGCTGCTCCCACGTGAGATCCGGTATGTGCTCGGGATCGCCGCCGGAGATCTTCTCGTAGGTAAGGCCTGCGAACAAAGTTCGGCCAAGGTTCTTCTGCATCGCTGCCTGGGGCGTGGCCAGCGCACCCTTCATCTCGTTGAAGACGACGCCCTTGTATCGCAGACCACTGGAAGGGTCAGCAGGGTTTTCGAACTCGAACCGGATCCCCTCTTGTTTGAAGGAGTCCTCGGTCAGCAGTGGGAAGAAGGTTGCATCGAGATACACGCGCAGCAGGTTCATGTAGTCCTTCGAGTTGCGCGTGCTGAAGGGGTAGGTGGTCGAGTCAGCGCTCGTGAATGCGTTCATGAACGTCGCCAGGGAGCGACGCGTCATCGAGAAGAAGGGGTCTCGAACTGGGAAGCGTTTCGAGCCGGCCAGCACAACGTGCTCCAGGATGTGCGCCACCCCGGTCGAGTCCGTGGGAACTGTTGGAAAGCTGACGGCAAACGCGTTGTTGTCGTCGGCGCATTCGATGTGGATGTGTCGAGCCCCCGTTCGCTCATGGACGAGCTCGATGAAGCCGCCTTCCAGGCGATCCAGCTTCTCGCGGCGCACGATCGTGTAACCGCCGATCGTTTCCACGCCGCGCGCGCTGACAGTAGCCATCCACATCCTCCAACTGCGCGCCGAACGCGTCGGCGCCGGTCTTGACCTGCTCGCGAGTTGAGTGCTTGCAGTCTACGAGCGAAGCGCCTTTCGCCGCGGCGATACGATGGGGCAGCATGGTTTTCACCGAGCCGGAGCTCGAGTTCCTGCGATCGCAGCGCATTTGCCGCCTCGCCACAGTCGGCCCAACCGGTTGGCCTCATGTCGTGCCCGTTATGTACGCGCTGACCGAGCAGGGCGATTTCGAGTTCGACGTGGATGGCGTCAAGCTGCGCAACCTGACAGCGGACCCGCGTGCGGCGCTCGCGGTCGACGCGATGGGGCCGAAAAGAGGCATGACGGTGCAGGGTCGGGTTGAGCTTATCGGTCCAGAGCGGGCCCGATTGGCGGGGATAAGAAAGTTCAGCTGGGGCCTGTGAAGGCAGGTTGCGTCGCCCTCGTACTGGCGGTCTGTGTCGCATGCGCCGGAGATGTAGGGGTCAACCCGTCTCCATCGACCTCGCCGGCCCGGTCAGGCGTCTCCGTGTCGCCCGGCCTGGCTGCGGACTGGCCTGAATACCACCAAAATCCTGCCCGCAGCGGGCAGGGGCCGGCATCGCCTTCGTTGGCGAGTCCGCAGGAAGCCTGGCGTGCGGCGGTCGACGGCGACGTCTATGCGTCGCCCCTGATCGTCTCGGGGCACGTGCTGGTGGCCACCGAAAACAACACGGTGTACTCGCTCGATCTTTTCACCGGTGCAGTGGTCTGGGAACGACACCTTGGCGAGCCGGTCGATGCATCGACGCTTCCGTGTGGTGACATCGGTCCTGTCACCGGCATCACCGGCACTCCCGCTGTGGATACGGCGACGGGTCGGCTGTTCGTCGTCGGTTTTGTACGCGGCTACCACCACTATCTCTTCACGTTGAGCCTGACCGATGGCACCGTGCTAGCTCAACAGATTGTCGATCCCGTGGGCTCGACACCTACGGTGCAGCAGGAGCGCGGGGCGCTGGCGATCGGGTCGGGTCGTGTCTACATCCCGCTTGGCGGACTCTATGGAGACTGCGGCAGCTATCACGGTTATGTGGTCGCGGTGCCTCTGGGTGGTGGACCGGCGCTCGCGTACAAGACGCCGGTGTCGACAGAGGCGGGGATCTGGAGTCCGGCGGGCGTCGCGGTCGCCGCCTCGGGAGCTGTTTATGTAGTGACCGGTAATGGCTCCGCGACGCAGTCGTTTGGCTACAGCAACTCCGTCATCGAGATGACACCAGACCTGCAGGTGAGGTCCTATTTTGCCCCGGCCAACTGGAAATCACTCGACGCGAGCGACGCGGACCTGGGGTCGGTGGGCGCGACTCTGCTGCAGTCCCTGGGCGTGGTGGTGGCGATCGGTAAAGATGGCATCGCGTACTTGCTGAAAGCCGACCAGCTGGGAGGCATAGGCGGGCAGATTGCGAGCCGCACGGTCTGCGCGGGCGCCTGGGGCGGTACCGCATCGTCGGACTCGATGGTGTGGGTCCCGTGCTCCGATGGGCTGGTAGCGCTTGCGGTGACGGCGACATCGATCAACGTCGTGTGGAAAGCCGCCCCACCGCGAATGGCTTCACCAATCGTCGCCGCCGGCGCCGTGTGGGCGATCGACCCGGAGACCGGCCGCATCTACGCGCTCGACCCTGTAACTGGGGCTGTCCTGTACAACGCCAACCTGGGACCGGCGCGTCACTTCAGCACACCGGCGGCGACCGAAGGATTCGTCGTGGCCCCGGCCGGCTCGAGCGTGGTCACCCTGTCTGTAGCGGCCTAAGTCAGGTACAGAGGGAAGCTAGCCCTGGATGCTCCGCAACAGGTTCGCCATCTCGATCGCCGCGTCGGCCGCTTCGGCGCCCTTGTTGTTCTTGGGGCCGGAACGGGCCATCGCCTGGTCTTTGTCTTCAGTGGTGAGGACGCCGAAAGCCACCGGCACCCCAGTGTCGAGCTGCACCTGCATGACCCCCGCGGCCGCCTGCCCGGCGACGACCTCGAAGTGAAATGTCTCCCCGCGGATCACGCACCCGAGGCACACGATGGCGTCGTGCTGGCCTTTTTCAGCCAGGGTCAGCGCAGTCACCGGGATCTCGAGCGCGCCGGGGACCCAGAACACGTCCGGCTCGGCCACTCCTCTCTCTTCCAGGGTCGACAAGGCGCCTCGTAACAATCGCCTGGTCACGTCTTCGTTGTAGCGCGACACGATCACCGCAACATGAAGATCGGCGCCGCTCAGGTCCGGCTCGCTGCCTTTCTCTCCCATCGCCACCGCCTAAAGCAGGTGACCGAGCTTGTCTTTCTTGGTTTTCAGATAGCGCTCGTTGTGCGGGTTGGATGCGATCTTGATCGGCACCCGCTCGATGACCTCGAGACCGAACCCCTCGAGGCCGTAAATCTTCTTGGGGTTGTTCGTCAGCAGACGGATCTTGCGCACGCCCAGGTCGTAAAGGATCTGGGAACCGATGCCATAGTCGCGCTTGTCGGCGGGATGTCCAAGCGCTTCGTTCGCCTCGACAGTGTCGAGGCCGAGATCCTGGAGGTTGTAGGCGTGCAGCTTGTCCAGCAGTCCGATCCCCCTACCTTCCTGGTGGCGGATGTAGAGGATCACACCGACGCCGTCCGCCGCAATCATCTGCATCGCCGCGTGCAGCTGCGCGCCGCAGTCGCAGCGAAGGCTGCCGAATATGTCCCCGGTGAGGCATTCGGAATGCGCACGCAAAAGCACAGGCTGCTCCGGATCGATATCACCCAGGACCAGCGCCAGGTGGTTTTCGTGGCGAAGGACGTCCTCGTACGCGTAGAGCTTCCACTGCAGCGGATTCGGATCCCCGATCGGGATCATTGCCTCGACCCGGCGTGCGACGAGCTTCTCGTTGCGCCGTCTGTACGCAATCATCTGCTCGACTGTGATCACCTTGATGCCATGCTCGCGGGCGAATGATTCGAGGTCGGGCATGCGCGCCATGGTCCCGTCCTCTTTCATCAGCTCGGTGATCACTCCAGCGGGGTAGAGACCCGCAAGGATCGCGAGGTCGACCGCTGCTTCTGTCTGGCCGGCGCGTGTCAGCACGCCTCCTTCGGCGGAGCGCAGCGGAAAGGTATGCCCTGGCATCGAGAAATCCGTGGCTTTGGCGGACGGATCGAGCACCTTACGGATGGTGGCTGCTCGGTCGTAGGCAGAAGCGCCGGTCGTCGTGATGTCCTTGGCGTCGATGCTGATGCTGAACGCGGTGCCCAAACGGCTCGTGTTCCGCTCGACCATCGGCGCGATGCCCAGCTCGTCCAGACGCCTGGAGACGATCGGCATGCACACGAGCCCCGACCCGTGGCGGGTCATGAAGCTGATGTGCTCCGGGGTGACGAGCTGCGCGGCCACCACGAGGTCGCCCTCGTTTTCGCGATCCTCGTCGTCGACGATGATCACGAATCGGCCGGCCTCGAAGTCGGCTATCGCCTCTGGAATGGTGGCCAGGGTCATGGCTCGTAGATGTTACCGGGGCAGGTTTCGGGCCACGTAGCGGGCGATCACATCAGCCTCGAGGTTCACCACGCTGCCCGGCGCGTAGCTGGAGGCGATCGTCGCCGCGATGGTATGTGGGATCAGTGCGACTTTGAACGTACCGACGGGCCCATCCACCTTCGCGACCGTCAGGCTGACACCGTCGACCGCGATCGAACCCTTCTCGGCGACGAGCTTGCGAAGCGTGGCGGGCAGCCCGATGAGGACCTCGGAACCGTTGGCTGCCTTTTGCACCCTCTTGATCTTCGCCGTCGCGTCAACGTGCCCCTGCACGAGATGACCATCGAGAAACCCGTCGGCGGCCATTGGAAGCTCGAGGTTGACGGTGCTGCCTTTTCCCAGCCGGCCGAGGTTGGTGCGGCGCAGGGTCTCGTGGACGACATCTGCATAGAAGGTCGGGCCTTGTTTCCGCACCACCGTCAAGCAGCATCCATTGACGGCCACGCTGCCGCCGAGACCGAGCCGTTTCGTCGTCGGTCCGTGCCGGATGCCGAGCCGGCCAGGACTGGCTTCGACCACCGTGCCGACGGCGCTAACGATCCCGGTGAACATCTACATAACCCGTGATCGAAAGATCATCGCCAATTCGCGCGGTCTCGAGCCCAGTGAGCCTGATGGCGTCTCGGAGCCGCTTTGCTCCCTCGCCGCCAATCGGGGCGGGCGCGTCGCGTCCACCGATCAGCATCGGAGCGATGTACGCCTGCACTTTGTCGACCAATCCTTCGGCAAAGAAGGATGCGTGTACCTCCGCCCCGCCTTCGACAAGGAGGCTCAGAACCCCGCGCCTTCCCAGCTCTTCCAGCAGCGGCCCGAGCCCGACCCGCCCATCGTCTGTTCGTGGCAGGACCAGCGTTTCGGCTTGGCCGACCTGGCCCGCACGCGTTGCGACGATCAAGGTGTTGTGGCCGACCACCTTGGCATTTGGGGGTGTGCGGAGCTGCGAGTCGAGCACGACTCTGAGCGGTTGACGCGCCTCGAGACCGTCGACGCGCGCTGTGAGCTGGGGATCGTCGGCGAGCACCGTTCCAATCCCGACCAGGATGGCGTCGTGGGCGTGCCGAAGCAGGTGGGCGTGGGCTCGCGATGCTGCCCCGCTGATCCACCTGGACTCGCCAGCACTGGTGGCGATCCTCCCGTCGAGGCTCATCGCGAACTTCGCTGTCACGAATGGGCGCCCCGTCAGGCGATGTTTGACGTAGAACTCGTTGAGTCGCCTGGCCTGATCTGACAGGGCTCCAACCGCGGTTTCGACCCCGGCAGCCTCGAGCATCTTGATCCCGTCGCCGCGGACGCGTGGGTCCGGATCGACCATCGAAACCACGACACGGCGCACGCCGGCGCTCACAACGGCTTGAGCGCAGGACGGATCTCGATGAGCGTGCGAGCATGGCTCGAGGTTTACGTAGAGCGTCCCTCCGCGTGCTCGCTCTCCAGCGGCTTCGAGCGCCTCCTGCTCCGCGTGCGGCGTACCAGCTTGCCGGTGATAACCCTCTCCAGCGAGTTCGCCGGCTGAATCGAGAACGACAGCGCCTACCATCGGATTGGGGCTGGTCCGGAAATCGGCCTGACGGGCGAGCTCTATGGCGCGCGCCATCCAACGCAGGTCGATATTCGGGTCCGGATCGGATGGTGGCAAGCCCTTGGCAATATACGGTCCGCCCATAGGCGCGTGGACGAACCATCCATGGGATGATCGACAACCGAATTAGGTCTATGAGACTCTCCAGCTTGCGTTCAGCGCTGGATCAATGTGACGTTTTGCGACTCCTCAGAAACTGAAGAGTGAGTTATAGGTGAACAAGCCCTCGGGCTATTAGTACCGCTCAGCTCAAAGCATTGCTGCTCTTACACCCGCGGCCTATCAACCTGGTTGTCTACCAGGGCCCTTACCCGGTTAACCCGGTGGGAGACCTTATCTTGGAGTTGGCTTCGCACTTAGATGCTTTCAGCGCTTATCCAAACCGGCCATGGCTACCCGGCGCTGCCACTGGCGTGACAACCGGTACACTAGCGGGCCGTTCAACCCGGTCCTCTCGTACTAGGGTCAACC
>DASVEP010000148.1:0-8675 GCA_036380475.1 Candidatus Dormiibacterota bacterium
GGCCCGAAGCCCGAACGCAGCAAGGGTGCGTAGGAGGTTGGGCGCGGTACGGAGGTCCGGCAGGCGCAGGGCAGCCGGCACCAGAACAACTGCGGCGATGAAAGCCGCGACATTGGCCGCGGCGAAGGCCCACACGGCGCCCATCACGCCCGTGTTCAAGAGCGCGAGGGCAATCGCCACGAATACCAGCCAGGCGATCGCGAGAACGACGTTGATTGCGTTGAACAGCAGCAGCTGGTTGCGGCCGAGCAGGAAATAGCGCAGGTAGCGCACGGCGAGCATGAAAGGCACGGCAGCGATCGCCGCCAGGATCAGTGCATTGCCGAGGCCTTTTAGCAGCGACCCGCTCAGCCCAAGCCCGATGGCGTAGCCGATCGCAGCGAGGATCGCGCCCCAGACAAGCCCGAACCAAAGCAGCACCGGAGCGAGCTCGGACAGGCGCATGCGATCGCGGGCGGCAAAGTAGATCAGACCGAAATCGATGCCCAGCCCGCCTCCGACCACAACGAGGGTCCCGATCTGCACCGCCACCGAATAGGCGCCCGCGCCGTGCGTGCCTGTGTACCGGGCGACGATCACCGTCGTCGCGGCACCACAAAGCACAAACAGCAGCTGGGCTCCAAGCGAACCAAGCACGCGGAGCACGAAGGTCATGTGATGGCCTTCTCGAATATGAACAACCGGACGTCGCCCAAGAGAGTGAGGCCGGGTATGCGAGCGAGCATCAAGTCGAACGCCTGGCAGAGTGCCCGCAGGCCATTCAACGCCCGCGGCGGCTCCACTCCGTCAGCCGATTTCAAACGGCGCGCAAGCTTGACCGCGACCATGTATGGCCCATGACCCAGGAAACGCACGCCTGTCTCGGCCCGCTTGGAGTAACCACGTGAGCGGAATGCTCGGACCCATTCGGCGCGCGAGCGCGCCCGTATGTTCGCCGGCATGGCGCCGAGCACTCGCAGAGGGGCGTACTCGAGGACTGCGATTCGCCCGCCTGGTCTCAGCATCCTGGTCAGGTTGTCGAGCGCGGCTTCGAAGTCCCGATCATCGGTGATGTGCTGCAGCACCGTGATGCTCAGAACAGCATCGAAGCTGGCCGCCGGCAGCTCTAGCTCTTGTATCGATCCATTCATGTAGGTGACGTTCCGCGCGGCCGGCGCCAAAGCTATGAGCGCCTCGGTGATGTCGGCGCCGGTGACCACCCATCCGGAATCTGCAAGGCGCACGCTCCACCTGCCGCTGCCACAACCTGCGTCCAGCATGTGCCGGCCATCGCCGCGCCCGAGGAAGCGCCCGATGGCCGAGCGGCGAAGCCGGTCCTCGTAAGCGTCCATGGCCGCGTCGCGATATCCCGCCGCACGCGCGCCGTAGTGGCGCGTCCGCTCCTCCCAGTAATCGCGGTCGGATGCAGGTGGCTTCACCCGACCTCGCTACCGGCTATCGGAGCTCCTTGTTGTATTCCATGTCGAACCACATGGCGAAGAGCAGCAGCTGTAGGCCCGATATGCCGAGCAGTGCGACGAGCACCACGGTTGCGATGGCGATGTTGCCCTGCGTGATCTTCGCGACCGTTTCCACGATGCCCAATATCAGTCCGATCGCGGTGAGGAAGAATCCCAGCGCATAGAAGAAGACGAGGGGATGGAAGTCACGGATCACGTACTTCTGGAACATCCGGTAGAAGAAGCCGCGGAGCAGCAGGAGAGAGACGGTCGGGACGACTTTCCACACCTTCATCGAGGAGCGCTCGCCGATGCCGTAACGCGGGGCGATGTGAACATCCGCAACACGAAAGTTGCGAACGTTTAGCCGCACGAGCATGTCGTTCGGGTATCCGTACGACGGATAGAGCTTGTCGAGTTCGATTGCCCGCAAAGCCTCGGCGCTGATGGCCGTGTAACCCGATTGCGTGTCGGCCACGTGCCAGTAGCCGGAGGCGATTTTCGTCAGCAGGGAAAGAAACGCGTTGCCGAGATAGCGGACGTGGGGCGTCTTCTGCCAGGCCACGCCGCTCGTGAGCCGGTTGCCCTTGCTGTAGTCGGCTTTTCCGTCAGCGACCGGCTCCAGGATCATCGGCAGCTCCTTCGGATCCATCTGGCCATCGCCGGCCATGACCGCGATGACCTCCATCCCGTCGTCGAGCGCTGCCTTGTAACCGGTGGTGATGGCCTTGCCCACCCCTCCGCGGGTTTCATGGCGGATCAGCGCGACGCGATGCCCATGCCCACGCTTGGACCAGTGTTTGGTCACCTCCGATGTCTTGTCGCCGCTGCAGTCGTCAACCACGAAGACGCGATCGACGAAGTCGGGCATGGTCTCGAGCACGCTTTCGATCTGCCGCTCCTCGTTGTAGGCCGGGACGACAACTCCCACCCTGCAGCCCTTGAACACGGCCGCGCCATTCTAGATGGCGGTACTCGAAAAAGCCTGCGAATCAGCGCCTACAGCCTGAGAAACAAGATCCTCGGTAGTGCGCCGACCGGCGGCGAGGCAGCTGCTAGTTGCGGCCCGCGGGGCACGCGTGGACCGGGGGCGCGCGTTGTCGACTGGTTGGCGCCGCTGCGGGTACCGATGGGCGGGGGCGCGCTTTGGCCCGTCAGGCGGTGGTCGGGGATGACCGCATTGGACGCCGGCGACGGAGGGCCGGTTCCGATCACGTTGGTGGCGGTGACCGTGAACGTGTACGGGGTCCCGTTGGTCAGCCCGAAGACGACCGCCGTGGTCGAGGCTCCGCCCACGATCGCCTGGCCCGACGGTGTGCCGATGATGGTGTAGCTGACGATCGGCTGCCCGCCCGTCGCCGGCGCTGTCCACGAGACCGTCGCGGCGGCGTCGCGCGGTGCGGCGGCCGGTGCCGTGGGCGCGGCGGGCGCGGTGCCGGCCTGAGCCGAATTTGGATCGACCATCAAGCTCGACTCATCGATTGCTTCGAACTGATTCGCGGGCACATTTTTCAAGCCGGAGATCACAGAGTCGTACGGCGGGTTGGCCCAACCGGGATCGACCGACCCCTGGAAGAACCAGTTCGAACCGTTGTCAGCCACGATCAGACCGTAGTGCTTGAACGCAGTAAGGACAACTTGAGCCTGCGGGCTGTAACCGGAGATGTCATAGCCCGCTTTCAGCCGGAAGCGTGCGCCCATCGGAGGCAGCGTCGGGTCACTCGTCGCCCCAGCCTGGTGTCGCGCCGGCCAGAGATAACTCGTGTCGCTCCGCTGAACCGTGAACCGGATTGCGTGGCCTATGAATCCCGCCTGAACCTCATCCAGCCGCACCAGCCCGGGGAAGATTGGAAGGCCGGCAGCATCCGCCGAGGTCCATGTATTCGGCCGCAGCTGGTTCGATGTGAGATCAAAGATGGCTCCCGCCCAAGCAGTGCTCGGTCCGTTGTAGTTGGTTCCACCAGTCTCGTACAGCTTGCACGTGTCCTTATTGATGGTCAGCAGGTGGCTGTCGGTTGGAGCCTCGATCGCAAGGTCACTCCCATACGGATAGAGGCCAGGATCGCTTTCAGTCGCGTACAAGAACGTGAAGGTGGTGGTCGCGTGGCTGCTGCTCACCACGTTGAAAGGAATCCCGTATGCGGGCGGCCCGAAGTCCGGGTGCAGCTTGCGACCCAAATTCGCGCCGGTTGAGTTGAGCCACGCGGCGCTGTTGGCATTGACGGGCATGTTCGAAATGTCCGTATTCCAGATGTTGTCCGAGGGAAACACAGAGCATGAAGTGCCAGGGACTACGGCAGCGTGGACAGCCCGCGACGTGAAAGCGCCGAACCCTCCGATAACAAGAGCCAGCGCGGCAGCCAAGGCCAAACCTGTCCTTCTCATTCATCACGGAGAACGGAGGGAAGCTATTCGGTCTTGCGTTCGAGCCTGATCACGGGGATCAAGCGCTCCGTCCGAGCCTGGTAGTCCGCGAATGGAGGCCAGATCTTGGTCATTTTCTCGTAGAGCCGGTCGCGCTCAGCCCGATCGTCTACAGGCCGGGCATGAGCGATGAACTTCTCAGTCGCGTCGGCGCTCGCGACCTCGACCTCGACCTCGGGGTTTGCTTTGATGTTGCCAAACCAACTCGGGTTTTTGGGAGCCCCGCCCTTCGAAGCCACGACGATGTAGTCGTCTCCGTCGCGGCCGTACACGAGCGGGGTGGTGATCTCGTCGCCACTCTTCGCCCCCCTCGCGGTCAGCAGCACCACGTGGTCCCCAAACGGGCCGACCCCGAGGCCTCGCTTCTCATGGAACTCGGCGATCATCTTCAAGTTGTACGGAGAAGCTTTCACTGGTTCAAATCTACGCGGGTGCGTTCCGCTTCAGCCGGTACCAGGTCTGCTTCAGAAACAGGGCGCCGGCTCGCACCTCGATCACGTTGAAGTCTTTGGTGAATCTCAGCCGGATCTCCGACTCTGGGGCCACTGGAGTCCCACGTCCCTTCTCACCGAAGGCGAAAAGCAGGAACGTCGCCCCCGGCTTTGCCACGCGCGCCGCCTCGCCGACGTAGGCATCTCGTCGCGTTTCGGGAAGCGAGTGGAAACAGCCCATATCGAGCAGCAGATCGAAGGGTCCGGAAACTCCGAACGCGCCGAGCTTGGTCACGTCGCCCACGAGGAGCTTCGCCCCCGGCGCCTTCTTCTTCGCAACGCCAATTGCACGGGGAACGAAATCGACTCCGGTCACGTCCCAGCCGTGCTCGAGCATGTATTTGCAGTTCGTCCCCGTGCCGCAGCCGAGGTCGATGGCCCGACCTGGCGGGAATGCCTTCGAGCCCTCGATCACCTCGATCAGCTCAGGCGGCGGAACCCCCGAGTCCCAGGGCTTGAACCCGAACAGGTAAGCCATGCGAAAGAACAACCGTCTGGTATCCACTGCGATCCAAGCTTAGTAGCGCGGCTGATTTCACACCGCTGACGTCAAACGTGCGGAATTCAGTACCAGTTAGGCGTGGCGGAGAGGGAGAGATTTGAACTCTCGATGGGCCAGTGACCCATAACGGTTTTCGAGACCGTCGCCTTCAACCGGACTCGGCCACCTCTCCGGAGAGCGGCTACTGCGCGCCGCGTCGCTCGCCTGGGCGTTCGATGGCGGTCCCGACCGGATTCGAACCGGCGTTCTCGGCCTTGACAGGGCCGCGTGTTTGGCCAGGCTACACCACGGGACCGACGGCGGCTAAGTCTAAAGCCCCCACGAACTCTGAGGCTTTGCCGTGAGTTCGCGGGGACCCCTTAACCAGCGGCCTGCTATCCGCCAAGATCAGCCGAAGCTAAGGCCGGGGGTGGCTAAGTACACCACTTCTATAATTCCTTCCGCGTGAGCGACTCCCACCAAATCGGCGGCGGACCGCCCGACGAGCTAAGGAAGCGATTCCAGATCCTCGAGCGCGTGGCGATCTTCTTCACCCTGCCGGACAACATTCTCCACGCCCTCGCCCGTCGGCTCGCGCCGGCCTCAGCCGCCAAGGGGTCGGTGATCGTTCACCAGGGCGACCCCGGCGACACCATGTTCGTGGTCGAGTCGGGTCGCTGCGAGGTCTACGTCGAGGAGTCGCCCGGACACACGATCACGATCGCGCTCATGGGCCCCGACGACTTCTTCGGAGAGATGGCCTTGATCTCGGAGGAAACGCGCACCGCGAGCGTGCGGGCGCTCGAGGACTGCAAGCTGCTGACGCTCGACCGCAAGACCCTCTACGAGACCCTGCCCCCCGACTCCGACGCCATCATCGAGCTGACCAAGCTGGTCGAGCAGCGCAAGGACACGCTGCCGAACCTGATCGCGAGGGCGCGCATGGTTGCCCCTGAGCAGGCTGCGTCTACGGTTGCCGTCTACTCGCCCAAGGGTGGCTCCGGACGCACGACCATGGCGGTCAACCTGGCCGCCGCCCTTGGCAAGCGCTTCCCGGGAGAGGTCCTGCTCGTCGACCTCGCGCTTCCTTACAACCACGCGGCCCTGATCTCTTACCTGACCCCGACCGGGTGTCTGGCCGCCGCCAGCCAGGTGCCGCCGGCCAACTTCGAGGAGGCCGTTCTGGGAGCGATCCTCCACCACCCGGGCGGCATGATGCTCCTGCCGGGCGTGCTCCGAGCCGAACAGGCCGACCTCATCACCGTCGACCTGGTCAACCGGGCGATGGGCATCCTGGTCAACGCCTTCCGGTACATCGTTTTCGACCTTGGTGTCGCGTTCACGGACATCGTGATCAGCGTCCTCGACCACTCCCAGCGGGTGCTGGTCATCGTCACTCCAGAGCTGTCGTCCCTCAAGGACGTCGGCGAGCTGTTGAACATCTTCACGAACGTCCTCAACATCGTCCCGGGAAGGGTGATCCTGGCCCTCAACAACAAGGTCCCGAAGTCCGTTGTCAGCCGTGAGGACGTCGTTCGCACCCTCAAGCAAGAGCTCGCCGTCGAGATCGACTTCGACGGCACCAAGCCCGACGAGGCCGCGGTCAGGGGCGAGATCCTGGTCCTCACCGATCCCAAGAGCGCCATCGCTCGCGGGGCCGAGCAGCTCGCTCAGGTGATAGCGGGCACCACCGCCGGCGCCGAAGGCAAGCCGGCCAGGAAGGGGTTCAAGCTAGGCCGGGGCTAGCGCTTGGCTGGCGAACCTGAAGCGACGTCCGCCACAACCAATGCGAACGCCAGCATGGGCCTGGCCAGCAAGAGGATCAACAACCAGTCGAGGCTCAGCGCGCTGCCGACGCCAAGGCAGATAGCGCCGGTCAGCATGATCGCGATGTCCAGCACCCCCGCCATGGTGACCCCCGCCTGTGGCAGCTGTAGGTGACCCTCCCGCATTCGCGTGATGAGTACAAGCACGTGGCCGATGGTAAAGAGCAAGGCGAGACCCGCCGTGATCCGGATGCCGGCACTCGCCGTCCCCACCCACTCCGAAAGAGGCGCTGGGATCAGGGACAGCAAGGTCGTGACGAGGGCCATTTCGGGGATCTGGACCAGCCTGTAGGCATCGACCGCCTTCAAAGCCCCTTCATGCCGGAAAGCAACCACCAACCCCGAGAAGCCGGCGAGCGTCAGGCTCAATCCGGCCACGGCGTACATAAATGCTGGATCCGGGAGCTGTCCGGTAGTCAAGTCTTCGGATCATAGGGAGCGGGATGCCCGTGGTAACATCCAGAACGTGATCGAACAAGCTGTCGTCTCACTCACCCCCGACGCGCAGACCCGTCTTCGTGAGCTCCTGGCCAAGGAGGGCAACCCCCAGCTGGCGCTGCGCATCTTCGTCAGCGGCGGCGGCTGCTCGGGCATGCAGTACGGCATGGCCTTCGACGACATGCGCCGGCCGGAGGACATCACGATCGACCAGGACGGCGTCCAGATCGTCATCGACGACTTCAGCGCGCCGTACATCCAGGGCAGCGAGATCGATTACGTGGACAGCCTCATGGGCGCAGGTTTCACGGTCCACAACCCGAACGCGGTGCATTCGTGCTCATGCGGCCACTCGTTCGACACCGGCGATGACGCCGGCGGCGCACAAGCCTGCGGCTGCGGCCACTAAGCAGCGTTCTCGCCGTCTTCGTGAACTAGTACTGCTGACACTGGGCGTCCTCACGCCCGTCGGCATTCTCGCCGTCAACGCGTCCGCCTTCGTGATGGTCAACCTGAGCGCCTTCCGGCTGATCATCGCGGGTTGCGCCCTCCTGAGCGGCCTGGTGCTCAACGGGCTCACCGCCTGGTGGCTGCTCCGCCTTGCCAGCCTGCACGCACCACCGCTTTACCGCGAGTACCGCCTGTGGGCAATCGGGGCCGCTGTTCTCATCGTGGCGCTCACCGCCGCCGGCGGTGGTTACCTCACCTACCTGGGGATGCGCGATCCTCGCCGCCTGCCCGACTCCCTGTCGATGGTGGTTGCCGCATTCATGCTCCTCATACCATTTGCCGTCACGTTTGCCGGCCGGCGGTTGGCAGGCCTCGGCGGGATCATCCCGATCGACGAACCTGCTGGGCGGGAGAAGCCGGTTCGGACCTCCCCATCCGGCCGGCCGCTACGCGGCGGGCCGACTTCCCCGCAGGCGGGGAAGTAAAAGAGCCCCCCGCAGCGGCGAGGGGCTCGTGTCAGGTCGAACTAACCAGGCTCGAAAGCCTTACATCATGTCCGGGGACATGCCACCCGGCATGCCGCCGCCACGGTTCTTCTCTTCTGGAACCTCGGTCACCATCGCCTCGGTGGTGAGCACCATCGCAGCGATCGACGCGGCGTTCTGCAGGGCAGAGCGCGTGACCTTGGCCGGGTCCACGATGCCGGCTTCGAACATGTTCACGAACTTGTCGTTGAGGGCGTCGTAGCCGAAGCCCGGCTTGCCCTTGCGGACCTCTTCGACGATGACGGAGCCTTCCTTGCCGGCGTTCATGCCGATCTGGCGAAGCGGCTCCTCGAGCGCCTTGCGGACGATGTTGACCCCGGTCGCCTGGTCGTCCTTGAGGCCGAGCCCGCCGTCGAGCTTCTTCTGCGCGTTGAGCAGCACGGTGCCGCCGCCCGCGACGATCCCCTCTTCCACCGCGGCCTTGGTCGCGCTGAGCGCGTCCTCGATGCGGTGCTTCTTCTCCTTCTGCTCCACCTCGGTGGCAGCTCCGACCTTGATCACGGCGACGCCGCCGGCGAGCTTCGCGAGCCGCTCCTGCAGCTTCTCCTTGTCGAAGTCGGACGTGGTCTCCTCGACCTGGG
>DASVEP010000149.1:0-42186 GCA_036380475.1 Candidatus Dormiibacterota bacterium
GGAAGACCTGTCGCAGCTCGTGGCGGTTTTCGGCCGGTTGCGTCCCGCGACCGTCGTGCACGCGGCCAGCAACGTGGAAGTTGACGACCTCTACCGCGACCCGTTTCGGGCCTTCCAGACCAACCTGGCCGGCACGGTCAATGTCTTCGAAGCGGCCCGGCGTTCCGGCGTGGGCAGGGTGGTCGATTTCTCTTCGATCGGCGTCCTCCCCCCGATCCAGTACGAGCCCATCGATGGGGCACATCCGATCATCCTTCCTAGGCAGGGACCTGGCAGCGGAGCCTACGGCGCGGCCAAGGCGGCGGGGGAGCTGTTTGGGTTCGCCTACCAGCAGGCCTCGGGGCTCGACGTTCGCATCATCAGGCCCTCGGCCGTCTACGGATTCGGCATGCAGTGGCATTCCGCCAACTATATGAAGCAGTTCGTGGAGCCGGCGGTCCGGGGCGAAAGGGTTGAGGTTCCCTCTGGGGGCCGCCTACCGCGGGATTACACGCATGTACTGGATGTGGCTTCGCTCACCGTGCGCGTGGTCGACTGCAGCGAGGACGCCGACAGGGTCTTCTACGCGGCCACCGGCGGGCCGCTGGTCACAGCCGCACAGGCGGCCAGGCTCGTCGCCGAGCTCGTTCCGGGCAGCAGCATCGAGGTCGCGGACGTGATGACCGCAGAGGACGAGAGGGAAGCCTCGTTTCGCGGGGTCATCTCGATCGAAAACGCGCAGCGGCAACTGGGTTGGACGCCTCGATATGCATCGCTGCGGGAGGGGATCAGCGAGTACATCTCGACCTACCGCGCCTTCCTCGCCCAGGCCGGCATTCCTGCACACGGCTGACGTCCCCCTTGACAAAACGCGAGGCTGACCCATACTGCTCCACGATCGTGGCAAGGCTGCAAGATCCTGCAGCCTGCTGACCGGGCTCAATTCGGGAGGGGATATTTAGCAATGGCTCAGATGACCGGGTCGGCGGCGCCTGTTCGAACCGATCTCAAACCAAACAGCCTGGGACTGGTGGGCGTGACGATGCAGGCGATCACGCATATCGCCCCCGCGATCGCAGCGCTATTTTTCACTGGATTCCTCGTTACCCTGGCCGGTGTCACCGCGCCTCTGGCGTATGTGTTCGCGGTGATCCTTGTCCTCGCGCTCGGAAATACGCTGATCCAGTTCTCGCGCGTCCTGCCGTCTGCGGGCGGCTACTACACGTATGTGAGCCGCGCGCTCGGCGCGCGGATGGGTTTTTTGACTTCGTGGATGTTCATCCTCTACTCCCCGATGGCCGGCGGTGTGGTGTGCGGGTTCTTCGGGTTCATTGCCGCCGCCGAGTTCAAGACCAGCTACGGCTGGGACCTGCCGTGGCTGTGGGCGGCCGCCGTCATCGTGGGAGCGGCGGCTGTGGCGACGTTCCAGTACATCGGTATCGAGCTATCGGCGCGCACGCTGCTGATCACCGGCTCCGCTGAGATCCTGATCGTCCTCGCACTGGCAATCACCGGTTTTGCCAAGCCGGGGCCAGGCGGCTTTTCGTTCGCGGTCTTCAACCCCGGCAACATCGGCAACAACACATCGGCACTGGGCTTCTCCGGGTTCACCCTCGGCATAGTGCTTGCGGTGCAGGGCCTTACAGGCTGGGAGGCCGCGGCGCCACTCGCCGAGGAGACGAGGGACCCGAAAACGAACACGCCTCGATCGGTGCTGCTCTCGATCCTCATCCTCGGCGTCTTTCTCGTCGTGACCTACTGGGGCGTGATCACCGGCTTCGGAGTAGACAACATCAAGGGCCTCGTCGGCGCGCCCGACCTGCCCGGTCTCGCGCTCGCGCGCACGGACTGGGGCTCCGGCTGGTGGTTGATCCTCCTGGCCTTCCTTTCATCGACCTTCGCCGTAACTCTGGCGACCGCCAACGTCAGCACCCGGATGTGGTACGCGCTCGGTCGCAACGGGGCCTTCCCCAAGCTCTTCGCCAAAGTGCACCCCAAGTACAAGACGCCGACGAACGCGATCTACGCGCAGATGATCCTCACCCTGGGCAGCGGCCTGATCGCCGGCTTGATCTGGCACTCCGACGTCGCGTTCTTCCTGCTCAGCGGACTCGTTCTTGTCATCGGCGTGGCGTTCGTCTACATCGCCGCGAACATCGGGGTCATGGTCTACTACTGGCGCGACCGGCGCTCGGAGTTCAACTGGCTCTGGCACGCAGTGCTGCCGGTGGTGTCGACGCTGGTGCTCATCTACGCCCTCGCCGAGTCCTATCCTCCGTTCTGCCCGCCTGCCAACTGCCCCGTCAGCCCGAACCTGCAGGCGCCGCTTGGCGACATCGCATGGCTGGTCATAGGCATTGTGATCCTCATCTACTACTCGGCGACCGGCCGGTCGCAGTGGCTCAAGACCGCCGGCGCAGCCCTCGGCGAGGAGAGCGGCGACGATATTGGCATCGCGAGGGCCCGCGGCGAACAGGAAAGCGCCCGAGTCTGAACCGTCGATGCCCAGGTTGCATGGAAGAGCGCTGACCCGGCGCGAGCTGATGCGCCGGGTCGGTCGCCTGGAACAGGTCGCGGGCGTGCGCCTGGTCACGCTGGGCGACGGGATCGAGCGCGGCGTCCGCGCGCTCGAGTTTCGAACCGGGACCGGCTTTGCGTTCGACGTGCTGGTCGATCGGTCGCTGGACGTCGGCCGGTGCGAGTTCAACGGTCGTTCTCTGGCGTGGCTCTCGCCGACGGGTGTTGTCGGTCCGTGGTACTCCGAGCCGCTCGGGCTCGGCTGGTTCCGGAGCTGGGGTGGCGGCATGCTGGTCACGTGCGGCCTCGACCACACGCTGCTCGGCGGCGTCGACGATGCCTCCAACTACCACCAGCTCGTCAAGCCGACTGAGGAATACGGACTCCATGGCCGCGTCGGCTTCATACCCGCGCGGCTGACCGGATACGGGGAGCGCTGGGAGGGCGACGATTGCGTGCTGTGGGCCGAGGGGGTGGTTCGCCAGGCCGCCGTTTACGGCGAGGCGATGGAGCTGCGCCGGAGGATCGAGGCGCCGGTTGGGGAGAGCCACTTCACGGTGCACGACGAGGTCGTCAACGTCGGCTTCGATCCCACGACCCACATGTACCTGTACCACGTGAACGTCGGCTGGCCGGTCGTCGATGCGGGTTCTGAATACTTGATCCCGGCACCGGACGGCGCGCCGGTTGCGGAGTACCCGACGCGTGAATACAGGCGGCTGACCGGGCCTGCGCAGGGCTTCCCCGAAGAGTGCTACGAGCACCAGGTGGTCGCCGAGCCGGAAGGAACGGTCCCGGTCGCGATAGTCAACCGGCAGCTCGGGCTCGGTGCGTACCAGGTCTACAGAAAGAAGCAGTTCCCGTTCCACACGATGTGGCGGATGCTGGGCGAGGGCACATACGGCGTGGCGATGGAGCCGACCACCAATCGCGACGCCGGACGTTTCGACGCACGCGAGCGGGGCGAGCTGGCGTATCTGCCGCCCGGCGAGGCGCGGAACTACGACATAGAGATAGGGGTGCTCGACGGCTTGGCGGCGATCGATGCGTTCGCCGGTCGCATCGACCGCCTCTCACAGCCGGCGACGGGCGCTCGAGACGGCAAAGCCCGATGACCGCCGTGAGGCTGGTCGACGCCGTGGTGCAGGAGACGCACGATCGGGTCAAGCGCGCCTATGGCGGCGCGATCGGAAGGCACCGCCACGACGTCATCACCCCGGCCCTCATCCTTGATCTCCCGGCCGCGCGCCGCAACATCAACAAGATGGCGGACATGTTGACTGGCATGCCGGCCAAGATCCGTCCTCACATCAAGGTGCACAAGAGCCCCGAGCTGGCGCGCATGCAGGTGGGGGCGGGCGCGATCGGAATCTCGACCGCGACGGTCTGGGAAGCAATCGTCATGGTCAGCTCCGGCCTCGACAGCATCTTCGTCGTCAACACGATCGCCGGCCGGGAAAAAATCGCAGCGCTGGCCGCCGTCGCGAAGGACGCGCACGTGATGGTCGCAGTCGACGAAGCCGCCAACGCAGCCGAGATCGGAGCTGCTGCGCGCGCCGCCGGCAGCACGGTGGGTGTCCTCATCGAGGTCGACACCGGGATGGACCGGGCCGGCGTGGACACTCCCGAACAGGCGGCCGCCCTGGCGCGCAAGCTCGCCGCGATCGACGGCATCAGGCTGGTCGGGGTCACCGGATACGAAGGGCACTGCTCCTTGACTCCCGAGGCCGACCTGCGGGCGGCAAGGCAGAAGGACGCCATGAGCCTCCTCGTCGAAGCAGCCGACCTGATCCTGGCGGACGGCCTTCCGTGCCCGATCGTATCGGCCGGCGGCACGGCGACCTGGAACCTGACGGCGGCCAATCCCCGTGTCACCGAGATCCAGGCGGGCTCTTACGTGGTCATGGACAACTTCCACTCACCGATGGCGGGCGAGTTCGAGCGCGCCCTCACCGTCCTGTCGACGGTCATCAGCCGGCCGCCGGATCGCGTCATCTTCGATGCCGGCAACAAGTCGCTGGCGGCTCCGGCGCTCACCACGATTGCCGGCCACGACCTGCCTGTATTGCGCATTGATGAAGAGCACGCCGTCTTCGTTGCCGGCGCAAACGAATCGCTGCGGGTGGGCGATGTCGTCGAGCTCTTGCCCGGCTATGCGCCCGGGACCGTCAACTGGTACGACGCCTATCACGTGGTCGAACGCGACCACGTAGTCGATATCTGGCCTGTCATTCCACGCGGTCCGGGTCATGGAGGTTTGATCTCATGAGCAGCAACCTGGCGAGATTCACAGGCAAAGGTGTCGTCGTCACCGGCGCCGCCCAGGGCATCGGGCGAGCGGTGGCCAGGGCATTCGCGGCCGAAGGTGCGGGCGTGGTCATGCTCGACAACGAGGGCGAGGTGCTCGAGCAGACCGCCAAGGCCATCCGCGAATCGGGAGGAGTAGTCGAACCGCTCGTTGGTGATGTCAGCCGCCGCGAGGATGTCCGCAAAGCTGTGGAGCTGGCGATCGCGCGTTACGGTCATCTCGACGTTGCGGTCCAGGTCGCGGGCATCGCCGACTTCATCCCTTTCCTCGAGGTGACCGACGCGAGCTGGGATCGGATCCTGGACGTCAACCTGCGAGGCACCTGGTATCTCGTCCAGGAGGCGGGTCGCGCAATGGTGCGCCAGGGGACCCATGGCGCCATCGCCATCACGGCTTCCACGAACGCATTCCAACCCGAGGCGGGTGGCCTCGCCTACAACACCTCGAAGTCCGGCCAGGTCGCCGTCATGCACACCGCGGCGCTCGAGTTGACACGTCACGGCATCCGCGTCAACGCGCTCGCTCCGGGGATCATCAACACCCGCCTCTCGGCATTCGTGATCAACGATCCGGAATCGAGGAAGGTGATGCTCGACCGCATTCCCATCGGTAGGTTCGCCGAGCCCGAGGAGATGGCCCGGCCGATCCTCTGGATGTGCTCGGACGACGCGGCGTACCTGTCGGGACATTTGATGGTCGTAGACGCGGCGATGACAGCAGGCATCCCGGAACCGGGCACGCTCGACGTTCCGATGCCGGGCGCGGTCCGCTAGATGAAAACCATCGACAAGATCTCCCTCGACGAGTTCGAGACAATGTTCGAGGCGGTCAAGAACTGGGGCCGATGGGGTGCCGATGACGAGCGGGGCACCCTGAACTACATCACCCCCGAACACATCAAGCGAGCCGTCGGCCTCGTGAAATCGGGCCGCACGGTTTCCATGGCCATCCCGATCAACACGGTCGCCGGCCCCGACAACCCGCACCCGGCCATCCACTACATGACGCAGAACCACGACTACGACATCGGCTCCGGGAAGCTGCGCTTTGCGATGGACTTCCTGGGCATGGAGTGCCACGGCGACTGCCACACCCACATCGACGCGCTGAACCACATCTCGTATGCGGGCAAGCTGTATGGAGACCGGCCCGCCACCGACGTCACCAGCCGCGGTGCTCGCGGCCTCGACATCACAACCTACTCAAGCGGCGTGGTGGGGAGGGGCGTGCTGCTCGACATCCCGCGACTCCGGGGCGAGCGCTGGCTCGAGCCTGGTGATGCCGTCACCCGCGCCGAGCTGGAAGAGGCGGAGCGCTCGCAGGGTGTGCGGCTCGGCGAAGGCGACATCTTCGTGTTCAGAACCGGCCACCACCGCAGGCGGCTGGAGCGCGGTCCCTGGGACAACGGCTACCAGGGCGAAGGGAAGGCCGGGCTGCACGTCGACACCATCCCCTGGATGCACGAGCGCCGCATTGCGGCGTTCCTTCCTGACGGCGATGGCGAGACGGTTCCCAGCACCGTCGACGGCATGCTTTACCCGATCCACCCGCTCCAGGTCGTCGCTATGGGCATGGTCGTCTCGGACAGCCTGAACCTCGAGGACCTGGCCAAGGCATGCGAGCTGGAGAACCGCTGGGAGTTCATGGTGGTGGCGGAGCCACTGCGATTGCCGGACAGCACGGGTTCGCCGTTCAACCCGATCGCACTGATGTAGGACAGGAGGTGACCATGCACACACACGGCGAGCGTTCGACAGAGATGGTCGTTCCGGCCGGTGGTTTTCCCATCAGCCAGATCGCGATCGTCGTGCGAGACATCGACGAAGCGCTCGAGCGATACCACCGCGCGCTTGGGTGGGGCCCCTGGAACGTCTATGAGCACAAGCCGCCTGCGCTTCATGACACATTCCTTCACGGCAAACCGACCCACTTCACGATGATCGGCGCTGAGACTCACGTCGGGTCCATCGTGGTCGAGCTCCTGCAGCCCGACGAAGGGCCGAGCATATATAAGGAATGGCTGGACGCCCATGGGGAAGGCCTCCACCACATCGCCGTGATGCGCCCGACCCCATCCGAATCAGATGCTACGCAGAAGCATTTCGATGACCTCGGCGCGAAGATCCTGATGGAGGGCCGGATCGGTGAGACGATCCGCTTCTACTACCTGGACACCGAGCCTCTGTTGAAGGTGATCTTCGAATCCGGCACCGGGCACGCAGTGGACCTGAAGCCAAGCCGGGTGTATCCGTAGCGCAACGCTGAGTCCAGCATGAAGATCCTGGTCGTCGGGGATTCGTTCGTGCCGGTTCGCGTCTTCGAGCTCGGTCTTTCCGACCTTCGAGGCGCGCACCAGATCGAGTACGTCCAGCTCGACGAGTCTCTGCCGTTCATGCCGGTCACCGCCTCGGAGCGCTCGATCCGCGAGTACCTTGGCACCCCCGGGCAACTGGCGGCGCGGGCCGGCGACGCTGAGGTTTTGATCGTGCATGGCGCCCCGGTCACCGAAGAGGTCCTGGCTGCCGGTCCCAGGCTTCGCTTGATCTGCTGCGCTCGGGGCGGGCCGGTCAACGTCGATGTGGCCGCCGCATCGTCCAGACAGATCCCGGTCGTGATCACGCCGGGCAAGAACGCGGAGTCTGTCGCCGATCAAACCCTTGCGTTCATGATCATGCTGGCGCGGGGGTTCCCGAGGGCCCAGCGCTTCCTGCTCGACGGGGGCACGCTCGGCGAGTCGGCGTTCGAAGGCGCGCGATTCCTGGGTCATGACCTCACGGGGCATGTGCTCGGGCTGGTCGGCTTTGGCAACGTCGGGCGCCGCGTCCGTGAGCGCGCGATCGCGTTCGGGATGCGGGTGGTCGTATACGACCCATATGTGCAGCTCGGCGACCTAGCGTCGACAGAGCAGGTGCCAACCCTGGCCGACCTGCTCTCGAGATCGGATTTCGTCTCGCTGCACGTAAGGGCCACCACCGAGACCCAAAACTTCTTCGGCTACATGCAGTTTGCAGCCATGAAGCCTGGCTCCTATTTCTTGAACACGGCTCGCGAGTCGCTCGTCGATGAGGAGGCGCTGGACTCCGCACTCGCGTCGGGCCACCTGGCCGGCGCCGGCCTCGATGTCGTGCGCCCGCGATCGGAGGCCGGACCGCATCCCCTGCTGAGGCACGACAACGTTGTGATCACGCCCCATATCGGGGGCGCAACTCACGAGACGCTTCTGCGCGGGGTCACCATGGTGGCCGAAGAGATCAATCGATTCGCGGCGGGAAAGCCGCTTCGAGCCCTCATCAATGGGACTGCCGTAAAAGCTTGAGCGGCGAGCTTCTACTCGCACTCGATGCCGGCACCGGAAGCTGCCGTGCGGTGCTGTTCGACGTCGATGGCCGGCAGATCGGCATGGCGCAGCGCGAGTGGACCCACAAGGAGCTGGCCGGCGTGCCAGGTTCGCAGGTCTTCGACACCGAGACGAACTGGCGCCTGATCAGCGAATGCGTGCGTCAGGTGGTCGAGAAAACAGGCGTCGACGTGGCCGCGATCTCGGCTGTGAGCACGACCAGCATGCGCGAAGGGATGGTCCTGTACGACAAGTCCGGGCATGAGCTGTGGGCCTGTCCGAATGTGGACTCTCGCGCAGGAGCGGAGGCCGGCGATCTCGTGCAGCAGGGTCTCGCCGAAAGGATCTACAGACAGGGCGGGGACTGGGTCGCCATCACGGCCCCGGCCCGGCTCCTGTGGATCCAGCGTCACGAGCCGGAGCTCTTCAAGAAGGTCGACCGCCTCACCATGCTCGCCGACTGGATCACGCACCGTCTCACCGGGGAGTTCGTGACCGATCCGTCGATCGGTTCCAGCTCCGGCATGTTCGACCTGGCGCGCCGGACGTGGTCCCAGGAAGTCATCGATATCTGTGAGATGCGGATCGACGTCTTCCCTCCCGTCCTGGCCCCGGGCACGGCCGCGGGCGCGGTCAGCGCTGCCGCTGCAGCCGACACCGGGCTGCGCCCGGGTACGCCTGTGGTGGTGGGAGGCGCCGATACGCAGCTCGGACTGGTCGGCATCGGCGTCGTCGAGCCGGGGCGGTTCACCGTCATCGGCGGCACCTTCTGGCAGCAGACCATCGGGCTCTCACGAGCCATGATCGATCCCCAGGCGAGGCTGCGGACGCTCTGCCACGCTCTGCCCGGCCAATGGATGATGGAGGGAATCGGCTTCTACTGCGGGTTGTCGATGCGGTGGTTCAGAGATGCGTTCTGCGACCTGGAGAGGCTCGAGGCTGAGCGGTCGGGGGTCGACGCGTACACGTTGATGGAGCGCGCCGCCATGAGCGTGCCGCCTGGTTCCAACGACGTGATCGGGATTCTGTCCAACCTCATGGTGGCCCAGCGCTGGATCCATGCCTCGCCGGCGTTCGTTCAATTCAACGTTGGAGATCCCGCCAACTCCGGCAAGAAGGAATGCATTCGGGCCATCGAAGAGGCGGCCGCCTATGTGTCGTACGGACACCTCAAGGTCATCGAAGAGCTGACCGAGCAGCCGATCGACCACATCGTGTTCACCGGCGGCGCCTCGAAGGGAGAGCTCTGGCCGCAGGTGCTGGCCGACGTGATCGGTCTTCCGGTTGGTGTGCCTCGCGTCAAGGAGTCGACGGCACTCGGAGCGGCCATGTTCGCCGGCATCGGCGCCGGCATCTATCCCGATGTGGCCGCGGCCGCGTCGCAGGTTGTCAGCCTGGAGAAGACGGTGGATCCCGATCCCGAGAACCACCGGCGGTACCGGCATCTCTACGAAAAGTGGAGGCGCGTCTACGACGCGCAGCTGGCCCTTGTCGAAGACGGGCTTCTGAAACCGCTTTGGCGAGCAGCCGGCACCTGAGGTCGGGTCGCGCAACTCGTTTCTTGACATGACGTCAAGGCCGCGACACGGTTTTGGAAAGGGCTCGAGTGCAAAGCCCATCACAAGACCAGGGGGTGCTCGGATGAAACTGAGATGGATCTTGCGCGTGGGTGCGGTGGTGGCCGTGCTCGGGCTCACGATCGGAGCCACCAGTGCCGACGAGGCGAGCGTGTCCATGCGAGCCAAGCTCTCGGGCTTCCAGGAGTCGCCGCCCAAGCTCAGCCCGAGCAGCGGCCGTTTCGAGGCCAGGGTCACGGGCTCGACGCTTTCCTACACGCTCACCTATTCGAAGCTCTCCAGCCCTGCGTTCATGGCGCATATCCACTTCGGCCAGCCGGCTGTGAACGGCGGCATCTTCCTGTGGCTCTGTGGGTCGGCGGCCGCGCCGGGCCCTGCCGGGACGCCCACCTGCCCCGCCAATGGCGGCACCGTCTCGAGGACCGGGGTCACCGCCGCAGACATTCAGGGCATTTCAACGCAGAACCTGTCGGCGGGAGACCTCGCGGGCGCGCTGAGCATCATCGCCAACGGTGATGCATACGTGAACGTGCACACGACGCTGTTCCCAGCCGGCGAGATCCGCGGGGCCGTGAGGACGGGCGACTAGCCAAACTCGAATACCGGGCGGCGGATCGTCATCGGTCCGCCGCCTGTTAGCGGTCGATCACTACCGTCCCGGTGGCCACGGGAAGTAGAAGTGAAAGACGGTGCAGCCGCCGCTGCCCGCCTTGAGCGAATAACGCTCCCCCGGCGGAACCAGCATCCAGTCGCCGGCCGAGAGGTCAGTAGCACGGTGCCGCACCGACCCGGCGACGACGAGCCGGAAGATGGCCGCGCCCTCGTGAGCGTGCTCGGGCAGCTCAGCACCCGGCTCGATGGTCGTGACGAAGGCGAGGACGTCTTCCTCGGGGCCGAGCGCGACCGGCACCTGCGTCTGCTCGAATCCAGGCGGCATGTGCCCACGCTTGAGCTCAGCGCTCACGTTTTCCATGCCCTTGTCTTTAGAGGTGACGATGCGCCCTTCGGTTTCGACGGAATGCTTCTTCAGGGCATCGCGTACACGCCGGGCCCCCCTGAGCTCGCCGCCCTCTTTTTCCAGCAACGAATCATCCGGTTGCCAATTCGAGCTCATGTTCTCCCTCCCAACAAGTCGCTTCCCCCGAGATCTCGCGCTCAGACAGTACTCGTGGATTGTGGCTTGTCAAGGTCATGCGGCCCGAGGCCGTGCTCGACCGCCCACGTCGCCACCTCGGTACGGGATCGGAAGCCGAGCTTGTTACGGATCCGCTCGACGTGGCCTTCGGCTGTCCGCTCGGCGATGAATAATCGCTCCGCGATCTGCCGATTCGTCATGCCTGACGCGACCATTGCGACGACCTCGCGCTCGCGCCTGCTCAAAGGTCCGACGTCGGCGGCGGGCCGGCTCTCCGCCGTGCCCCCAAGCGCGTACTCGATCGCTCGCGCGGTGGTCATCTTCTGGCCCTCGCTCCAGACGGCATCGGCTTTGCGACCCAGCGCCTCTCTCGCATGCCGGCCTGTCTCGTCGAGCTGCCGGATCCTGAACGAGTCCGCGCTCAGGGACCATTCGCGTGACATGCGGTCGGTCACGGCCGACAGGCGAAGCGTCCTCTCCTCGTCGCCGTGCCTGGCCGCCACCAGGGCAAGGCCGCCCAGGCACCAGATGGTTCCAAACGGATCGGCGAGGTCACGAAAGATCCTCAGCGACTCCGTCCAGCTGGCGGCCGCCGCATCCACCTCGCCGAGCGCCAGCTGAGCGTTGGCCAGGCTCTCGAGGTGCCGGGCCAGGCTGGTCTCATCCCCCTCCGACCTGCTGTAAGCGACGCACTCCGTCAAGATGCCTCGCGCGGCGCTGTGGTCGCCGCGCTCGACGGCCAGCAAGCCCTGCGAATTCTTGATCGCCGCCACAAGGTGCCTGTTGCTCGAACCCTCGAGGAGCGACGCCGCTTCATCGCACATTCGCACTGCAATGTCGAGGTCGCCCGCTGCGTAATACATCATGCCGGCGCCGTTCACGATGTAAGCGACGAGCTCGGGATCGCTCAGCTCGCGGGCAAGGGTCACGCTCGTGTCCGCCAGCGATCGGCTGGTCTCGTAGTCGCCTTGTCGCGAGACCAGGCGCGCGGCGACATTGAAGGCCTTGGCGCGAAGCGCTCCCGTCGCAGGCGAACGGTCCAGCAGGTCAAGCAGCACAGCCGCGGCGCGTGCGTGGTCGCTGAACTCGAAATCGGCCACCTCGAGGGCCAGCCCAAGACCCATGTCCTCGGTGTTGTCGCGCGCCCACCTGAGGGCGGCCCACAGGTTCGCCGATTCTCTTGCCTTCCATTTCTGACCTGCCATCCCCGGCTCTGAGCCCACTCTGTTCGGCCCGGTCCACGAGGTGGTTCGCGTGGCGAGGCGAGAAAGGAAATAGTCGTGATGCCGCTTGTTCATCATGTCGAGCTCGCCCGCCTCGCTCAGACGGCCGAGGGCGTATGCGTGATGTGTCTCGAGCAGCCGGAAACGTGTGCTCCCGTCGTCGAGCCTGTCGGCCATGACCATCGACTTCTGCACCAATCCGCGCAGCAGGTCCAGGAGGGTCGTCTCGGTTCCGTCCCCGCACACAGCGTCGATTCCATCGGCGGTGAAGCCGCCGTGGAAGACCGAGAGGCGCCGGAAAAGACGGGCTTCGTCGGCGGTCAGCAGCCGGTGACTCCACTCGATCGTCGCCAGCATGGTCTGCTGGCGCTTCGGTGCCGTTCGAGACCCGGAGGTCAGCAGCCGGAAGCGATCGTTGAGATTGCTCAAGAGCTCGTGCTCCGACATGACATCGAGCCGAGCCGCCACCATCTCGATGGCCAGCGGCAGCCGATCCAGCCGCTCGCAGATCTGGGCCACGGCCTCCTGGTTCGGCGTCGCCACCGTGAAGTCGGGCGATACGAGCCGTCCACGCGCCTCGAAAAGCTTGAGCGCGTCGGGGTCGGGAAGGGAGGAGACGGCCCAGCGCACCTCGCCGGGTACGCCGAGCGCCTCCCTGCTCGTCGCGATGATCGTGAGCTGCGGGCAGCGCTCGAGGGTCGTCTGGCAGAAGGCCGCACAATCCTCGACCAGCTGCTCGCAGTTGTCGAGCACGAGCAGGCCGCGCCTCGCCGCCAACCACGACGAGATGACGTCTTGCGCCACACCGCGACCTGGTAGCTCGAGGACCGCGAATACAGCGCCGGACACATCTTTTGCGGCCTCGAGCTCGATCCACCAGGCGCCGTCGGGCCAGAGGTTGAGATTCGACTTCGCGGTCTGCACAGCGAGGCGGCTCTTGCCGGCGCCTCCGGTGCCCACGAGCGTGAGCATCCGCGTCGTTCCGAGGAGGCCTTTGAGAGAGCGCAGGTCGGCATCGCGTCCAACAAAGCTCGTCAGGTGGTTCGGCAGATTGTTAGGGGAACCGATCGTGGCTCGACTCCGAACGGTCCCCCGCTGCATTGGCGTATCTTCGCCCACCCAGAAGGGGCGCTCGAATTGGTCGACCACAAACGAGAGAGAGGGACCTGGGGGATCCCTCTCTCGAACAGCCCGCCCCGGGGGGTAATCGGGGTTAGGGGGAACACGCCTCTAGAAATAGCCGGGCTTCGTGTTGTCCGGCGGGGCCGCGGGGTGGCTGGCTGGAGTCGGGGCGGAGTAGTCCGGCACGAACTGCGTGCCGCCGCGCCGCGCGGGGTTTACCGCGGCCGGCCCCCCTTGGCCCTGGACGAAGTGGGTCTGGGTAACGGCGGCCGGTGCGCCGGTGTTCCTGGTAAGCGTGGTCACGGTCATCGCTCCCAAACCCAACGCGACGCTGACCACGACCAGCGCGACGAGGCCCTTGGAGGTCTTCGCCTCGCGGTAGTTTGCTCTGGCTTCCATCACGGTCTCCTGTCCGATTTATTCGACTCGGCGAATCGCTCGAGACGTTGCGCCCAGACTAGGAGTGCGGGTGTGCCCGCCATAAGGCGGGAAACACCTGAAACGGAGCCTGGCGGTACCTGAATTTGGATACCCGCCGAATCCGGCCGCGACCGTAACTCCTCCCGGTAGTCCCTGGCAGCACGCGTCGCTGCAGGGGCGCGGTGGAAAGGTCAGCGCTAAACCGATACCGAAATGGAGGGGAGCGTTTTCCATGGACAGTAGGTCGAAGCCGTCGACACGTCTTGCCAGCCGGCGCTCGTTTTTGCTCACCGGGCTGGCCGTAGGGGCAGGAGCTGCAGGCACTGGTCTCTTGACCGGCGCGCTGCCCGCGCTCGCGAAGACAAACACCGGGCTCACATCGGGTGATGCCGCGATTCTTCGGTTCCTATCCGCTCTCGAGATTCTCGAGACGGACCTGTGGCAGCAGTACAACGAGCTCGGAGGGATCCAGGATTCCGAGGTTCCCGGTGGGAGCGGCAGCGCGCTTTACGTTCAGAAGCTGCAGGTCCTCGACATGGACATGCCTCAGTACATCCACGACAACACCGAGGACGAATTCAGTCATTTCACGTTCATCAATGCGTACCTGGTGTCAAAGGGCGCGAAGAGCATCAACCTGGACGAGTTCAAGACGCTGCCGAGCAGCAAGGCCACCGGCGCGCAGCAGATTGGTCGGCTCACCAACCTCATGGAGCTTTCGCCAGACACCAGCTGGTGGACCCGATACCGCAGCCGCACCGGAAACCCCGACCTCGGCGACTCGTTTGCCCAGGCGATCCCGGGCCTCAAGAACGGCAAGTTTCCAGCGATTCCGCGCAGCGACGCCGACCTCGCGCCCGACGACCACATCCAGGCGATTGCGAACACCGCGGGGTTCCATTTCGGGACCATCGAGCAGGGAGGCAGCAGCCTCTACCCGTCTCTCGCGCAGCGGGTGAGCAACCCTGAGGTGCTGCGCATCCTGCTGAGCATCGGCCCGACCGAGACGATGCACTTCCAGACCTGGCAGGACAAGGCCGGCAATGCGAAGGTGCTCACAGATCCGACCAACGGTCTCGAGTTTCCCGACCTGAACGCGTCGGGGTCCGAGGACACGCAGACAAACCTGATCATGCCCGAGCCGACTGCCTTCCTACGGCGGACGTTCCCACCTGTGTCGATCATCCGGCCGACACAGACGGAGGGTGCGGCCGCGGGCGCCGTCGCCGGGCTCACGGCCGACGGCCTCTTCCGCGGACAGTCGAAGCACTTCTTCGAGCTCCTCAACGAGCTGGCCCGGGCGGCGGACGCCGCCAGGCGAGACGACGACTAGACCCGCGACGGGGCTCGGGCGCAGCGCGCGCCCGGGCCCCAACCCCGATTGAGGTCGCGCGCGCGTCATCTATTAATGCGCGTATTGATGCGCCCGCAGGTTCGGTCCCACGCTTCCGTTCACCGGCCCTTACATCCATTAACCGCCGAAGCAGGGATTTGAGCGAACCGGCGTTAGCCCTTATGGATTGCGCTCAATCGTCGAGTTAATTGGGGTAACTCGAGCGTACGGGTCTCGCCTTGCGCTTGATGACGTTCACCTGTCGCTGCAGCCAGGTGAGCTTACCTTTCTGGTCGGGCCCAGCGGGGCCGGCAAAACCACCCTCCTGAAGCTGATCAACCGCGAGATCCGCCCGACCAAGGGCGAGGTCTGGGTGGACGGCATCGCCGCCCATTCCCTGAGGAAATCGAAGGTGGCCGACCTGCGCCGCCGTGTGGGCGTGGTCTTCCAGGACTACAAGCTGCTACCGCGCCTGACGGCGAAGGAGAACGTCGCCCTTGCGCTCCAGGTCGGCGACCTTCGCATCTCCGATGAGGAGGCTTCCGAGCGGGCGCTCGACGCGCTCGAGGCCGTAGGTCTCGGCGACCGCGGCAACTCTTTCCCGCACCAGCTTTCAGGCGGGCAGCAGCAGCGAGTCGCTCTGGCGCGGGCCGTCGCCGCGCAGCCGCCGCTCCTGATCGCGGACGAGCCGACCGGCAACCTCGATATCGAGACGTCGTGGGAGATGATGGATCTCTTCGCGGACATCGCCGCGTACGGCACGTCCGTTCTCATCGCCACCCACAACGTCGAGATCGTCAAGCGCCTGCAGCGGCGGGTGCTGACGCTCGTGCAGGGCCGGCTCGTGCGCGACCAGCCGGCGGGCCAGACCGGGAGGTTGGCATGGCTGGCATCGTCGTGAAGGTGCGCTTTCCGCGCAGACGCATGGTGCAGGTCGTCGCCAGAAACGTCGCTCGGTACTTGTTTCGCGGCGCGGCCAGGAACTGGGCCCGGAACATCAGCAGCACCGCGCCGGCGCTGGGTTCGATGACCCTGCTCCTGCTGCTGTCGGGTCTGATCGGACTTGGTGGCTTCGCCCTCTACAACCTCGAGCAGGTCCAGGCCGGCCAGGCCTCGCTGCTGCACGTTTACCTGAGCGACACCGCGCCTTCCGCAGACGTCAACCTGCTCTGGGACAGGCTGGTGGCGGACCCGCGGGTGGCGAGCGTCACCTACGTGACGAAAGCCGAAGCCCTGCAGCGGGCGCAGCGAATCCCGGGGCTGCCGCAAATCGCCAACGCAGCCGACAGCAACCCGTTCCCGGCCAGCCTCGACGTTCAGGTCAAGAACATCAACGATGTGGGCGCGATCCACGCGAGCGTTCGCAGCGACATCGCGGTCGACCAGACCTACCCGACGTCATATGACCAGGGCGCGTACCAACGCATCCAGGCCGTCCTCTTTGGTGTGGCGGTGGGCGGCTTCGCGTTCCTGGCGCTGCTCGGCTTCGTTGCGGTGACCGTCACCGTGAACAGCATCCGCGCCGCCATCCACTCGCGTCGGGACGAGGTCTCGATCATGCAGCTCGTGGGCGCGCCGCGCTGGATGGTCCGCGGACCTTTCGTTGTCGAAGGTGCGATCACCGGTGGACTTGCCGGGGCGGCGGCTGGCCTCGTCACGTTCGCTCTGACGGCGGCGGGGATTGCAGCCGGATCAAATACGTTCCAGCAGTTCGCGCCCGGGGTGACGATCACCGTCGCGGCGTTGGCCGCGGCCATCGTCTTCGGGGCCGGGCTTGGACTGGGCTCGGGCTCGTCGCTGATCAGCGTGCGGAGGCACCTCGAATCGTGAAGAGGCTGTTCGTATCGATCGGCCTCACCTTGATGCTGCTCGGCGCCGGGCTGGCCGGCGTCGCCGCGGACACGCCGCCCGATCCAGTGGCGCAGCAGGCGATGATCGACCAGATCCGCGCGCAGCTCGGCAGCAACCTGGCGGATGCGGTGGCGGCGCAGCAGCAGCTGCAGAAGTCGCTCCAGGAGAATGCCGCGCAGCAGCAGGTCATGCAGGACAAGATCGCCGTGGTCGAGGCCAAGATCGCGGACCTCGAGGCCCAGATCGCGGATGCCCAGCGTCGGGAGGCGATTCTCGCCAACCGCATCGACACCGAGCGCGCCCAGCTGCGCGAGCTCGCCCGCGCGATCTATACGTCGCCTGCTTCGGTGCTGGTGATCCTCGGTGAAGCGCAGAGCTTGAGCGACCTGCTCACCAGGGTCGCCGACCTCAACGTGGCGGGCGCCCGAGCACGCGACATCAAGTCTTCGCTCGCCCGCGACCTCGTCGACCTCACGAACCAGCGGGTGAAGGAACAGGCCGCCCGCGACGAACAGGTCAAACAGCGCGATCAGCTCGATTCAGAGCTGGCGCAGCTCCAGGTCCTGCAGGCGCAGCAAGAAGATTCCATGGCCAAGCTCGCGATCAAGATCCAGCAGACTAAGACCGAGCTGGCCCTGCTCAGCCAGCAGTCGACCGCGCTGGCGCAGCAGGTCACCGACTGGCTGCAGCAGCAGCAGGACGCCATCATCGCGGCGGCAATGCAATCGGTGTGGACGCAGGTCCAGCTGTGGGCGCAGTCGAACAACGTCGGCACGATCCCGACCAGCCCCGGCCACTCGACCAAGTACCGGTTCATCTGGCCCGAGCCTCAGGCCCACATCTCCCAGCCGTTCGGCCCCAGCTCGTACTGGTTCGAGCCGGCGTATGGAATCTACCCCCACTTCCACACCGGCATCGACCTGGTCGAACCGTTCGGCTCCCCGGTCTACGCAGCCGACGACGGAGTGGTGGCGCTGGTGGGCAGCTCCAGCAGCGGCTACGGCAACTACGTCGTCATCGCCCACTCGGGCGGCCTCGACACTCTGTACGGCCACCTTGCGACGTCGCTCGTGAAGGTCGGCGACAAGGTGATCCAGGGACAGCCGGTCGGGATGGAAGGTTCGACCGGCAACTCGACCGGCGCGCATCTGCACTTCGAGCTGCGGATCAACCAGAAGCCGGTGGACCCGTCGCCTTACCTGCCCCCCGGAGCGCCGTCGCCCTACAACGGCTAGGCGCCGTCTTTCCAGACGGGCGTTCGTTTCTCGACGAAAGCGGCAATCCCCTCCTGCCCGTCCGGGGCAACAGCGTTGCATGAGATCGCCTCTGCCATCGACACGTAAGCGTCTGCCTGCGTCTGCTCGACCTGCCGGTAGAACCCTTCCTTGCCGATCCGCAGCGCATATGGGCTGAGCTGGGCGAGCTCTCTCACCAGCGAATTGACCTCGGCATCCAGCTGTGCGAGCGGGACGGCCCGGTTGATGAGACCCCACCTCTCGGCTGTCGCGGCGTCGACAAATCGACCCGTCAGCAGCATCTCCATCGCGTTCTTGCGGCCAACGTTTCGCGCCACGGCCACTCCCGGGGTCGAGCAGAACAACCCGTAGCGCACCCCGGAGGTCGCGAACCGGCAGTCGTCGCTCGCGATGGCCAGGTCGCAGGTGGCGACGAGCTGGCACCCGGCCGCGGTGGCTATGCCGTGGGGCGCCGCGATGACAGGGACCGGGATCGACTGCACAGTCGCCATGAGCTTGTTGCAAACAGCGAAGATGTCCCGCTCCTCGTCGAGGTTGCGGTCCATCATCTCCTTGAGGTCGTGCCCGGCCGAGAATGCGCGACCGGCTCCTTTCAACACGATCGCGCGCACTTCGCGCCGCGCGCTCTGGCGCTCGAGCTCCGAGGTGAGCTCTTTCATGAGGCCGGTCGACAGAGGGTTGAGCTGCAGTGGGCGGTTTAGCGTGATGGTCACCGCCGGAAGCGCATCTTCCACCAAGAGGAAGTCGAGCGTCGATGTCATTTCGCGATCCTCCTACGCAACGACTCTAATCCCGAGGGCGATCGTTTGCGCCGAGCCCTCAACGCTGCCGCCGCTGCGTCGTCCAGCGCCTGGAGCGCGGCGCGCACCTCGGCTTTGGGAAGCCGGAGCGATCCCTCGACCTGCTTCCGAACGACCTCCCAGTGCCGATTGGCCCGGGCCTGCGCGGCTATGCCCCTGGCATTGAGGGCGAGCTGGACGGCACGCCCGTCGACGGGGTGAGGGATCCGGTGCAGATGGCCGGCCGCGTCGAGCGCTTTCACATAGTCGAGAGTCGTGGACAGCGGGAGGGCAAGCCGCGCGGCCATCTCGCTTGCGGTCATCGGTCCGTACTCGAACAGCAGGCTGTACACCGCGTACTCGTCCGCGCGCATGTCGGCCCCCGCCATGCCGTCGGCCAACACGCGGCGGACTCGCTGGCTGACGACGAAAAGGTCGAACAGGAGTGATACATCGGCGCGACGAGGCATCGGCATGGCACTCTAATGGTTAGCACGGTCCCGCGCTAGATACCACGGATCCGTGGTAACCTCGGGATGCCATGCGGGCGTTCATCGCGGCGTCCGTCGCATTTCTCATCGTTTCTGCGTGTGCCCAGACTACTCATGACTCGGTTGCGATCCCGACACCGAGAGCCGCCACGCCCGCCGAGCTCGCTCCCTATTTCGGCAGCTATGCGGCGGGCGATGGCAGAGTCTTCGTGATCGCGCGCCTCGGCTGGTTCTTCGACATTCGGGACGCCACGTATCGGACGATCTATTCGGCATCGAGGCCAGGCCGGTTCACCATCGGGCCCGCGTTCGCGGTGCCGCAACCCACGTTCGCGGAGCTCGGCTTCGACGGCACGACGTTGAGCGTGACCACATCCCACACGTCGGTGGTCGCGCATCGAATCGAATATCGGCAGACCGATGTCACCATCCCAGCGGCGGGCGCCCAGCTCGCCGGGGCGATCACCGAACCGATGGGATCCGGGCCACACCCGGGCATCGTCATCGTCCACGGGTCGGAGCCGGGAGAACGGTTTTTCTACGACATCTGGGTCGGTGTCTATGCGGGTCTCGGTCTCACGGTGCTCACTTACGACAAGCGTGGGATCGGCGCGTCGACCGGACGCTACCCGGGCGAGTTCCCTACGGATGAGTCGCTCCAGGTCTACGCCGACGATGCGGCCGCGGCGCTGGGGTTCCTTGCCGCCTGGCCTGGCGTGGACCCGAAACGCGTCGGCTTCCACGGCGGCAGCCAGGGCGGCTGGACGGTTCCGCTTGCCATCGAGAGGCATGGTGGTGCCTCATTCGCGATCCTCCTCTCGGCGCCGGCGACCACGGTCGGGCAGACCAACCTCTGGAGTGACTACAGCAACGGCGGCAGCTATGCGCCGACGGCGTCGGTGGCGGAGATGGAGGCGGCTGTCCGGGCGGACCACTCCGGCTACGACCCAGCGCCGGCGCTGACCGCACTGCGCGTCCCGACCCTCTGGCTGCTCGGCAGCAACGATCGGACCGTGCCGACGCATATATGCGCCGGCATCCTGGCCGGCATGAACAAACCCAACTTCACCGTCCGGATGCTTCCAACCGGACACGGCCTGCTGGTCAATCCGACCGGCCTGGCGGTCGACGACGACCGGTCACCGGGGCTGGCTCGAGAGCTGGTGCCCGACATCACCCAGTGGCTGCGCCAGGTTGACGCTCGATGACGCCTGGATGAGAATCTCTGCGACATGGCCAGGGGAAGGGCCGGGCCGCCTCCGCACAACGCGGCGCGCGCACAGGCGCGACCCCAGGCGGACGTTCTCGCGTGGTGGGGCGGCTGGAACCAAACGATCAAGCGTGTGACCCTGGCCGGGATCGTCGTCGTCGCGCTGACCATCGTAGGCGCATACCTCGTCGCGCCTTCTCCCGCGGTGCGGGTGGTGCTGCCATATGACATGTTCAAGGCCCAGCTCAAGAACCACAACCTCGCATCGCTGACGACCGTTGGAGCGCGAATCGAAGGGGTCACATGCACGAGCGTGAAAGAGCCGGGCACGCAGCGCGTCGCAACCCTGTTCGCGACCACACCGCCCTCATACGGTGACCCCGAGCTCGAGGCGCTCGTCGAGGCGTCGCCCGGCTGCAATGGACAGGTAGTCAGCGTCAACGCCCAGCGGGTCGCGTTCCGATGGGATTTCATCCCCTCCGCGACGCCTCTGTCGACGTTTTCCGCAGTCCTTGCCGGCTTCGTGATCATCGCGGTGGCCACGATCCTGAGCTTTCCGACGGAAGGAAAGACGCCGCCTCACATACCGCTCCAGCCTCTGCTGACTGCTTTCCTCACGCTCGTTGTGGCCGCCTTCCTTTTCGCCGTGATGACCGGCATTCCGCCTGGGGGAGGTGACCTCCTGCTCCCGCTGGCGCAGGGCTACGCGATCAGCTGGTTGCTTGTATTCGGCATCTTGCAAACGGTCGTTGGCATTGCCTGGCTCATGAAACATTTCGACATGGAGGCGAGCGCGCTGCGAGCGGCGCGTTGGGTCGTGCACGTGGGGGTTCTCGTGCTGGGTATCGCGATTGCGGGCGCGATCACGCAGGCGCTCTACGTTCTCTATCCCGACAGGCTGGTCGAAGACTTCGCTGCCTGGGCGTTCGTGAGTGCGGTGCCTCTCCTTGGGGTGCCGATCGGAGTCCGGCTCAATCGGGGCCATCCAGAGAAGCTCCTTTCGGACCTGACCCTTCCTGCGTTGGGACTGGTGGTCGCGGGCTTGCTCGGCTGCACCCTGTTGTTGGGAATATCGGAGCAGCAGGCGCGCGACGTCTACAGGATATTGTTCTCGCTGATGGTTGGCGCGCAGGTGGTTCTGGCCGCCACCGTTGTGCTTTACGAGGCCAGCCTGCCGATCGTCCCGAAGCAAACCTGAACCCCTCCACTATCGAGATCTGCAGACCACTTCGTATCGGACTGTGCCGGCGTGATAATGGGCGCGAACCGTCGCCGACTTGAGTCAGGGGGAATGGGGATGTCTGGGCAGATTGAGCTGGGCGGGATCCACCACATTCGGTTGACCGTCACCGACATCGAACGAAGCCGCAAGTTCTACACGGAGCTCCTGGGGTTCGATGTGGCCGCCGCTGCACCCGAGTCTGACGACCCCAAGGCAGACCCGAGCTACCCAGTGCTGTGGGGCGGAGTCGTCATGGCCAGGGGCAACTACCTCCTCGGGCTCAGGCCGGTTGCGGCCAAGAGCGACCGGTTTGACGAAGATCGAGTCGGTCTTGACCACCTGAGCTTCAACGTCGAGAGCCGCGCCGCGATGAACGAGGCTATCCGCGTGCTCGAAGAGTGGGGAGTCCCTCATGGCGATGTCAGGGAACTGACATCATTTGGAATCGCCGTGCTCCCGTTTCGCGACCCCGACAACATCCAGCTCGAGATGACCTCGCCGCTGTGAGCATGAAAGGCTTTGAAGGAGACCTGTAATGGATCAGACCCTTGACGGCGTGACCGATCGCTGGAACCTTCTAAACCACAGCTTCTACAAGCGCTGGACGCAAGGCGCGCTGACGCGCGATGAGCTGCGCGACTACGCCGGCCAGTATGCGCACGTCGTGCGCGCCGTTCCGGGGTGGCTCGAGCAGGTCCAGGGTGAAGAGTCCGAACAGGTGGCGCGTCACGCGGCCGAGGAGTCGTCCCACATCGCACTTTGGAGCGACTTTGGCGTCGCACTGGGCCTCGATCGCGACGCCATCACATCCACGCCGGCCAATGCGGCGACACAACGGCTTCTGCAGCAAGGCGACGAACTCGCTGCGAAGGGTCAGGCGGCGGCCGTCGTGTGGGCCCTGGAAGTGCAGACCCCGGCCGTTGCCACGGCCAAGCTCGCAGGCCTGTCCGATTTCTACGGGATCGGAGCCGATGGCGGTGGCAGGTACTTCGCGGTGCACAAGGACCTGGACATCGAGCACTCGGCCGAACTGCGCGAGCTCTGCTCCGAAGGCTCGGCGCAGGCGGCCGCGATCATGTCCGAGGCGCTTTGGGATCTGCTCACCTCGGTCGAGGCGGTGCCGCAGCAGGTCTGACGCAGTCAGTCACCTAGCTGTTCGGCCAGCCAGTCGGCCATGAGCGGCCGGTACTTGTAAGCGATGTTGTTGCAGACGTGATTGCCATCGGGGTACATCACGAGCGTGGCGTTGCGCGTCTCGCGCGCTATGCGCTCCGCCTGGGCCGGCGGAAACAGCCGGTCCTTCGCGCCGTGGATGACGAGCATCGGCTGCGTCACGTGGCCTAGAACTCCCTCGAGGTTCAGGGTTTGTGCCCTGGCTCGAGCTTCGGACTCGTTCGCTGACTTCGTGTAGAAGATGGAGTCCCAATGGTCCGGCCTTCGATGCTCGTGAGTCTCAGCTGCGATCACCGCCGCGTCGACGGCGTGAGGGCCGCCGAGTTCATGCAAGACCTGGTCTACGAGCTCAACACCTGACGCGCCCGGTCGGCCACGGGTTTGTCGACGAACTCGCCGTCCGCGGTCTTCGTCGCCGCGCCTCCCGAGGCCTCGAATGCGGCAAGCACTTTCCGCGCCCAGGCCACCTCCTCGGGCGTCGGCGAGAAGACGGCGTTGATGATCGGCACCTGGCGCGGGTGGATCGCCGACTTGCCGAAGAAACCAAGGCGTCTGGCGGACTCGGCCTCTTTCCTCAAGCCATCGTCATCCTCGAGCAGCGGATGCACGCCATCGCTCGGAGGCGGCTTGCCGGCAGCTCGGGTCGCAATGGCCAGGTAGGAGCGAGCGAACAGAGTCTCCTGCTCGCCACCGGCGATCCCGAGATCCACCGCGAGGTCCAGGCCTCCGTACGAAAGGAGCGCGCAGGCCGGCGCGGATGCGATCTCGAAGGCCGCGAGCACCCCACGCGCGGATTCGATCGTGCAGTCGAGCGGCACCTCGGGAGCGCGTTCCGCAACCCACGCGACCTCGGCCGCCGACTCGACCTTGGGGATCCGCAGGCCGAGCGCCGAGCCGGCCAACCGGTCGAGGTCGCGCTGGCACGCCTCGGTGCGGGCGCGGTTGACGCGCACCCAGCACTTCCGCGCGGCCGCCACCTCGCCGACCATATCCCGCGCGCGATCTTTGAGGTCGGGCGGGACCGCGTCCTCCAGGTCGAGCAGAACGACATCCGCCCCGGCATCGAACACGAGTCGCAGCAGTCTCTCGTTGTGTCCAGGCGCGAACAACCAGCTGCGCGGCGAACGCGTGACCCCGCCGCCCGCGCGGTTAGGGAACGTCTTCACGGATCAGCTGGCGCGCGATGACTGTCCGAAGGATGTCGTTGGTGCCCTCGCCGATGGCCATGAGCGGTGCATCGCGATAGAAGCGCTCGATCTCATATTCGGTCGAATAGCCGTACCCGCCGTGGATGCGCATCGCCTCGAGGGAGGCTTTGATGCAGACCTCTGACGCGTACAGCTTGGCCATCCCCGTTTCGAGGTCGGCCCGCCGGCCCGAGTCGAGCGCCGCGGCCGCCCACCAGGTCAGAAGGCGCGCCGCCTGCACCTCGGTCGCCATGTCGGCCAGCTTCAGCTGGATCGCCTGGAACTCGGCGATCGGCCTGCCAAACGCGCGCCTCTCGCGCGCGTACGCAAGCGAGCGATCCAGGCTTGCCTGCGCGACGCCCACAGCGCGCCCGGCGATGTTGACGCGTCCGAACTCCAGCGCAGACAGAGCCTGCTGCAGGCCGTGTCCCTCTTCGCCGCCAAGCACGTTCTCGACCGGCACCCTGCAGTCGCTCAGGAAGACCTCGGACGATTCCGGTCCCTTGTAGCCGAGCTTGTCGAGGTCCTTGCCCACCGTGAAACCGGGCGTCCCCTGCTCGATCATCAGCACGGTCATGCCTCGATGGCGGGGTTGAGCATTCGGATCGGTCTTGACCAGCACCGGGAGCGGGTCGGCATGACGGGCGTTCGTGATCCAGGTCTTGCTGCCGTTGACCACGTAGTGGTCGCCATCCCGCCGCGCCACCGTGGCGATGCCCTGGAGGTCGCTGCCTGCCTGTGGCTCGGTGAGCGCGATCCCCGACCGCCGCTTGCCCGTGGCCAGTTCGGGCAGCCACCGTCTGCGCTGCTCAGGTGTCCCGCTCTTGGCCAGCATCAGAGTCGCCAGCGAATGCGAGCCCAGGATTCCGGCGACGCCCATCCACGCTTTCGAGATCTCCTCGAAGACGATCGAGTACGAGACGGCGTCGATGGCGATGCCTCCGTACTCTTCGGGCACCAGCATCCCGAAAAGGCCCATCGCCTTCATCTCGTCGACGATCTCCTCCGGGTAGCGGCCGGCCAGCTCCCATTCGCGCGCCACCGGGCTGATGCTCTTGCGCGCAAAGTCGCGCATGAGGCTCCGGAATGCCGCCTGCTGATCGGAGAGCTCGAAGTCCACCCTGCCTGCCTAGGGTTTGGCGGCGCGCGCGATGCGTGGACCTTGCCCGCGCCGGTAGACCATCACGGTGCGCTGAAATGAGATCACCTCGTTGCCTTCCTGGTTGAAGCCGGTCGTTCGCACTGTGATGATTCCGGCATTCTTCCGCGAACCGGATGCACGCGCCTCGAGCACCTCCGATCGCGAATAAACGGTGTCGCCCTCGAAGACCGGATGGGGAAGGCGCACCTCATCCCAACCCAGGTTGGCGATCACGTTCTGTGACACGTCGCTAACGCTCTGCCCCGTCACCAGCGCGAGCGTAAGGCAGCTGTTGACCAGCGGTTTCCCGAACTCGGTCTGTGCGGCGTAGTGATGATCGAAGTGGATCGGCGCCGTGTTCTGCGTGAGAAGCGTGAACCAGATGTTGTCGGCCGAGGTGATTGTCCGCCCAAGGAGGTGCTCGTAGACATCGCCCACCGCGAAGTCCTCGAAGAAACGCCCGCGCCAGCCGTCTTTGACCGTCATCCCTCTTGCTCGTCATGAGCATGGCATGCCCCGCGCGAGGCGAAAAGACCAGTTCGACCATGGCGCGCGTTCTATTGATGGGCGCGGGATGACCGCCTGTCGAGGTGTTACCCCCTCGGGGATCCGGTGTTGAACGCGCCCACCCAGCGCCAGCCTTAGCCTGCGCTGGCGGCGGTCCTGAGACCAGCAGGCCGCTGGATCGAATCAGAGATCAACTCGATGAGCTGACGCGCCGCGAGGTCCGCGTGGCGGCCGAGCGAGATGGATCTCATCGCCTCGGCGGTACGCCCGATGAAGCTCAGCCGGATGTCGGATCCGGTCGGATGCGCCACGAAACGAAGGTGGCCGGCAAGCAGGCATCCGGCCCCGAGATCTTCCAGCAGCCACAGCGCACATAGGACGGCGCGCGGCGCGGTGACCGGAAGCGCAAGCCTCAGCCTGGTGTTCTGCCCGAGCGCGGGCAAGTCGCCGGGGCCAAGGCTCAGGGGACTCCCGTGGCGCTGGATCAGCCAGCGACACACGGCGCCCAGGTCGACCGAAGTGGACGTCTCGACGGAAATACGGGCCACTGCCAGGGGTCTGTTCGTAGCCATGGTGATGCGACCGTACCCGCTTCGCAGCACCTGATATAGGTGGCGACCACACGTCGCCAGGCAATGCGCTTTTGGTGCCTGCGACCAAGGCCGCCGCACTCCTGAGGGAGATCCCCACCCGAACAGAGGGGCGGCTCGCCCCCGAAACGACTTGGAGCCCAGCATCCCGATTCTGAGGTTGTGGCTCGGACGACCGGCGTCAGAGAATGAAACGTGGTAATCCGCCTCGGCCCTTCAACCATGGCCACGCGGCGGTACCCCCCGCAGCGGTCTTCAAGGTAACTGTGGCGCCGAAGCGGAACGGACACACCAACGGGCGTGGCGCTGTGCTCGGACCGAAGGTCCCCGAAGGCACCGCCCCGATCGACTCGGCACAGATAGTCACCGGCGTCCGCGCCATGCAAAGGCTGATCGACCCAGCTCTTTTCGCAGATCCGTACGCCGCCGCCAACTTCATCGGCAACGTGCTCGAGGCGTCGACCGAGACATCGATCATCGGGAATGACCTCGCCGGTAACATCCAGCTCTGGAACGAGGGCGCGCGCCGCCTCTACGGATACGAGCCCGAAGAGGTTATTGGCAAGGCGAACACCTCGCTGCTTCACACGGCCGAGGACGTGGCTGCTGGGCTGCCACAGCAAATGATGGCGACGGCACTCGAGACTGGGAAGTTCGAGGGCGGCGTCGTGCGACGGCGCAAGAACGGCACGACGTTCCATGCGCGCGTCGTGATGACTCCGCGCCGCGACAACAAGGGTGACGCCATTGGATTCCTGGTGATCTCGAGAGACGTCTCCGACGAGATGCGCTTGACCAAAGTTCTGGAGGCCACCCAGGTCTACACCCGCTCGCTGATCGACTCGAACGTCGATGCGATCATGACCACCGACCCTCTCGGCATCATCACCGACGTCAACCAGCAAATGGAATCTCTCACCGGGCACTCGCGCGAGGAGCTCATCGGGTCGCGCTTCAACCGGTACTTCACCGAGCCCAGCAAGGCGGATGAGGCCATCCGACTCGTGCTCCGCGAAGGTCGCGTCGCCAACTATGAGCTGACCGCTCGCTCGAAGACGGGCCACGAGACGCTGGTCAGCTACAACGCGACGGCCTTCTTCGACGGCGACCGCAAGCTGCAGGGCGTGTTCGCGGCCGCGCGCGACATCACTGAACAAAAAAAGCTGGAAGAGCAGCTGCGAGAGCAGCAGAACTACCTGAGAGGGCTCATCGAGGCCTCGTTCGACGGCCTCGTCATGGTCGACCCGCAGGGTCTCATCTCCGACCTCAACGAGCAGATGTGCCGACTTTCCGGCTACGCGCGCGAAGACTTGCTCGGAACGGCGTTCGCTACCTACTTCGTCGAGCCCGAGCGTGCGACCGCGGGCGTCAAGGAGACTTTCGATCAAGGCTCCGTGAAGGACTACGTCCTCACGCTGCTCACCCGGACGGGCCAGCAGCTGCAGGTGTCGGTCAACGCCTCGATCTTCCGCGACCATGTGGGCAACGTCCGCGGCATCTTCGCCTCCGCCCGCGACATCACCGACCAGGCCGTGCTGCAAGCGCAGTTCCTGAGCGAGCGTGCTTACAACCGCGGTCTGATCGAGGCGTCGTTCGACGGCCTCGTCATGGTTGATCCGATGCTGACGATCACCGACGTCAACGAAAAGATGTGTCAGATGTCCGGCTTTGAGCGGACGGAGCTCATCGGCAGCGCCTTCCAGGACTACTTCACCGACGTCAAGCGCGCCGCCGCCGGCGTGCGCGACACCCTGGATAAGGGCGCCCTCACGAACTACGAGCTCACCCTGCGCACGAAGGACGGCCACGAGCAATTGGTGTCCTTCAACGCCGCCACCTTCACAGACCAGGGGGGAAAGGTGCGCGGAATCTTTGCGTCGGCCCGCGACATCACAGAGCAAGGGCGCCTCCAGAAGCTGCTGGCCGAGGAGCAGGCGTACAACCGAGGTCTCTTCGAAGCCTCACGCGACGGCCTGGTCACGGTGAACGACGACATGCGGATCACCGATGTGAACGAGACGCTCTGCAAGATGGTCGGGCGGACCCGCGCACAGCTGGTGGGTTCGATGTTCCCGGACCACTTCACCGAGCGCGACCGCGCTATCGACGGCGTGCGCCTGACCTTCGAGAAGGGCCTGGTCACCAACTACGTGCTGACCATGCAGGCGGCCAACGACCGAAAGCTGCAGGTTTCGTTCAACGCCGCGGTCTTCCGGGACGCCGCCGGCGTCGTGCGTGGCGTCTTCGCCTCGTTCCGCGATGTCACCGACCAGCAGGAGCTCGAGCTTCAGCTGCGCGACACTCAGGTCTACACGCGCTCCCTGATCGAATCGAACGTCGACGGCATCATGACCACCGACCCGCTGGGCGTGATCACCGACGTGAACGAGCAGATGGTGGCTCTCACCGGCCGCCCTCGAGCAGAGCTGATCGGTTCAGCCTTCAAGACGTACTTCACAGAGCCAGAACGCGCCGAGGAAGCCATCCGGCTCGTGCTCCGCGAGGGCAAGGTCACCAACTACGAGCTGACCGCCCGCTCCAAGGAAGGCCGGGAAACGGTGGTGAGCTACAACGCAAGCGCGTTCTTCGACCGCGATAACCGCCTCCAGGGCGTGTTTGCTGCGGCGCGCACCATCACCGAGCAGAGGATGCTCGAGGGGCAGCTCAGGGAACAGCAGGCGTACCTCCGCGGACTGATTGAATCCTCTGGCGACGGCCTGATCACGGTTGATCCCGACGGGTTCATCTCCGACGTCAACGACCAGATGTGCCGCATGTCCGGATACCCACGAGAGGATCTCAACGGCACCCAGTTCGCCGATTACTTCACCGAGCGCGAAGTCGCCCGCGCCGGCGTGAAGCAGACCTTCGAGAAGGGCGTGGTGACTGAATACGCCCTCACGATGGTCTCGCGCACGCGCCGCCACCTGCAGGTGACGTTCAACGCATCCGTGTTCAGGGATTCGGGCGGGGTCGCGCGCGGCATCTTCGCCTCGGTCCGCGATGTCACCGACCGGGTGCGCCTCGAAGAGCAGATGCGTGAGCAGCAGAACTACCTCCGCGGCCTGATCGAGTCTTCGGGAGACGGCCTGGTCATCGTCGACCCCGAGGGTTTCATCACCGACCTGAACGAGCAGATGTGCCGCATGACCGGCTATGCGAGGCAGGAGCTGATGGGGTCCGTCTTCAAGAGGTACTTCACGCAGCCAGACAACGCCGAGCTGGGCGTGCGCAGGACGCTCGCCGAGGGCGGTGTGACCAACTACGAGCTCGTCCTCGAGTCCAAGGGAGGCCGCAAGGCGGCCATCTCGTTCAACGCTTCGGTCTTCCGCGCGCCGGACGGCCACATCGAGGGCATCTTCGCCTCCATGCGTGACATCTCTGAAAAAGCCCGGCTGGAAACCCAGCTGACCGAGCAGCAGGTCTACAACCGGTCCCTGTTCGAAGCTTCGGCGGACGCTCTGTTTGCCATCGCGCCCGACGGGGTGATCACAGATGTGAACGAGGAAGCGACAAGGCTGAGCGGGTACACGCGAAAGCACCTGATCGGTTCGCGGTTCAACGACTATTTCACCGATCCCGCTCAGGCCGCGGCCGGTGCGGCCAAGACGTTTGCCGAAGGGCGCGTGATCGGCTACGAGCTGGTGATCGTGACCCGCCAGGGCCGGCGCATCTCCGTGAGCGTCAACGCCGGTGTGTTCTCCGACGCGTTCGGCAAAGCGCTGGGGATTCTCGCCGGTGCCCGCGAGATCAGCGCTCAAAAGCAGCTGGAGCAACAGCTGCGCGACTCGCAGGTCTATACGCGCTCGCTGTTCGAGTCCAACATCGACGCCCTGGTCAGCACCGACGCGGTGGGCGTGATCACTGACGTCAACCAGCAGATGGAAGCTCTCACGGGCCATGGGCGCAACGAGCTCATCGGTTCCGACTTGAAGAACTACTTCACCGAGCCCGCAGTCGCTGAGGAAGGCGTGCGCCAGACCCTGCGCGAAGGCAAGGTCACCGACTACGAGCTCACCGCCCTAAGCCGGAGTGGCGAGGAAACCGTGGTCGTGTACAACGCCGCCACGCTGTTCGACCCCGACCACAAGCTGCAGGGCATCTTCGCGGCCGTGCGCGAGATCACCGAGCGCAAGGCCTTCGAGCGGCAGCTGCAGGAAACCAACCAGGAGCTGGAGCGCGCCGACCAGGCCAAGGACCGCTTCCTGGCGAGCATGAGCCACGAGCTGCGAACGCCGTTGAACGCGATCATCGGTTTCACCGGCACGCTGCTCATGAAGCTGCCCGGCCCGCTGAACCCGGAGCAGGAGGAGCAGCTGCAGACGGTCCAGTCGAGTGGCCGTCACCTGCTGTCGATCATCAACGATCTCCTCGACCTGGCCAAAATCGAATCCGGGAAGTGGGAGGGCGACTTTGAGCTGCTCGATTCCGCTGATGTAGCAAAAGACGTCGCAGGCGGACTGAGCCCGCTGGCGCGAAATAAAGGCATCGGCTTCAACGTGGTCGCTCCTACTCAGTCCGTGTCGATCACAACCGACCGCCGCGCCCTGAGACAGATCTTGATCAACCTCAGCGCCAACGCGATCAAGTTCACAAACACCGGCGAGGTCCGCCTGGAGGTTCACGAGCTCGTGATCGACGGCCTTCCGCATGTCCGGTTCGACCTGATCGACACCGGCGTCGGGATAAGAAAAGAAGATCAGGCCAAGCTGTTCAAAGCGTTCGAGCAGGTCAAGAAGGACGGCAGCACGCCCAGAGAAGGTACTGGCCTCGGGCTCTATATATGCCAGCGCCTGGCGGTGCTCCTGGGCGGCACCATGAAGTTCACCAGCCAGCTCGGCAAGGGCAGCACCTTCAGCTTCACCGTCCCGAAGGACCATGTTGAGCAGTAACGACAACTTGATCCTGGTCGTCGAGGACAACAAAGCCAGCAGCGACCTGATGGCCTATCTGCTGCGAGCCGCGGGTAACACGGTGCTGACCTGCACGGACGGCGCCGACGCGATCGCAATTGCCGGCCGTGAGCACCCACGGGTCATCGTCATGGATCTGCAGCTCGACCGCATGGGCGGGCTGGAGGCGGCCGCGATTCTGGGCGCGGATCCTGAGCTGAAGTCGATTCCTCGAATCGCGGTGACGGCCTATGCGATGGTCGGCGACCGCGACCGCGTGCTGAAGGCCGGATTTCACGGGTACATCGCCAAGCCCATCGAGCCAACCACGTTCGCCGCGCAGATCAAGGCCTTTTTCGTGCCCTCGGCGCTCGCGGCTGGAGCCTGAATGGCCAGGGTGGTCGTTGTCGATGACAGCGCTACTGATCGGCAGCTAGCGACGATTCTTCTCAAACACGGCGGCCATCAGGTGATGGGCTGCGCCGATGGGCAGGAAGGGCTGGACCTGATCCGGAAGGAAATTCCAGACCTGATCATCGCGGACGTGGTCACGCCGACCATCGACGGCTACGACCTGGCCCGCTCCGTGCGTGCGAATCCGATCACGGCGACCATTCCGATCATCATGCAGACGGCGCACTATCTCGATCGCGAGGTGCGCCGGCTTGCAGCGCAGATCGGCGTTCAAAGGGTCATCATCAAGCCGTACGAGCCGCAGGTCTTTCTGGATGCCGTCGCGCTGGCCTTGCGTGGCGACGCAGTGCTCGATGACGCGAGCGACGCGCTGCCCGAAACCGAGTTTGACGTCGAACACCTGCGCCTGGTGACCGCGAAGCTGTTCGAGAAGGTGGGGGAGCTCGAGGCCACCCGGCTGGAGCTCGACAACACCGCCTCCAAGTACGAGGTCCTTTTCAACGGCCACCCCGAGCCGATGTGGGCATTCGACCTCGAGACGCTGCGCTTCCTGGCGGTAAACGACGCGGCGATCAAACGCTATGGCTATACGCGCGACGAATTCCTGGCCATGACCGTCAACGACATCCGCCCCGCGGAGGAGATTCCTAGATTCCTGGAAACAATCCGAACTGTCGGGGACATGTGGCAGTCGGGTCCGTGGCTGCACCGAAAGAAGGACGGCACCGTGATGGAGACCCGGATCACGAGCCAGGTTTTGACCTTCGGAGCGAGGCCTGCCCGTTACGTCATGGCGCAAGACCTGACCGAGGAGCGGAAGCTGGAGCAGCGGGTTCAGCAGGCCCAGAGGATGGAAAGCCTTGGCCAGCTGGCCGGCGGTGTGGCGCACGACTTCAACAACCTGCTCGGCGTCATCCTCAACTTCAGCTGGTTCGTCAAGGCCAATCTCACTGCAGAGGTGGAGGGCGGCAGCGGCGAGCGGTGGCGCCCGGTGCTCAAAGACATCGAGCGCATCGAGAGGGCTGCTGAAAGCGCAGCGCGATTGACGCACCAGCTGCTTGCCTTTGCGCGAGTGGACGTGGTTCAACCCCGGCCGATGAACATCAACTCGGTCTTAATGGAGCTCGCGCCATTGCTGCAGCGCACCCTCGGCGAGCACATCGAGCTCGTCGCGTCCCCGGGCCCTGACCTCTGGCCGGTCATGATCGATTCCGGGCAGCTGAGCCAGGTCGTCACGAACCTCGCCGTCAACTCGCGCGACGCCATGCCGAAGGGCGGCAAGCTGACCATCGACGCCGAAAACGTCGACGTCGACCTGGCTTTCGCGGCGGCGCGACCAAGCCTGAAGCCTGGGCGCTACGTGAGGCTGCGCGTCAGTGACACAGGCTCCGGCATGGACAAGAACACCCTGGAACACGCTTTCGAGCCGTTCTTCACGACCAAGCCCAGGGGACAGGGCACCGGCCTCGGCCTGGCCACTGTGTACGGCATCGTGACGCAGGCCGGCGGACATATCGACGTGTACTCCGAGCTGGGCCTGGGCACGCGCGTATCCGTGTTGTTGCCCGCCACGGACCAGAAGCACATCGCCGACGAGGCTGCCCCGTCCACGCCCGGGCCGAGGGCCACCGAGACGGTCCTCGTCGTGGAGGACTCGGACGACCTGCGTGAGATTGTCGACCGGATCCTGACCCAGAACGGATACAAGGTCATGGTCGCTGCCAACGGACCGGACGCACTCGTGTTGGCGCGTGATTTCACGGGCCACATCGACCTTCTCTTGACCGATGTGATCATGCCCCAGATGCAGGGCAACGAGCTCGCGCCACGCCTCGTCGAAACCAGGCCAGACCTTCGCGTCCTTTACATGTCTGGTTTTGCGCAGACTTCGCTAAGCGTCATGGGCACGCTTCCGCTCGAGCTGAAGCTCCTCGACAAGCCGTTCACCGAGCCGGTTCTGCTTGCCCGGGTTCGCCAGGTGCTCGAGGCCAAAACGTGAGTCACCGCGTCTTGATCGTCGATGACAGCGACGATGACATCGAGATGCTGACCAGATTCCTGGCCGGCGAAGACACCCTGATTCGAGGTCTGAGCGACTCGACGCAGACGGAGGGGGTCTTCGACGAGTTTGCTCCCGACATCGTCCTGCTCGACCTGCACATGCCCCAGATGGGTGGCCTGGAGATTCTCCGGCGGCTCAAAGGCGCCCGGGAGCGGCAGGGTTTCCTGCCTGTGGTGATACTGACCGGCGACTCTGGGCAGGCCGCCCGCAACGAGGCCCTCGACCAAGGAGCAGACGACTATCTGACCAAGCCGCTCGACCGGAAAGAGGTGATTCTTCGCGTGAGAAACCTGCTTTCCACCCGGCGCCTGCACGTCGAGCTCGTGCGCACCTCTCTACACAAGAGCGAGTTCCTGGCCAGCATGAGCCATGAGCTTCGGACCCAGCTCAGCTCGATCATCGGCTTCTCGGAGCTGCTGGTGAGCGACACCGCCGAGAGGTTCGACGCGCCGAGCCGGCAGAAGTTTCTGACCCAGATCAACGCCAGCGGGCGATACCTCCTGGGGTTGGTCACCGACATCCTCGACCTCTCCAAGGTCGAGGCGGGCAAGATGGTGCTGCGAATCGAGACCGTGGTGATCGCCGACGCCTTGCAGAGCGTCGCGAGCACCATGGAACCGATGGCCGCGAAGAAGGCAATCCGGATCGAGGCGGATGGAGCGCGGGCCGGTCAGGTGCCGGCGGACCCGGGTAAGTTGAAGCAGATGCTGCTGAATCTCGTTTCGAATGCGGTCAAATTCACACCTGAAGGTGGCACCGTGAAGATCGGCGCGCGGCGGCTTACGGACACAGTCGAGATATTCGTCGCCGACACAGGTATCGGAATCACTGAGTCAGATCAGGAGCATCTTTTCGAGGCTTTCAGGCAGCTCGATTCCAACATCGCGCGCCAGCAGCTCGGTACGGGTTTGGGCCTTGTGCTCACGAAACGCTTCGCCGAGCTCCATGGAGGCCGGCTCGCGCTCGTAAGCAAGCTTGGCGAGGGCAGCGTCTTTACGATCACACTTCCGATCGTGGCGCCTAACGTCGACCCAGCGGCAAACCAAACCATCCAGTGACACCGTCCCGGAAACCGGCGTCGGGGGGCGGGGCCCGACCACCGCGCAAGCCGCCGGCGGCCGATCCCAAGCCTGCGGATCCCAAAGCCGCCGAGACGGTAGTCGAAGCGGGCCCGCTCGCGGTTCAGATGGACGCCGGCAAGGTCGCCGTCGTGGTCGCGCCGCCTGCTCCCGCCGGGATCGACCGGCGCCTCTTCGGGCTCATCAATGGCCTCCCGCATACGACCACCAGCGATCGCTATGTGAGCGTCCTTTCCGACCTCGGCGAAGGCCTTGGATGGGTGGCGGGAGGCGCCGCGCTGGCGATCCTCGGCGGCTCCAGGGGCAGGCGGGCAGGCCTCGCTGTGGCAGCCGCTTCACTCTCGGCCACCTATGTCGTCCAGCAGCGGGTGAAGCCGCTGTTCCGGCGCGTGCGCCCCTTCGTCAACCGCGAGGCGCACGTGGTCGGGTTACGGCCGCCCGACCATTCGTTCCCGTCTGGCCACACCGCTTCATCCTTCGCCGCCGCCACCGCTCTCGCCTTCTTCTACCCGCGAGCGGCGCCCCTGGCGTACACATTGGCCACGAGCGTCGGCGTGTCGAGGGTGCACCTGGGCGTTCACTTTCCCAGCGACGCCGCGGTCGGTGGGGTGATCGGAATCGGGATCGGCACGTTCTGGGCCTGGCTGTTCAAGGCTCGGCGCCGGCGCCGGCCACGTTCATGACGGCAGTTATCCGGTACGCCCCTGAAACCATTTAAAGGAAGGCGACGGCAGCCAGCGTTCGGGAAGCCACAGCACAAACGCCGACCAGCCGATACCGAGTAGGACACCGCCAAGCACGTCGCTCGGCCAATGGTCGCCGGCCCAAACCCTCGCGATACATGTGAGCACGATCACGATGCCGGCGAAGGCCCACAGGATCGGCCGGAGGGTCGGGCGGACCTTCGGCGCGATCGACACGGCGATCATGAAGCTCATCCAGGTGAAGAACACCGCATGCCCGCTGGGATAGCTGAACCCGGTGGTCGGGCTGAGGATGTGGACGATGTCGGCCGGCGGCCGCTGACGCGAGACAACCAGCTTGATGATGTTGTCGAGGAGGCTGGAGATGCTGCCGATCAGCATGAGCCAGCCGGCGCGCCGCTCGTATATGAAGAGCGCGACGATCGCGACGGCGCCGAGCAGTACCTGCCAGATACCCGCGCTCGCGTTGATCCACCCCATCGGATAGACGAGCGGTCCCCAGTTGAGCTGCTGGATGAACCTGGCGATTGGGACGTCAAATGGAAGCACCTCGTTCTGTACGACCAGGAACGTGTCGATTGCGAAGAGTACGAAGACGACCAGGGCCGTCATGCCGAGCCAGCGCCTGGACGCCGGCCCGGGCCGCCCGGCGATGACTTCGGCAGCAGCCTGCTTCGCGTTGCCGGCAGCCCCCGAGCTCTGCTTCGGGAGCGCGCTCATCGCGGCAGGACGACTTTCAACGCGCTCAGGGCGGCCGTGATCGTGGCGGGCGTTCGCCCAAGCTGTACGTTGTCGGCGTAAATCCGAACCTTGGGCGTCGTCGTCACTTCGAGTTTCTTGAATTGAAAGACCTGGCCTAACCCTCCCTCGCGATGCTTGGACAGCACCGCGCGCGCCAGAACCCGCTTCACGATGTCCGTGCGGCTGGCGCCTGCGTGGACCGAGAGTTCCAGGTACGGGTCCACCGGTGTCTTGTCGCTGACCGGCATCTGCGAGCCGATCGACGCGGTGTTGGTGAACACGAGGGACATGCAGCTGCCGCTGCCGCGTATGTCGCCTGTGAGCACGTACTTGAAGGGCCGGGCTTCGGCGATGTGCTTCACATCTTCGGCGAAGGCTCCGAACGCGCGGTCCTTGGCCGACTCGCCGGCAGCGATGGTCTCGCCGAAGAGCCCGATCGCAGCAGCCTCCAGGAAGACCTTTCCGTTCAACCGTCCAAGGGTTATCGGATGAGGTTTGCCCGTCTTGACCACTCGGATCGCTCCATCGACGGTGGTCGGTATGTGCAGCGACTTGGCGAAATTGTTGAACGTACCCAGCGAGAGGATTCCCAGGGGGTGCTTGGTATCCGCGAGCCGGCGCACCACCCATCCGATCGTGCCGTCGCCGCCTGCCACGATGATCAAGGCCGTCGGAGAAACCAGCTGCTCGAGGTTCATCTTCGGATCGAATTCGACGATCTGGCTGGTCGCGAACGCAGTGCGCAGCTTGGCCTCGATCGCGGGTGTCATCGAGCCTGCCTTCGAGCTCAGGATCAAAAGGCTTTTCGCCGGCTTCGCGCCTTTTTTGGCGGAAAGCGCTTTCGTGGTTGCTGCCAACCTCAGCTGCCCATCAAGCGGATCCAGCGCGCGCAAGCGAACGAGTGAAGGCCGAGCGCAACGAATCCAAGCGCGACGAATCCCAGCAGCAGGCGCCCGAAAGGCTGGGCCAGCAGGAACACGAACGCGCCTCCGAACCCTTGCGCCTGAGACGGGTCGTGGTGGACTCCGGCCTGGACGACAAACCAGCCGATGACCAGAAACGTGATTCCCCGAGCGAGCATGCCGTAGCGGCCCAGGCCGACCGCGAGTCTTCTTTCGGATGCGCTCATCTCGGCGCCCTTCAGGTCGCCTGCAAAGGTAGCCCGATAGGCTTCGATGAATTGCCCGATTCCCACTCCGATGGCGACGAGGCCGATGGCGACCGTCAGCCACCCGCCGCCTGGGTGTATGAGGATCGACCCAACGGTTTTCTGGGTGCCGTCGCCTGAGGCGCCACCGGATCCGAGCAGGAGCTGGAGCGCAAGAAACGCGATGGCCGCATAGGACAACGCGCTGGTCACGAACCCAAGCCTGGCCATGTAGCCGGACGCGTCGCTGCCGCGGTGAAGCGGGTCATAAATCGCCCGGATGAACCCCCACAACGAATACGCGGCAAGGCCCACGGCGGCGACGATCAGGACGATCTTTCCGAATGGATTGCCGACCAGGAAAACGAGGCTACCGGTCAGGTCGGTGGCCTGACCCCCCGCCCTGCCAATGGCGACCTCGAGGGCCAGCAGCCCCATCACGGTGTACAGGGCCCCGCGGACGGCATACCCGAGTCGCTCGAGAAGCTCGAGCACGGGGTTCGCTGCGGCTCGCTTGACGGCGCCGGTGCCGGTCTGTGTTGATGCCATGTCTAGCTCACGCCTCCAGCTTCGTTATCGCTCGTACCGACCGCCTTCGGTTGAAACGTCCGATGGCCGGCTCGTACGCGTTATCAGGTTCATCCGGCCTACCAGAGTGGACCCAGCGTGATAACAACTGCTGTAACAGCCGGCCGGTCGCGTCGTCGTGTGAGGGTATCTTTCTGCGATGCCACCGGAGGATAGGGAGTCCGCGGTCCTCGAGGGTTGGTTTCTCTCGGCCGCCGAGCGTGGCAACGATTTCACCAGGCTCGACCGCCGGCGACCGGACGGTCTGGCCTGGAGCACCGGCAACACGGTCGAAACGCTCGTGCACGGAGCCACCTACTTCGGCCGGCTCCTGGAAGCGATACGAAGCCTTGGCGCCGGAGACCGGGTCTACTTCACCGACTGGCGCGGCGATCCTGACCAACTGCTGAGCGACGATCCTGATTCGGAGATCGGCACCGTCCTCGCGGCCGCAGCGAGCCGCGGCGTCATCGTCAAGGGATTGCTCTGGCGCTCCCACCTGGATCGGCTCGGCTTCAGCGCCAAAGAGAACCGGCACCTCGGAGAGCAGTGCAACGAGGCCGGGGCCGAGGTCCTCCTCGACCAGCGGGTCCGACTCGGCGGCTCGCATCATCAGAAGCTGGTCGTCATCCGCCATGCGGCGGGCTCGGAGCGCGACATCGCCTTCGTTGGCGGCATCGACCTCTGCCACAGCCGGCGTGACGATGCCGACCATCACGGCGACCGGCAGCGGCAGGCGATGGCACCGGTGTACGGGGAGAGGCCACCGTGGCATGACGCCCAGGTCGCGGTCCAGGGTCCTGCGGTCGGGGACCTCGAGTTCTCTTTCCGGGAGCGGTGGGACGACCGAGGATCTCTGAGCCGGGACCCGCTCGGGATCTTGCACGACCTGCTGCGGCACACGCATCGAAAGGCGAGCGTATTGCCCGCGATGCCCCCCGACCCGGCGCCGGCCGGAACCCACGCCGTTCAGGTGCTGCGGACGTACGCGAATCGCCGGGGCGGCTACCCGTTCGCTCCTCAAGGCGAGAGGAGCGTTGCGCGCGGTTTTCGCAAGGCCATCCGGCGAGCACGCCGGCTCATCTACCTCGAAGACCAGTTCCTCTGGTCGGCCGAGGTGGCGGCAACATTCGCGGATGCGCTGATGGCGTGCCCGTCCCTGCACGTCATTGCGGTGCTGCCGAGGTACTTCGACCAGGCCCCGGCTCTGACGCTGCGACCGAACCAGGTAGGCCGAGAAAACGCGATCAGGGTGCTGCTCGATGCCGCAGCCGATCGGGTCGCCATCTACGACATCGAAAACCTGGCCGGGACCCCCGTCTATGTCCACGCCAAAGTCAGCGTGATCGACGACGTCTGGGCATCGGTGGGTTCGGACAACTTCAATCGTCGGTCGTGGAGCCACGACTCCGAGATCGCGTGCGCCGTGATCGACGAGCAAAGGGATGCTCGGGAACCCGGCGACCCTGCCGGCCTCGGCGATGGCGCTCGCACGTTCGCTCGCGATCTCCGGCTGAAGTTGTGGCGCGAGCACCTGGGGCGCGCGGACGGCGACGATCGAGACCTGCTCGACCCCGACGAGGCGTGGGCGAGGTTCCGGGCGGCTGCGCTCGAACTGGACCGCTGGCATCTCGACGGCGAGCGCGGGGAGCGGCCGCCGGGCAGGGTCAGGCCGCATCCCCGAATCCAGCCTTCGCGGCTGACCCGGCTGTGGGCCGAGCCGCTGTATCGCACGGTTTACGACCCTGACGGCAGGCCGGCGGCGCTCCGTCGAGAGGGAGACTGGTAGGGCACGCTTGGGGCCTATTGCTGACATTGTTACGGCTCTGGGCCGATGCTGGCGATAACGGAAACGTTCCGCCAGATTCGCCGCGACAGGAAAGCCATGAGGCTCTCTCCGCGAAAGGTCTCGCTCCGGCGTCCAACTCTCGTCTATGCCAACCCCTGGAGGAGCCTGAATGTACGGTCACTCGTCGAGTTATCCGCTGTTGAGCCTGGAGTCGAGGCTGGGCCGTTTGCGCCAGCGCCGGAGGCGGAGCCAGCTCAAGCAGCTCCTGGCGGTGATCGGTCCGGTGATCATGGCCGGCTCTGTCGTCCTTGCGCTGGCCGCGTACGGCGTTATGGCAAGCGTTCGATGAGGCCAAACGCGAAGAGTTCCACCCACCCGTATTCATCGCCGCAGGGCGGTATTGAGGTTTAGAAGCACATGGGAATTTTGATCTGGATCATCGTCGGCGCCATCGCCGGTTACGCCGCCAGCAAGGTGTTGACCGGCAAGGGCATGGGCTTGCTGGTGGACATCATCGTCGGCATCCTGGGCGCGTTCCTGGGCGGCTGGCTCGCCAGCCTGGTCGGACTGCCGGTGAGCACGGGCACGTTCACGATAAGCGGACTGCTTGCGGCCTTTGTCGGCGCAATCATCCTGCTGGTCTTGTTCCGAGCTCTTACCAGCCGCGGAAAGCTAGCGCGTAGATAGACATTCCTCCCCAACCGTAAGGCTTCGCGGATCTACCCCCGCGGGGCCTTTTTCTTTGTTGCTGCTGACAGGGCGCGTACGCTGGGCGCGTGCCGATGACCCCGCTCGATCGCGCGATCGGCTTGCGTGCGCTCGCGCTCCATCAGTTCGTGTATGAGCGCTCGGGTGGTCGCATCGGCCACCGCCTCGGCAGAACAAGGATGCTCATGCTGCGGACCACGGGGCGCAAGACCGGGCGGCAGCGCAGCGTGGCTCTGCTTTATCGCCGCGACGCCAACGCCTACGTAGTGGTCGGCTCGAAGGGTGGCAGCGACACCCCACCGGCGTGGCTGCTCAACCTCAAAGCCAGTCCGCAAGTAGAGGTCCAGATAGGCACGAAGCGTTTTGCCGCAAATGCCCGACTTGCGTCTGAGACAGAGCGGCGCCGGCTCTGGCCCGAGATGACCCGGATCTGGCCGCAGTACGATCGCTATCAGTCTCAAACTCGGCGCGTGATACCGCTGGTCATTCTCGTCCCGATCGCGACGTAGCGACCATCGTCACCGACGCCGCAGTAAGCCACGCCAGCAACGCGGCGAAGGCGACGATATCGGGTAGGGCGCCGGCCGCCAGCAACCCCGACGGTGCAAAGAATGAGATCCACGCGACCGGCTGTAGGGCCGCGCCGGCTGCGGCGGCGAATCCGAGCCATCGAGGAAGCGCGGCCGACCCCAGGATCGCGGCGCTCGCGGCGCCAAGGAACAGCAGCGTTGGAAACGTCGTGACCTGAAAAGAAAAGCTTTGCAGATCGTTGAGCAGCGCAGCTCTGGTCGGGTCGGGGTTTGGGCGGAAGGCAAGCGCGTGGAAGGCCGCCACCTGTGCAAGCGTCGACGCGGCGACGATTGCCGAAGCAGTGAACGCGGTCAAGGACGGAACGCTGCCGATTCGAGCGTGCAACGTCGCCGCGAATACGACCAGCAGCATCACCCCGATGCCGTCGGCGAGACTCTCGATCTCCAGGCCGGCCCGGTGCAGGGCGTAATAGGTGCTGATATCGGCCGCCGGCGCTCCCGCGATCGGAGGGGGCGGCGAGATCAGCCCGGTCAGCGCCAGCGAAGCCGCTGCAAGCACGCCCGAGGCAGGAAGCCAGCGCCCGGATACGCTCACAGAACCACATCTTGGGCCCTCCGCCAGGGAAGGCAGTTGCTGACTTTGTTATGTCCGCTGAGCCATCGTGGCGGAAAGAGGTGAATTACTAAATGGCAATTCAGCAACCCGCTTCCGCTCCCGCTCCCGTACCGGCTCCCGTATCGGCTCCCGCGGCCGCTTCAGCACCCGTCGAGCGTGCATCGATGGGCGAGCAGCCTGCGTACAACTTCCGCGCTGCCGCTTTGGTCGGATTCATCGTCGGCGCCGTCGACATCCTCATTGCGGCTCGCTTCCTGGGCAAGCTGCTTGGCGCGTCCGCGTCGTCATCTTTCGTTCACGGCATCTACCAGGTCAGCGGCGTCTTCGTCGCCCCGTTCACCGGGATCTTCGGCGACACCGGGTCGAGGACCAACACGTTTGAGACGGCGTCGTTGGTGGCGTTGGTCGTCTACGCAGTGATCGGTTGGGGCATCGTGGTCATGATCAGGATCGCGACCGCACCGCGCGGCACCAAACCGTCGTCTTAGTGGACCTCACGTCCTGGCCGAAGAAATGGAACGATGCCTCCTTGAGGCAGATCGCGACGTTGCCTGAGTTTTCGCGATCCCGACCGTGGTC